>JARFQW010000042.1 GCA_029287575.1 Gammaproteobacteria bacterium | reverse complement strand
TGGGCCAAGGATAGAGAGTCGGCCCGCGCTCTCCAATCGGTAGTTGCCTCGGCGCGATTGCGGCCTTCGGTGCCGGCAGCGCCAAAAAAAGGGCCGCCGGAGCGGCGGCCCTCAGGTCTTGACTGGCGGCGCCATCCGGGCTTACAGGCGGCGCTTCTCTTTCTCGACCAGGAAGTTCACGACCTCGAAGACCGCTTCATTGCCGCCGGCCTTGTCCGCGCCCGTGACGTACTTGCCGTTGACCACCACCGCCGGCACGCCGGTGATCCGGTAGCGGCGGACCACGCTGTCAGAGCGCTTCAGGTTGGTTTCCACGGCGAAGGAGTTCCAGGCCTCGAGGAAATCCTCCCGGGAAACGCCGTGATCGCCAAAGAAGGCCACCATGAGGGCTTCCGTGTTCAGCGGATTCCGGTTCACGTGGATTTCCCGGAAGATATCGCCGTGGACCTCTTCGAGCACGCCGAGGGCCTCGGCGGCGTAGAACAGGCGCGCGTGAGTCTGCCAGTTCGGATTCAGAGCCGCGGGCATGCGCACGAATTCGGTGCTCGCGGGCTTGCCGGACTTCTCCCAGCGCTCCGCAAAGGGCTCGAGGGTGTAGCAATGGGGGCAGCCGTACCAGAAGACCTCCACAACCTCCACTTCGTCCGGGCCCACGCTCGTCGGCTGAGCGGGTGTGAGGATCGTGTAATGCTTGCCCGCCTGGAAACGGTTGGGATCGAAGTCGCCCTCGGCGCTGGCGGCTTCGCCGGCCTGGGCGTCCTCCGCCTGTGCGACCACGATGGGTGCCTGGCTGGCTGCTTCGTCGGCCGCCGCCGGCTCCGGGGCTGAGCTCTCGTCCGCACTGCAGGCCGCGGCGAAAACCAGCAAGAAGGCGGCACCGATTGCCGTGAGTTGCCTCATCGTTTGTCTCCTTAACTCGAAATGGGATAGCGGCCAGCCCGGCCGAATCGAATCAGCCGGCTACGATGGCCGGAAATCTGACGGATCAGCGCAGCCCCTGGATGAAGGACGTTACCGCCTTGATATCGTCTTCGGTCATGTTCCCCGCGATGTTTCGCATCATCGCGTTCGCGCCCTGGCGCTCGCCGCTGGCGTAGAGCCTGAGCTGGGCGGCCGAATAGGCTGCGTGCTGGCCAGCTATAGACGGATAGCCCGACAGGGGATTTCCCCGGCCCTGAGGACCGTGGCAAGCGATGCAGGCGGCAATGCCCCGGTCGGCGTCCCCGCCCGTGTAGAGCTGTCTGCCCCGGTTCACGAGCGCCGGGTCCGCTTCCTTAGGGGACAGCGGCTGAGACGAGAACCAGGCCGCCAGGTCGTGCATGTCCTCGTCGGAAAGCACCATCGCCTGTGGCGACATCAGGGCATTCTGCCGGCGGCCTTCCCGGTATGCGGTCAGCTGGGACACGATGTAGTCGGCGTGCTGCCCGGCCAGCGAAGGCCACTCCGGATTGACGCTGTTGCCGTCAGCTCCGTGGCAGGCCGCGCAGACGCCCGCTTTCGTGCGTCCGGCATCGGCAGAGCCGGTGTCCTGTGCGTTCGCGGGCCTGGCGACCAGGTTCGTGCCGAGAGAAGCTGCAAGGGTCGCGACCAGCGCGAGGAGGTGCCTCATCTGGGATTGTCTCCGATGTCTTGGAATCCGGTTGTCCGGCCCGCGTGCTAGACTCGCGCCGGCAGGTCAGTTCGGCATTTTACTACACCCCTCCGGAACCCCGTCCACTCCATGTCCTTCTATCCCGGAGTTCGCTTCCTGACCAGCGCCGCCCAGCCGGCGCAGTTCGTCCCGGATGACGGTCGGGAGGTTGCCTTCGCCGGCCGCTCGAACGCTGGAAAATCCAGCGCCATCAACACGATCGTGGGCAGGAAAGCGCTTGCCCGAACCAGCCGGACACCCGGCCGTACCCAGCTGGTCAACTTTTTCGAACTCGCGCCGGACCAGCGTCTGGTAGACCTGCCGGGATACGGGTATGCGAACGTCCCGGACCGAATCCGGCGCCAGTGGGGCGCCCTCATGGACGCGTATTTCGTCGGCCGGGCGTCCCTCACCGGGCTGTTTCTTATTATGGACGTGCGTCGACCCCTGACACCCTTCGACCGGCAAATGCTGGCCTGGGCCGATGCAAGCGGCTGCCCGGTCCACGCGCTGCTGACCAAAGCGGACAAACTGCCGAAAGGGCAGGGATTGCGGGCTCTGGCTGACGTCCGCCGGGAACTCGGCACCGCCGCTGGCGCGCAGTTGTTCTCGGCGTTGAAAAAAACCGGTGCCGAAACGGCCCGGGACGCTCTCGAGGCATTTCTCCAGCCAGCGGGCCCGAGTGGCCCCCGAACCGCGCCCGCGGAGCCCTGAAACGTCGGCATTCTGCAGCCGTCGTCGCGGCGCAAGCCATTGTTGACAGGCAAAAAAAAGCCCCGGCGGCCGAATCAGGGGACGCCCCGGGGCAAGGACTGCGCCCGGTTGGGGAGACCGGGCTGCTGGCCCGCTCAGGGAGGACAGCGGGCGAGCGGCTTGTCGACGCTCATGGGAAATAGACTCAGTCTTAGCGAGGGAGTTCCCGGGCGTGAGCGAAAATTCCGCCCGGTCCGGGGGCGGGGCCGATAGGGCCCGGCTTTCGGCCGGCCCGGCACGGTTTCATGTCTTCCCGAATCGAGGGCGCGGGCAAGGGATGTGCCGAGGCTTTTCCCGGAACAGGCCGTCAGTCGCCGCGCCGGCCTCGCTCGAATATCGCCAGCGCCGCTGAGTTCTTCGTCTCCACCGCTACCTTTGAAGAGGCACTCGGGTCAGGCTTCGGGATCACCTCGGCGCTTCGGTGCCGAAATCCGCGGCGCGCGAGGCGTTGACGGCGGAGATTAGGACGGCGTCAGCAAGGGGCGGCCCGTCCCAACCCCTCGCCATAGCCATCACGAACCTCTCAAGGCCCGGGTCGTCGGGCCCGCCAAGGCTCGGCTCCGGCGTGTCCGCTTGCCCGGCGCACGCGACCTGCGGTGGCCGCACGCCGTCCGGGCTATCGACGTCGAAGCGCCTGGCGGCGCATGGCAGTGGCGAAGCCGTCTCCATGGGAAACGCACCAGGATGCGGCTCAGGCCACTTGCGTCTGCCAGCGGCCGCTGCGAAAGACCCGGATAGCCATCACTGTCAGGAGCGACTCCGACAAGACGATGGAGGCAAATACGCCATTCGGCCCGAGACCGACCGCCGTTGCCAGCCAGTAGGCCAGCGGGATCTGGATCATCCAGAAACACACCAGGTTCATGAGCGAGGGCGTTCGCGTGTCCCCGGCCCCGTTGAGGGCCTGGATCATGATCATGCCGGCGGCGTAGATCGGGTAGCCGATGCCGAGGATCCGCAGACAGCTGGTCCCGTAGCGCAGGACCTCCGGGTCCTGCGTGAACCACTTCATGATGATCGGCGCGAACACGAGCATCAGGCCACCGAGCACCGCCATGAACACGACGTTGGCTTTCGCGGCGGTCCATGCGGATCGCTCGGCCCGCGCCGGCTGTCCTGCGCCGAGGTTCTGCCCCACCAGCGTGGCCGCGGCATTGCCGAGACCCCACGCCGGCAGGATCGCGAACTCGATCAGCCGCAGCGCGATCGTGTAGGCGGCGATTGGCCCGCTGCCGTAGATGGCCACGATGCGCACGATCGCGATCCAGCTCGACACCGAGATCAGGAACTGGCCGATGCCGCCGATCGAGATCCTGATCAGTCGCCGGATCAACGGCGGGTCGATCTGAAGGTGCCTCGGCGTGACACGCAGGCGGCCGCGGTCCGTGAACAGGTACCAGAACAGGTAGAGCACACCGATGCTGCGGCCGATCGTGGTCGCCACCGCCGCGCCCGTCACACCCAATTCCGGGAACGGACCGAGGCCGAAGATCAGGCAGGGATCGAGGAAGATATTGACTGCGTTGGCCAGGGCCAGCGAGCGCAGCGCAACCGTGGCGTCGCCCGCGCCGCGAAAGGCCGCGTTCAACAGGAACAGGAACAGGATGCTTGCCGAGCCACCAAGCAGCACCGCCGTGAATCCTGTTCCGGTTTCGACCACGGAAGGGCCGGCGCCCATCATGCGCAGGAGATCCGCGGCGAAGTTCACGCCCACGACGCCGATGATCAGGGCCAGCAGCGCACCGATCCAGATCGCCTGGCCGGTGACTTTCGCCCCCGCGCCCGGATCACCGGCGCCGTAGCGCCGCGACACCATGGCGGTTACGCCCATGCCGAGGCCGATGGCAACGGCGTAGAGCACGGTCAGGAGCGCCTCGGTGATGCCGACGGCGGCCACCGCGTCCGTCCCCAGGCGTGACACGAAGGCGATGTCCACGACAGCGAAAATCGCCTCCATGGACATCTCGAGCATCATCGGGATCGCCAGCAGTCCCAGCGCGCGGCCAATCGGCCCCTTCGTGAAGTCGGTGTCGCTGTCCTTCAGCGACTCACGGAAGAAGTCGATCCATCGTCGCCAGGCGGGTTGCTGTCTGTGTGGAACGGTCATGTCCTGATTCTCTGCTGGGCGCCCGCGCGGGAAACGATCGCACGGGCTTCGGTCCGGGGATCGCAGCCGGAACCGGGAGAAAGGAATCGGGATTCAGGCTACGTGGGGATACGTCGCTGCGGTAAGCCGCCGGTCCGGCGAACCCGCACAGCGGGAATCGGACGGACGAGTCGAACCACAGCGCGGTGCTCGGAGTGTGCCGGTGTGGTGTTCATGGATGGACCCGTCGTCATGCCTGATCTGGCGCGGGAATCGTATCGGATTGCCCCAGCTTGTCAAACGGTGCCGGGACAACGAGCCTCGCACTAGTGAGAGAAGTCGGTAGCCACAGGAAAGGGCAGACCGCAGGGCTGCGACTGGCTGGTGAAGGGAGAGTTGACCGGCTGGATCGCTTGGCCCCCCTTCAACCCTCCCGGCGCCGTCTGGGAGAACCAGGGCGCGAAACGAAGGGGTGAATTATCGCGCACTTACGAAGGAATTTCGGCGCTGCCCGCGAGCGGTCGGGGATGGACGATCAGGCTGTCGCCCACGGGACCCCCAGAGTCCGAGCTTCTTCGCCGTAGGCATCGATCTGTTCTTGGGTCAGGAGCGTGTCGCGCTCGTAAAAGGCTCGATACCACTCGATGGTCCGCTGAATGGTCGTTTCGACGTCCCAGACGGGTCGCCAGCTCAGACTGTGGCGTGCCTTCGCGCTGTCCAGCATCAGGAGGCCAGCCTCGTGCGGCGCTCCGTTCACCGGGGCGAACTCGCACTTGATGGCGGGCCAGCTCTTCTCCATCAACTCGCAGACCTCGCTGGTCACCAGGTTGCTGGAGGGATCCGGACCGAAATTCCAGGCCTCCGCCAGTTCCTTGCGGCCCTCGAAGAGTCCGGCGCCCAGGGCGAGGTATCCCGAGAGAGGTTCGAGTACGTGCTGCCAGGGCCGCGAGCTGTAGGGGTTGCGAATGCGCGCCGCTTCCCCATTGCTGATGGCACGCATCACGTCCGGGACCAGGCGATGGGGGCTCCAGTCGCCGCCGCCGACGACGTTTCCCGCGCGGGCGGAGGCCACCATCGCGGCCGCCTCGCCATCTTTCTCGAAGAAGGAACGGCGAAAGCTGGAGGTGACGATCTCGGCGCAGGCCTTGGAGGCGCTGTAGGGATCGTGCCCTCCCAGGGCCTCGTTCTCCCGATAACCCCAGGCCCACTCTCGATTCTCGTAGACTTTGTCGGTCGTTACGATCACGACGGCTCGCACGCTCTCCACCGAGCGGCAGACGTCGAGCAGATTCGCCGTGCCCGTGACGATGGTGGACAGGGTCCCTAGCGGATCGGTGTAGGATTCGAGGACGATCGGTTGCGCGGCCAGATGAAAGACGATCTCCGGCTGGGCTTCGCGCATGACCCGCTCCAGTGACGCTCTGTCTCGCACATCCGCAAGGATCGAGTTCGCCTTCAGGGAGAGCCGCTCGAAGTGTGATGGCTCGGTGGGGGGTGCCAGGGCGTAGCCGGTGACCGTCGCCCCCAGGCCTTCCAGCCAAAGCGCCAACCACGATCCCTTGAAGCCGGTATGTCCGGTGACCAGCACCCGCCGGTCCTTGTAGGTCTGTCCGAAGATGACTGATGCCCTCCAAAAGACCGCAAGGATACGGATCCCAGTACGCTTTAGCACCTCTTACCGGCGAACCGGCCCCGCCTCCGAAGCAGAACCGATCAATCGAGCCGGCCTCCGCCTCCCTCAGCCATCATTCATCTCAACCTCACGCGGGCCATGAATTGGCCGTACAACCTGGATGCCCGGTTCTGCTGCTGATATTTCTTTTCATGGTGCCGAGAACGTCCACCGAGCGCGTCGGATGAGGCCGGGCGACGGGATTGTCGGGGGCCTCCCCGAACAGGTCCAGACAACCTGAGGGGCCGGGAATAGACGCAGGTGTCGATATCCTCCGCCGCGAAGGACCGCATCTGCCCCGCCCGAGTCCGAGAGTCGGTTTCGTGGGCGAAGTATCGAATTGATTGGGCGTGTCAATCGGCGCTGCCCGCAACGGATCGTTGCCGTAGATCGGGGTTCTGGCCGGTGAGGCAGCACGGTTTCGGGGCATGACCTGCTCGGTGTCCGCGCTTTAGCGTGACAGCGGCTCGTCCGGCTGGATGTCCGTCTGCGGCGGCAATGCAATGAGTTGTTTAAGGATGTCGCGGTGCCTGGGCCAGTACGGAAATGCCACGGGCGTGGCGGGGCCGCTTCGGGTAACTCGTGTCGATGACATAGGTATTAGTACGGGTGCCCCGCGCGAAGGTGCTCGCTAAACTCATATGAGAAAGATCTAATGTAATGATTGAGCGCCCGCGCTGGCAGCGGGTGCTCGCCCGTCTCAATGAGGTCGACGCTCATGAAACTCGTACCGAACCCCCTCGTCGTATTCGTCGGCGGACTGCTTTTCACCGCCGCCGTTCAGGCCGCCGAGCCGATCCAGCCCGTGCGTCCCGTCCAGGACGTCAACCTGGCCCAGGTCGAACTGGGCAAGAAACTCTACTTTGATCCCCGGCTGTCCCGTTCGGGCTTTATCTCCTGTAATTCCTGCCACAACCTGAGCATGGGCGGCACGGACAATCTCAAGACGTCCATCGGCCATAACTGGCAGCAGGGCCCCATCAATGCGCCCACGGTCCTGAATTCCAGCCTGAACGTTGCGCAGTTCTGGGATGGTCGCGCCAGGGACCTGAAGGAGCAGGCCGGTGGCCCCATCGAGAATCCCAAGGAGATGGCGTTTTCACACACCCTGACCGTCGACGTGTTGCGGTCCATTCCCGAGTACGCCATCGAGTTCCGGCAGGTCTTCGGGGCCGGCGAGATCACCATCGACGAAGTCACCGAAGCCATCGCCGAGTTCGAGAAGACCCTGGTCACGCCCAACGGCCGGTTCGATCGCTGGCTGCTCGGCGAGGAGAAGGCCATCACCGCGGACGAAAAGGCCGGGTACGAGCTCTTCAAGACCAGCGGTTGCGTGGCCTGTCACAACGGTGAGGCCGTGGGCGGCACGTCCTTCCAGAAGATGGGCGTCGTCGAGCCCTATCAGACCAGTAATCCCGCCGAAGGCCGTATCGCGGTCACCGGCAAGGACGCGGATCGGTTCAGCTTCAAGGTGCCGACCCTGCGGAACGTGGAATTGACCTATCCCTACTTCCACGACGGCGAGGCCGCGACGCTGACCGACGCGGTCGACCTCATGGGTCGGCTGCAGCTGGGCCGGACCTATACTCCCGAGGAGAACGCGCAGATCGTTGCGTTCTTAAAGACGCTGACGGGGGATCAGCCGCGCTTCGAGCTGCCTGTGCTGCCGCCTTCGCGGGACGATACGCCACCGCCCAGGCCCTTCGATTGAGGCCGTTGGCCGGAGTAGCGGCGTCTGCGGTGTAGACCTCCCGGGCCGCGCGGCCCGATCCGGGGGTGCTGACGATCAACGCCATTGCGGGAGAGGGACGGTGGCACCGCGCCGCTTTTCATCCGGCTCCGTCCGGTGGCGGCGCGTCGGCGTTTTCACGCCTGGTCGGAACCCGCATCCCGGCGCCGTGCACGCCCCACGCTGAATCTTCCGCCGTCGGTCGTCCCGCCTCCCGGAATCAGACAGCTAGTGCGCTTCGTCCCAGTTACTGCCCGTGCCCAGGTCCACTCGCAGCGGCACGTCCAGCTCCGCGGCGGCTTCCATGATCTTTGTGAGTCCGGCCGTGACACGTTCGAGCTCGCCCCCGGGCACCTCGAGGATGAGTTCATCGTGGACCTGCATGATCAGGCGCGCATCCAGTGACTCCTCCGCCAGCCAGTCTTGGACGCCGATCATGGCTCGCTTGATGATGTCGGCCGCAGTGCCCTGCATCGGCGCGTTGATGGCGCTGCGCTCCGCATACTGGCGCCGCTGGACGTTTCGTGAGGAGATTTCGGGAAGATACAGGCGGCGGCCGAACACGGTTTCCACGTAGCCGTCTTCCCGGGCCCGCTCCCGGGTCTGTTCCATGTACGCCTTGACTCCGGGATACCGGGCGAAATACAGGTTCACGTAGTCCTGCGCCTCGCCCCGTTCGATGCCCAGCTGGCGGGCGAGCCCGAAGGCGGACATCCCGTAGATCAGTCCGAAATTGATCGCTTTTGCCGAGCGGCGCTGATCCTGGGTGACGGCACCAGGAGCGGTTTCGAACACCTCGGCGGCCGTGGCGCGGTGAATGTCCTGGTCGTCCCGGAACGCGTTGATCAGGCCCTCGTCGCCGGAGAGGTGGGCCATGATCCGCAGCTCGATCTGGGAATAGTCCGCCGCCACAAGACGCCAACCGTCCGGCGCCACGAAGGCCTTGCGGATGCGCCGGCCCTCGGCCGTGCGGATCGGGATGTTCTGCAGGTTCGGGTCCGTGGAAGAGAGCCGGCCGGTGGCGGCCACGGCCTGGTGGTAGGAGGTATGCACCCGGCCCGTATCCGGGTTGATCTGGGTCGGCAGCTTGTCGGTATACGTGGACTTCAGCTTGGCCAGGCCCCGGTAGTCCAGCACGAGACGCGGGAGTTCGTAGGTTTCCGCGAGTTCCTGCAGGACGTTCTCGGCGGTGGAGGGCTGGCCCTTGGGTGTCTTGCCCAGCACCGGCAGTCCCAGCCGCTCGAACAGCACCTCCTGAAGCTGCTTGGGCGAGCCGATGTTGAAAACTCCGCCGGCCGCTTCATGGGCGCGCTGTTCGAGTTCTGCCATCGCGTCACCGAGCTCCCGGCTCTGGGTGGCCAGCATGTCCGGGTCGAGAAGCACGCCGGTCGATTCCATCGCGACGAGAACCGGCACCAGCGGCCGCTCGATCTCTTTGTATACCCGCTCCAGCTCACCCGCGGCGCCGAGTCTCGGCCACAGTTCGGCGTGCAGCTGCAGGGTGATGTCGGCATCCTCGGCGGCGTAGGGTCCGGCCTGTTCCAGCGCGACTTCGTCGAATCCGATCTGTTTCGCGCCCTTACCCGCCACGTCCTCGTAGTGAATGGTTTCCACGCCCAGGTATTTCCTCGCCACCGAATCCATGTCGTGACGGGTCGCCGTGCTGTTGAGCACGTAGGACTCGAGCATGGTGTCGAAGTCGATCCCGCGCAATGCGATATCGTGATTCGCTAGGACGTGGGCGTCGTACTTCAGGTGATGGCCGATCTTTGGTCGCCTGGCATCCTCCAGAAGGGGTTTGAGACGGGCCAGCACAAAATCGCGGCTCAGCTGGTCCGGTGCGCCGGGATAGCAGTGGGCGACGGGCACATAGGCCGCGCGGCCCGGCTCCACGGCAAAGGACACCCCGACGATCTGTGCCCGCATGTAGTCGAGGCTGGTGGTCTCGGTGTCGAAGGCGAATGCCTCCGCGGTCTCCAGCTCCGCCAGCCAGGACTCGAACGCTGCTTCGTCCAGGATGATCTCGTGGTGGCTCTCCTCCTGAGCTGTATCGGCGCTTCCGGCCGGGTCCGCCATGTCCTCCGGCAGCCGCTTGAGCAGCGATCCGAGTTCGAACTCCCGGAATATCCCGGCGAGCCGTTCATGGTCGGGTTCGCGACGCTGGAGCGCGCCGGCATCCAGCCCGTGGTCCACGTCCTGTCGGATAGTGGCCAGCTCCCGGGACAGGGCCAGCTGATCGAGGTTGTTGCGCAGACTCTCGCCCACCTTGCCGCCGATCTCCCCGGCCTTTTCGATCAGCGTATCGATGTCTCCATACTGGGACAGCCACTTCGCGGCCGTCTTGGGGCCCACCTTCGGAACACCCGGAATGTTGTCGGAGCTGTCTCCGACCAGGGCCAGCCAGTCCACGATCTGTTCCGGCTCGACGCCGAATTTCGCCACAACCGCGTCCCGGTCCAGCGTCGTGTCACTCATGGTGTTGACCAGCCGGACCCCGTCTGTCACGAGCTGAGCCATGTCCTTGTCGCCCGTGGACACCAGCACGTCGCCGCCGGCATCCAGTTGTTCGCGCACGAGGGTGCCGATGACATCGTCGGCCTCGACGCCGGCAATACGCAGCAGCGGCAGGCCCATCGCGTCGATGGCGTCGAGCAGCGGTTCGATCTGGGCGCGCAGCTCATCGGGCATGGGGGGGCGATTGGCCTTGTACTGGTCGTACAGCTCATCCCGGAACGTCTTGCCGCTGGCATCGAAGACCACGGCCATCTGCTCGGGCGCCTCCTCGTCCAGCAGCCTGTAGAGCATGTTCAGCACACCCAGGAGAGCACCGGTCGGTGCGCCGGCGCTGTTGGTCAACGGCGGCAGCGCGTGGAATGCCCGGTACAGGTAGGAAGACCCGTCGATCAGGACCAGGGGCTTCGTGTCTGGGTTGTTCTTGCTCATGGGGTCGGGACGGTTCCTCGCACCGGATCCGGTTCTTTCGGTCCTGTCAGGCCAGCAGCCGTTCGCCGCGGACCAGGTCGTCAAAGGTTTCGCGGGCCCGTATCAGCCGGGCCTGTCCCGAGTCGATGATGACCTCCGCGCAGCGCGGCCGACTGTTGTAGTTGGAGCTCATCGTAAATCCGTAGGCGCCGGCATCGGCCACCGCCAGCAGACTGCCCGCGGTGACGGCCAGCTCCCGGTCCTTGCCGAGAAAGTCGGCCGACTCGCACACCGGGCCGACAACATCCATGCGCCGCGCACTGCCTGCGGGCACGACCGGGAGAATGTCGTGCCAGGCTCCGTACAGTGCCGGCCTCAGGAGATCGTTCATCGCCGCATCCACGAGGGCAAACGCCCGGTCATCCCCGTCCTTTGTGTAGGCCACCCTGGTCAGCAGGAGGCCCGCGGGTCCGGCGATGGCGCGGCCGGGCTCGATGACCAGCTCGAGGTCCAGCCCCGCCGTGGCCTCCTCGAGGGCCCGGGCCAGCTGAAGCGGTGAGGGCGCTGCCTGGTCCGGCGTATCCGTACCCAGACCGCCGCCGAGATCGAGGCTGACCAGTTCATGGCCCGCGGACAGGAGTTCCCGGGCCAGTTCGGCGACCCGGGCGGCGGATTCCGCGAGCGGCGCCAGGTCCATGATCTGGGACCCGATGTGGCAGGCCACCCCGTGGGCCCGGAGCGCATCGTGGGCGGCGATTCGGTCGTAGATGTCCCGGGCCCGGTCCAGCGGAATGCCGAACTTGTGCTCCTTCAGACCCGTGGCGATATGCGGGTGAGCGCCGGCGGCGACGTCCGGGTTGACCCGCAGGGCGACCGGGGCTTCCACGCCAAGGCGCCCGGCGGTCTCCCCGAGGCTTTCGAGTTCTGCCTCGGACTCGACGTTGATACACCGAATGCCGGCCTGCAGTGCGCCCTCGAGCTCATGATCGAGCTTGCAGGCGCCGGCGAACACGGATTTGCCCGGGTCGCCCCCGGCAGCGATGACGCGCTTGAGCTCACCGAGCGAGACAATGTCGAAACCGGCGCCTGCCCGGGCCAGAACCTGCAGGACGGCGAGGTTGGAGTTTGCCTTGACCGCATAACAAACGAGCGCGTCACGCCGGAAAGCGTGATCAAAGGCGGCAAACCGTGCTTCCAGCGCCTGCCGGGAATAGACATAGCAAGGGGTGCCGAACTCATCAGCCAGGGAGGCCAGGGGTACACCGTCGGCGTGCAGTTCACCCCGCTCGTATCCATACCAAGAGGTCACGGTGATTCGGGGTCCGGGGTGTCGTCGGGCGTCGTGCCCGTCTCCGCTTCTTCAGCGCCCTCGTCGTCGGCGGGGCCGTCGATGGGATCATCCAGGTCATCCGCATCCCAGGGCTCCGACGGGTCCAGCACCGGGTCGATCCCCTGGTCCTTCAGAGGCGGCGCATTGGACTCGCCCTCCGGAAGGTAGAGCTCGCCTTTCATCCCGCAGGCGCCAAGGACAGCTACGATCAGCATGGCGGCAAGAAGTCGGCGCATAAAGGTTGGCTTCAACTGGTTCCCGGGGGGCGAAGAGTATAAACCGATCACGCCGATGGCCTCCGCGAGACAACCGTCGCGGTTTCGACCGGCTCAGGTTTCGAGGGAGCCGGCCCCTTTCACCGGAATGACCGCGAGCACCAGGTCCGAAACGCAGATCAGCCGATCGGCGTCGTCGGTGATGCGAACCTCCCAGAGCTGGCTCCGGCGGCCGATGTGAACGGGTCTGGCCGTACCGTGGACCCGGCCGGACCGCACCGGCCGCAGGTGATGGGCATCCACGTGCTGGCCCACGACCTGTGTCTCCGGATCCCGGCGGCAGAAATGGCCCGCCATGCTGCCCAGCGATTCTGCCAGTGCGACGGACGCGCCCCCGTGGAGGATGCCGTAGGGCTGATGAGTGCGCCGGTCGACGGCCATGCTGCCGACAATGGCGTCGTCCCGTACCTCGGTGAAACGGATGTCCAGCGATTCCAGCAGGGTTCCCTCGATCAGGCTGTTGAGCTGCGCCAGCTCCGGCCGTGTCGTCCAGATGCTCATTTGTCGCTGCCTCCCTTGCCGCGGGAACGGAAGCGGGCGCCTATGCGCTTGTACGCCTCCCTGAAGGGCACCCCCTCGTCCATGACCAGCTGAAAGGCATCCTGGGTGGCGTAGAGCTGTTGTTCCATGCGGATGTTTTCTTCAATGAAGGACACCTCGGGAAGGGCGTGGGCGATGATGGCGAGGGTGTGCGTCGCCAGGTCCACGGCCCGGAAGAGCGGCGCCTTGATGAGCTGCAGATCCCGGTGGTAGCCGGAGGTGAGTTTGGCCGGCACGGCCAGAACCTCCACGAGGGCCCCCAGGCTCGTGGCGCTGTGCGCGCGGATGAGCTCGAACACGTCGGGGTTGCGCTTCTGGGGCATGATCGATGAGCCGGTCGTCATGCTGACTGGAAGCGCCACGTAGCTGAATTCCTGGGAGCAGAAGAGGATCAGGTCGGCAGCCAGCCGGCCGGTGTCCTGCATGAGCAGGTGGATTTCGAATGCCAGCTGGGCCTCTGCCTTACCGCGGGACAGCTGGACCGCGGTCACCGGTTCATGGACCTCGGCGAAGCCCAGCATCTCCCGGGTGTGCTCCCGGTCGATGGGCAGTACCGGGACGCCGTACCCGGCTGCCGAGCCCAGCGGGTTGCGGTCGAAACGGCGGCGGGCAGCGGCGAGCCCGGCCGCGTCGTCGCGGATCTCGGTCGCGTAGCCGCCGGCCCACAGCTCCACCGAGCTGGGCATCGCGGGCTGAAGGTGCGTATAACCCGGCAGCGGCGTGTCCTTCTCGCGCTGTGCCAGTTCGTCCAGTGCCTCGGCCACGGCCAGTGCCCCGCTGGCCAGGTCGTTGCACACGTCCTTTAGATACAGTCTCAGCGCCGCGAGCACCTGGTCATTGCGGGACCGGCCCAGATGCAGGCTTGCCCCGGCCACTGCATCGATAGCCGTGAGGCGCTGCTCGAGGGCCGTGTGCACGTCCTCCTCGGCCAGGGTGATTCGCCACTCGCCCCTGGCATGGGCCTGGGCAATCGACTCCAGCCCCTTTTCAATCGCGCGCACGTTATCCGCGCTGATGAGCTCCTTGTCCGCCAGCATCCGCGCGTGAGCGATCGAGGCGCGCACGTCGTAGGGAACGAGGCGGTTGTCCAGTGCGTGATCCTCGCCCGCGGTGTAGCGGAGGATCTCCTCGTCCAGCGGCTCTCCCTTGTCCCAGAGTCTGCTCATGTGACCTCTCCGCCAGACTGGCTTTGCTGTTCCGCGGGTGACAGGCTGTCGATGCTTCTGACCACCAGCGTGCCGGTACCCTCGTTGGTAAAGACCTCAAGCAGCAGGCTGTCCGGCAGGTCGTGGGATATGACGTGTACCCTGTGGACACCACCTCTGATCGCCTGCTCGATGGCGGCTGCCTTGGGCAGCATCCCGTCAGCCAGCCTCCCTTCGGCAAGCATTTTCTCCAGACCCTGCAGGTCCAGATAAGACACCAGCGAGCCGGGATCCGCCGGGTCGGCGAGGATTCCCGCTGCGCCGGTGGCGAGAATGAGTTTCTCCGCCTTCAGTGCGGCGGCCACCGCTGCGGCCACCGTGTCTGCGTTAATGTTCAACAGGTTGCCCTGGTCATCCGCGGACAGCGGGCTGATGACCGGAAGAAACCCCGCGTCCAGCTGGCGGGCCAGAACGTCTTCGTTGACCGACCGGATGTCCCCCACGAACCCGTAGTCCACGTCACCGTGGGACTCGATCCGCACCGGGGGACGCTTGACGGCGCGGATCAGGCCGGCGTCCACGCCGCTCATCCCGACCGCCGGCAACCCGGCATCCCGGGCTGCGGCGAGGATCCGTGTGTTGATCTCCCCATTGAGCACCATGGTGGAGACCTCCAGCGACCGGGCGTCGGTAACGCGCCGGCCCTGGACGAATTCCGAAGGTACCTCGAGGGCCTCGGCCAGCGCCGTGGACTGGGGACCGCCCCCGTGAACGAGCACGACACGGATGCCGACCTCGTGGAGGATGCTCAGTTGTTCCACCAGCGCCCGCGTGCTCGCGTCGTCCGCGAAGACCGCGCCGCCGGCTTTCACGACGAACGTGCATCGTTTGAACATCCGGATATACGGGATCGCCGCCTTCAGGGCGGTGACGGCAATGGCGCGGTCGCCAAGTTTGTGGAGGGACATCGGGATCTCCTTTACGCCAGCAAACGATGAAGAATCGCCTGCTGGGCGAGCATGCGGTTTCGGGCCTGCCCCAGCACACGGCTGCGGGGACCATCGAGAACGGCGTCGGCGGCAACCACGTTGCGCCGGATCGGCAGGCAGTGCATGAAGATGCAGTCCGGCCGCGCCGGTTTGAACCAGGGTTCGTCCACGGTCCAGTCGTCCAGGCCGGCGCGCAGCGCCGCATCCGCCTCGCCATCACCATAGTGCATTGACGACCCCCAGGACTTGGCATAGATCACGTGGGCATCCGTCATGGCCGCTTCCCGGTCGTCCGTCTCGATGACGGACCCCCCGGAGGCATCCGCCGCGGCCCGGGCTCGCGCCATGACGGGTTCGGGCAGCTCGAACCCCGGCGGGCGCAGCACCGTGACGTCCATCCCGCGGTGGGCCGCCATGTGGACCGCGGCCGCCGGCACCGCCAGCGGGAGCGCCTTCGGGTGCTTGGCCCAGCTGAGCACGAACTTGCCGCCGGCCGCCGGCACACCTTCATCGTCCAGGGTTTTCCAGTCGGCCAGCGCCTGGCAGGGATGGTCCATGGCCGACTCCATGTTGATCAGCGGGACAGGCGAGATGTCCCTGACCAGGGACATGACCGGCTCGGCCAGATCCTCGGCCAGATCCTGGCCGGCGGCGAAAGCGCGCACGCCGATGGCGTCCGCATAGCTCGCCAGAACGGGGATGGCCTCGCGCACGTGCTCCGCCGTGGCGCCGTCCATGACGACACCCTCCCGGGTTTCGAGGGCCCAGCTGCTGCCCGGCGTGATGACGAAGCTGGAGCCGCCGAGGCGCGCCATTCCCGCCTGGAAGGACGCGAGAGTGCGCAGGGAGGGGTTCATGAACACCAGGCCGAGAATCCTGCCGGCAAGCGGCTGCCAGGTGCGGTCCGTGTCGGCGAGATGCGCGATCTTCATGAGGTCGGCGATATCGTCGCGGGACAAATCACCTAAGTGAGTGAAGTGATTCATGGGGTCAAAGATCCTCCAGGGCGTCGGCCAGCCGGTCCACGTGCGTCCGCTGCAGGATCAGCGGCGGCAACAGCCGGAGAACCCGGGGGTCGGCGCTCGTTCCTGTGAGTATGTTGCGCTCCAGGAGCGCGGCCTGCACTTCCCGGGCCGGCCGGTCCAGCTTCAGACCGAGAAGAAACCCGGCGCCCTGAATGCCGGTCACCGGCCCGGTGGAACACCGCTCCTGGAGGTATGCGGATACGTCACGAACCTGTTCCAGCAGCCCCTCTTCCTCGATGGTTTCCAATACCGCGGCAATCGCCGCGCAGGCAACCGGCCCGCCGCCGAAGGTCGTCCCGAGGTCGCCCTTGCCCACCTGGGACGACACCGCCGGAGTGGCAATCAAGGCGCCGGCCGGAAAGCCCCCGGCCAGGCTCTTTGCGGCAGTGATCAGGTCGGGCGTGATTTCTGCCCGCTGGGCTGCGAACGGCCAGCCCGTGCGGCCGACACCGCTTTGCACCTCGTCGAAGATCAGCAGGGCGCCATGGCGGGACGTGGCCTCGCGGGCCGCCGCCAGCACCGTTGCCGATATGGGGTAGGCGCCCGCCACGCCCTGCACGGGTTCGATGATCACCGCCGCGGTATCCGCGCCCACGGCGGCTCGCATGGCCTCGGGATCGTCTCGCGGAACGAAGCGCACATCGAAGGGCTGGCGGGGAAAGCCGTACCAGCGTTCCGATCCCCAGGTGACGGCGCCGCAACCCGCGAGACGACCGTGAAACGCGGCCTCCAGGGCGACGATTACGGGCCGGCCGGTCGTGCGCAGGGCCAGCCGCAACGCGTTTTCGTTGGCTTCCGCGCCGCTGTTGACCAGGAACACCTTGTCCAGTCCCTGCGGAGCAAAATCCGCCAGGGCCGCCGCGGCCCGGTCCCGTACGGCCATCGGGACCGCGTTGGTCTGAAACAGCAGCGCGTCGGCCTGCTCGCGGATCGCTCCGAGCAGTTTCGGATGCCCGTAACCCAGGGCCGCGACCGCATGCCCGCCGTAGAGATCCAGAATCCGCCGGCCGTCGGCGGTGGTGATCCAGACGCCCTCACCGGCGACGGGCTCGATGTCCAGCTGGCCGTAAACCGGGATCTGGGCGCCTTCCGACTGCGCCGGGTGCGAGGCGCTCACAGCCAGCCCGCCGCCGGTGCGTCCAGCCCCGCGGTCTCCTCCAGATCCAGCAGCCGGTTCATCCACTGGACGGCGCCCCCCGCCGCGCCCTTGAGCAGATTGTCGATGACCACCGAGACGGTCCATGTCGTGCCGTCCGTGGCGGCTGCGAGCCGGGCCTGGTTGGAACCCACCACGTCCTTGAGCCGCGGCGGTGCCGAGGTGACATGGACGAACGGGCTGGCCTCGTAGGCGCGGGTCAGCGCCGCCGTCAGGTCCGCGGCGTCCGGGCTGCCGGCACAGCGGCCCTGGAGCGTCATTTCGATGCCGCGGGCAAACGGACCGGAGTGCGGTACGAAGTGCAGCCGCAGGCGCGCGTCCGCGGCGGCCTGTGCAAGACCTTCGACCTCGGGGGAGTGGCGATGGGCGAGGGGCTTGTAGGCAAACAGGTTGGCGTGGCGCTCGGGATGATGCGTGGTGTCCTTGAGGCCCCGTCCGGAGCCGGTGCTCCCGGTAATACCCGAGGCGAACACGTCGCTCTCGATGAGGCCCGCGCGCAGCAAGGGCACGATGCCCAGCAGCATGGCGGTGGCGAAACAGCCTGGATGGCCGACATGCCCCGGGGGCAGGTCCGGAAGGTGTTCCGGAACCGCGCAGCGAAAGTCGCTGATCCGCCCGGGTGCGCCGTGAGGCATGCCGTAGACTGCCTCGAAGGCCGCGGCCGACGGGTACCGGAAATCCGCGGACACGTCGACGATGCGAAATCCCGCTGGTGCCGCGGTCAGCAGGGCATCGAGCATGGCCGCCGACACACCGTGGGGCGCAGCGGAAAACACTCCCGCCAGGCGACCGTCGGCCACCGCGGCGGTCAGGTCGTCCCGGCTCGCAAAAGCCTGCCCCTCCAGGCGCGGAAACAGGGTGGGGAATGCACCGGTCAGCGGTGCCCCGGCCTGGCTGTCGGACGCGACGATGGCCGGCTCGAGTCCCGGATGCGCGGCCAGCAGCCGCAGGATCTCCCCGGCCACGTAACCGGTGCCGCCCAGTACGCCCACCGGCAGCCTGGTGCTCATGCCGGCGCTCCCGGGGCGGCGAGCACCCCTTGGATGCACTCTCCGAGTTCCGCTTCCTGGGTCAGGGCATTGAAGGCGGGCACGCCCATGCGCTCGCGGATCAACGCGGCACCGACTTCGTTGTCTGTTGCGCGCCCGGTCACGACCGCCGGTTCGATGCCGAAGTGCTTGCGCAGGATCTCCACACCGCCCCACGCGCCCACCGGATCGTTCGCGCACAGAACCAGTCCGGTCAGGGCGGCCCTGACCTTCTCGTCCTTGAGGATCGCCTCAACGCCGTAGGTGCCCAGAAGCCCGTCGCCGAGTTCGAACACGATAACGTCGGGCTTTTCGGAAGCCAGTTCACTCAGCATGGCCCGGGTGAGCCCAGGTCCGTTGGACGAGGTCGTGGTCACGACGCCGAAATCCGTGAATATGCCTGTCTGGCTGGCGCCGGCGTCCTCCATGGCGAGAATGTCCCTGCGCAGCGAAACGCCCGTTGCCTTGAACGCCGCCACCTTCAGCCCGGCATGGCAGAGGCGGCTGATGATCGCGCAAGCTGCCGCCGTTTTCCCGGCGTCCATGCAGGTGCCGGCCAGGCCTATGACGGGAACGCCGTAGAGCCGGCAATCGGGGGCGTCGGGCAGCGCGCGCTCTCCGACCCTGGCTGGCCGGCCGATCCGCTCGCCGAGATACGGGAACGTCAGCACGCCGCCCAGGACCCGGCACGCAAACGGCTGGCCACGATCCGGATTCGCGGAATCGCAGATACCCATCACGCCGCCGAGATTGAGAATATTGACCGGATCTCCGGGGGCCAGCCGGGTCGGAAGATGACCGGAGTAGCCAAACAGCGCGCTGCGGTGCCCGAGAGCGCCGACGACGATGTCGCCGGCCTTGACCTGGGCCATGCGGCCGGAGGCCAGTTCGAGCTGGTTGTAGCGGGCCTTGTTGGTCAGTACCTCGACGGCAATGACCACGCCTTCTTCGCAGACGATATCGGGGGAGACCCGGACTTCACGGCCCAGCCGGCAGCTCATGGCGACGGACGCAATCTTGTCGACGACGACCGTCTTCACGAGCCGCCTCCGGCCCGGGCATGCAGCATGCCGGGCAGGGCCCGCATCTTCGACAAGCCGAGGGCGTCGGAAGCGGTCCATTCGCCGGCCGCCTCGCCGTAGGCGCCCCGGCTTGCCGCCATGAGCGAATGGACGGACTCCACGCCCTCCACGAACAGACTGCCGGGCCGCAGGAGGAGATGGACGATGCCGGTTACCCGGGACTGACTGGCGGCCAGAAGCGCCTCGATGTCCCGGCAGACCGGGTCCAGGTGCTGACCCTCGTGCACGAGATCGCCGTAGGTCTGGGCCAGCGGCTCCTTGATCCTGATCTGATTGCCGGTGAGGGTCAGCTTCTCGAGTTCCCGGTGCGCGGTCAGCAGCACTTCCGCGGCAGGGGCCTCGTAGGCAACCCGGCCCTTGGTGCCCAGGATGGTCTCGCCCAGATGAATGCCCCGGCCGATGCCCTTTGTACCGGCAATGGCCTCCAGCCGTTCGATCAGTTCCACGGAGTCCAGCGTTTCTCCGTCCAGACTGACCGGTACCCCGGCATCGAATCCGACCGTCAAACGCAGGTCCGAGGCAGGCTCGTCGAAGGCATGGCGGGTCACCACCCAGGCCTCTTCGGGAATACCGGCGGCGGACGTCAGCGTCTCCTTGCCGCCGATCGTCGTACCCCACAAGCCGCGATTGATCGAGTAGGCGCCGCCGCCGGCGGGGACGGGAAGGCCGCGCTCGTTCAGGTAGGCGATCTGCCAGTCTCTTCCCCAGGCGTTGTCCCGCACCGGCGCGATGACCTCCACGCCCGGGTTGACCGTGCGCAGGGCGACCTCGAAGCGAACCTGGTCGTTGCCGGCGGCCGTGCACCCGTGGGCGACCGCGCCGCCGTTACCGTCGCCGGCCATCTGTGCGATGAGCCTGGCCTGCAGGATGCGCTCGGCCCCCACGCACAGGGGGTAGGTCGCGCCACGGCGGACGTTGCCGAAAATGAGAAACCGGATGACGTCGTCGAAGAACTGCTGACGGGCGTCCACCATGATGTGCCTCGACGCGCCGAGGGCTTCCGAGCGCTCCGCCAGTGCCGAGGCAGCCGCGTCGTCGATTCCCCCGGTGTTGACGGTGACGGTCACGACTTTGCGGCCGGTGTGCTCCATCAGCCACGGGACACAGCAGGACGTGTCCAGCCCGCCGGAAAACGCGAGGAGAATGGGACCGCTCCGGTCGCCGGTGTCGGTATGGGTCATGAATCGTTTACCTCGGAAACGCGCCGGCGAGCCGGATCGTCAGCCGTCGCTGATCGGTTTCGGTCGCCGTGGCAAGAAAGATCGTGTCGTCGCCTGAAACCGTGCCCACCAGTTCGGTCCACCCGGCGTCATCCAGCGCCACCGCGACCCCCTGGGCGGCCCCCGGCGTTGTGTGGAGTACCAGCAAATAGGGGCCGGCAGGCTGCCATCCCCGGACGAATCCCGCAATGCTTGTGAAGGCAGCGTCGGCAATGTCGTCATCCGGCAGGCGGTAACGGGCCCCGATCTTGGTCACGCCCATCTCTCTGAGATCGCGGCTGACGGACGACTGGGTTGCGTCGTGGCCCCGGTCTGCGAGCAGGCTCACGAGCTCCGACTGCCGCGAAATGCGGTGCTTGCGGAGAAGCGCGAGGATGGTCTCCCGTCGCGCGGTCTGGCTCTCTGGTGAGGTGGGCATGGGGTCTGGCAGCGGCTCGTCACAGGTTATGCGCATATAGTAATTTTGATGCGCATATTAAAGCAAGGGTGGCGGAGTCGCTGGGGCAAGCTAGACTCCCGCTCGGTGAGCACCGAAGAAACAACAGGTCATCCTGGCGGTCTGCTGGAGACCGTGGAAATCGCTACCGGTCCGGAGCCCTCGGCGGCCGTGGTCTGGCTGCACGGTCTGGGCGCCGACGGGCATGACTTCGAGCCGCTGGTCCCTGAGCTGGCCCTCGCCGGCACCGGCGCGGTCCGCTTCGTTTTCCCGCACGCACCGGTTCGGCCGGTGACGATCAACGGCGGCATGCCCATGCGCGCCTGGTACGACATTGTCGGCATCGATCGCCAGTCGCCCCAGGACGAGCCCGGCATCCGGGCCAGCGCGGCGCTGGTGGAGACGCTCATCCGCCGGGAGCAGGATCGCGGGATACCCGCGGGCCGGATCCTCCTGGCCGGGTTCTCCCAGGGCGGTGCCATTGCTCTCCATCTGGGGCTGCGTTTCGGCGCCGCCCTGGCCGGCATCCTCGCCCTGTCCACGTACCTGCCGCTGCACGAGACCCTGACGGCAGAGCAAAGCGAAGCCAATGCCGCGACTCCGGTGTTCATGGCGCACGGCATTCTGGACCCGGTCGTGCCGCTGTATCTGGGCGAGTCCTCCGCCAACCGCTTGTCCCAGGGTGGATGGCCGGTCACCTGGCGCACCTACACCATGCCGCATGCGGTCTGTCCGGAGGAGATCGCGGACATCTCTCGCTTCCTTACGGACCGGCTGCGGACCGCCTAGGCGTCCTGAGTCCGGTCGGACAGACTGCCGGCATTGCGGATCTCCAGCGGCTCTTCGCCGCCGGCCACCGGGAACCCCAGGACCCGGGCATAGAACGCGAGCTCGGAATTCAGTGCCTGAACGATGCTCGCCGAGCGGCGGAAACCGTGCGCCTCGTCGGGAAATTCCACATAGGCTGTGGCCAGCCCGCGTTCGGCAAGGGCCTCATGCATGGTCCGGCTCTGGTCCGGCGGAACCACCTTGTCCAGTGCGCCTTGAAAAAAGATGACCGGGCAGGTGATCTGATCCGCATGCCACAGCGGCGAGCGGTCGCGAATGGCGGCGGGGTCAGCGCCCATCAGGTGATGGTCGTAGCGGGACTCGAATTTGTGAGTGGTCGCGAACAACGACGCCAGGTCGCCGATACCGTAGTAGCTGGCGCCCGCAACGAACGCGTCCGTGAAGGCGAGCGCACACAGCACCGTAAATCCGCCCGCGCTCCCGCCGCTGATGATCTGTCGGTCCGGGTCCGCGAGGCCCAGGGCGCAGACGTGCGCCGCGCCCGCGACGCAGTCTTCCACGTCAGCGAGCCCCCAGCGGCCGTAAAGGGATCGGCGGTAGCGCCGCCCATAGCCCGTGCTGCCCCGGTAGTTCACGTCCAGTACCGCAAAACCGCGGCTGGTCCAGAACTGGATTTTCAGATCCAGGCCCGGGCTGGTTGCGCCCGTGGGACCCCCGTGAACCTTGATCAGCAGCGGCGGCCGTTCTCCGGCCAGGCCCTGAAACAACGGATTGACCGGGGGATAGAACAGGCCGTGTGCCGTTTCGTTGTCACCGGTGGTGAATCGAATGGGCCGCGGAGTGGATACGCTGCCTGCTTCCAGTACGTCACCGCCGGCCCGGGCCAGTTCTTCCTGGCTTTCAGAGCCGATGCGCAAAATGCGTAGCGGACGTGTGGCGCTCGCGCCAAGCACGATAGCGGAATCCCCGTCCGCGGACACGTGCTCGATCGAGGTCAGCCCGGATTCCACGGGCGTGGTGTTCCGGTCGGCCAGGTCGACGGAGTGGAGCTGCCAGAAACCGTCGGCCGAAACGGCGGCCACCGCCTTGCCGCTGCCCGCAAACGCATACGTCTTCTGGCCGAAGACCCACTGAGGCAGGCCCATCTCCCCCTTGAGGTCAGTTACCTGCTCCACCCGGACGCCGGTCCGGCGCCAGAGGTTCCACCATTCCCTGGCATCGGAGACGAAATACAGGACCCCGTCCGGGCTCCACGAGGGCTGAAAAATCGACTCGTCGCGGCTCCCGGCCAGGTATTTGCCTGGAGCGAGCTCTCCATCGGAATCGAACCGGGCGACCCATAGCCGGGTGCCGTCCCAGGGCATGTTCGGATGGTCCCATTCCAGCCAGGCCAGGGCGCTTCCGTCCGGCGACAGGGCGGGCGAGGCGTAGAAATCCGCTCCCGACAAGAGTTCCCTGCAGGTGCCGTCATCGCCGATGGCCACCAACGACGCGCTGGGCTCCTTCCCGGGGCTCGTGTGTTCCGCCACCGCAATTAGCCGGTTCCTCGGCGTATCTCTTTGCAGGTCGGCAAAAGACGTATCGGAGCGTTCGCAGATCTTCCGAATACCCTTGGCATCGACGATGTAGATCGCCTGGTCTGAGTTGTTTACAAACCACGCCCGATCACCGTCAACAGTCCAGGCGCCGCCGCCGTACTCCTGAATCCGGCTGCGAACGCTGAAGGGATCGGGGATGAGGTCCTGTGCCGGCTCGCCGTCGGTTTTCGATACCAGCACCGTCCGCCCGCCTTCCGACGGCCGTCCTTCCAGCCACCAGCTCCGGTTGCCACGGCGCAGGGGCTCGGCGAGACGGACACTGGCGGCCGCCACTGCCTCGGCGTTCAGGCGGCTGGTCCAGCTGCCGCAGGGACGCGCGGCGGGCTCATTCGGCATGGGTCCCGGTCCTCCATTGTTCACGTGTCTCACCCGTGACGCAGCCGTCCGGGCCGAAGCGGCGCTCGACAAAACTCGCCCGGCCGTCCCGGTTCAGCAGGAATACGCTCGAGCAGCGGGTGCCGTAAGCGGGGCTCACAATGAACGCCGCCGACAACAGCCGCTCGAATTCCCGGCCAATGCCCGTGTCGGGCAGCTCGGCGTCCGGCGCGACCCGGCGGTCCGAGAGCAGCTCGAGCATGTCGTCCTCCGAAACCGTTCCGCTTCCTACGAGCGTGTGCATGGACTCGCGCAGCCGGGCGACCTTGGGCCAGGGCGTATCCAGCGCGCTGTTGGATAAGGCGTAGACCCCGGAAGGCAGATCGAGCCGACCGGCGGAGCGGTTTGACACGTAGTGCAGGCCGCCGCTGTCGGCAACCAGCAGATTGAACCCCGCATACTTGCCGGCAGCGCGTTCGAGGTCCAGCGCGTAATCCCTTGCCGTAGCGGAACCATTGAGGAAGTCTGCCACCAGGGCGCCACGGGACGGCGCCGTGGAGGCCGGGTCGACGGCCGGTTCCCGGAAATTCGTGACCACCGCGAAGCGGCCCCGCCGATCGGCGGCGAGCCATGTCCCGCCGCCCTGGAGGTCGCGCCCGCCGATGACGTGCGGAGCATCCTCCCACCAGGCTGCCTCGGCCGTAGGTCTGGCGTGGAATTCGTCCCGGTTGCCGGCAAACACCAGTGGATGACCGCGGTCGGCCTGCCAGCCTATTGCCAGGAGACACATGCGCGGACCTCGCTAACTGTCGCGCCGCGGCAGCCAGGGGCCGGCATCGGCTTCGGTGGCGAGACGGCGGCCGGGCTCGCTGTCGAACCAGTCCTCGATCAGCCGCCAGGCGATCGAAACGGGCGGCGGGAGAAGGCACGCTCCGCCCACAATCTCCGCGCGCGAGAACCACCGCGCATCGTCCAGTTCGCTGTCCCGCCGGTCGATGTCATAAGTTGCGGGCCTGGCCCGATATCCCAGCATCAGTGATGAAGGAAAGGGCCAGGGCTGGGACGACTGATAGCTGATGTCGGTCGTGCCGACGCCGGCTTCTTCGTAAACCTCCCGGGCCACTGCGTCCTCGAGGCTCTCGCCTGGTTCGACGAAGCCGGCGAGGGTGGAATAACGACCTTCGGGCCAGGCGGCCTGACGGCCCAGCAGACAGCGTTCTTCATCGGCGACCAGCACGATGATCGCCGGGTCGACGCGCGGAAAGTGGCGGGCGCCGCAGGTCCTGGAGGTGCAATCGCGGGCGTGGCCGGCTTCCGAAACGCTCGTCGCTCCGCCGCAGCGTCCGCAATACGTGTGGCGCTCGTCCCACAGCACCATCGCCCGGGCAAAGGCCAGAAGCGCGCCTTCGTCGGGGTCGAGCAGATGACCGATGCCGCGCAGGTCGCAAAACTCCCCGGCGGGGGAGGGACTGGCCTCGGCGGGTACCGCCAGCGCGAACCAGGCCTGGTTTCCGGAAACGCCGAGCAAGATATCCGGGCACCCGGCCAGACCGGCGTCCCCAAGCTGTTCCGCTCTCACCCCGACCGGGCGCGGACGATCCCGGCTCTCGACGAGGTTGCGGCCTTTCCAGACCGGCAGAAACCGCCCTTCGGCGCGGGCTGCTGCCAGCCACCTGGCGTCGCCGCGTCGCTCACCGACACGGTCCAGAGGCGTTCCGGCCAGGAAATTGCGCCGATGGGAAGCCCGGGCCGTCATTCGCCGGGTGCGTACGGCTCCGTGAGAAGAAGCAGTCCGTCTTCGTCCGCATAGACATGCTCGCTCGGACGAAAGGTAATACCGGCAAAACTGACCGACACGCCCTTCTGGCCGTCGCCGTGCTTGCGGCTCTTGCGGGGATTGGTCGCCAGGGCGAAAACGCCGATGTCGATCTCGGCAATTTCCCGGCTGTCCCGGATGCAGCCGTTGACGACGACACCGGCCCAGCCGTTCTCGGACCCCATGGCCGCCAGCCGGTCCCCGAGCAGGGCCATGCGCGTCGATCCTCCGCCGTCAACGACCAGCACGCGGCCTTCGCCCGGTTCTTCGAGCGCCTTGCGAACGAGCACGTTGTCTTCGTGAACCTTGACGGTGACGATCGGGCCGTGAAAACGTCTGCGGCCGCCGTAGCTGCGCAGAAGGGGTTCGGCGACCATGGCCTTGCGTTCGACCTCATCGCAGATATCGGCGGTAGTGAATTCCATTGAAGGCGTCTCCGGGTGCGGACGGCCATTGTATGCGTGGCGGATCTCCCGGGGCTAGGCGCTTTGGCGGCCGCGGCAGCCGGGGCAGGTGGCCGGGTCGAGGGCCAGTGCATCCTGCACGTACAGGGCACCGCAGCGCACGCAGTCGGCCACGAGCACGCCGTCGCCGGTCTCCAGAGCCGCTTGCAGAGACCAGGCCCGCTCGAATGACAGCTGCCCGGACGGGCAGAGGGTCAGATAGTCCTCGAAAGCACGGCAGAAGCGCTCGCCCTTGGCAAACCCCGGGCGGACCGCCCCCGGCCCGGTGGTCAGATCCGAGCGCAGGCGCACCAGACCATAGACAAAGAACAGCCCCGCAAGTGCCGAGGCCTCCGCCTGAACCCGGCTGTTGCGGAAAAAGAAGTCCACGGCGGACGGCGATTTGCCGCGTTTGCGCCGGACCCGGTTGCCTTGCTGATGCTTGAAATAGGTCGCATAGAGCTTGCGAATGCGCTCCTGGGAGAAACCCGTGCACTCCGAGATGATGTGGGTTCTCGCCTGGTGGCGGATGAGGCGAATGGCCAGGTCGAACTGGGCTCGTTCCCCCGCGTATCGGTCGTCGGTTGCACGCATGAATTTCCCCCGATTTGGCGCCCCTTTTCGCCATTTATGGGATTTTTGGACCAAATATGCTAGAAGTCAAAACTCTGCAATCCGCGGTTTTTCGCCGCTGGCAGCCGCCCGGCGCCATTGGTTAGCGTCGAAATCGAGGACTATGCCGACGGGAGAAACAGCATGACGAAGGGGTTGCAGGGGCCGATCGTGAGCGGGCTGAACGGGGCTTTTCTGGAGCTTTTCCGGCGGGTCCAACCGGACCCGATGGGCCTGGATCCGGCCCTGGCGGACCGTCTTGCCAGCCTGCCTCCCGAAGCCTGCCGGCGTCTTGCCGACCTGCCCTGTGTCCTGTTCGGCTTCGGCCTGGCCGGTCGCGGCGGATGGGACGAGGTACTGGAGTCGCCCGCGCCGGAGTTCTGTCAGCGGCCGGAGCTGGGCCAGTTTCTGCTGGTCGCCCTTTCCAGCTTGTCGACGATTGCCGCGTCGGATCGTGATTCCGCCGCGGTGCGCTTCGGCATTCCCGAGTGGGTGCTCGACCGGCTCGTGGAAGGAGGGCCGGCGGTGGCCTTCAGGCTGGCGTCGCGGCTGGACGTCAGGGCGCGCTTTGGTAGCTGCCGGAGTCTCTGGAGTGCACTGCTCGGTGCCGCGGGCAGGCGCCGGTCGGCGGCTATGGATGGAATACAGGTGCAGTGGGTCAGTCTCAGCCTGGCCCGGGCCATCGGCGTCAATCCGGCCCGGGACGCCGGCCGACGACTCTATCGGGCTTCCTGTGACCGGCGCCGTACCCTGCGAAGCGCCAACGTGAGCCTCACCGCAGGCGATCGTGAATTCACGCGGCGCTGAAAAACGCCCTCGCAGCGGCCAGCACGTCGCCAGGGGCTTCCAGCTGGGGCCAGTGACCAACGCCCGGGAGGCGGATAAGCGGGCGGTCCGGCAGCAGTTCGGTCCAGCGATCCGCGAGATGGGCCCCGGAAACGGGATCCGCCTCACCGTCCACGAGGGCGATCGGTACCCGGCTTGATTCCAGCGCGCCGACCCAGCGCTGCCGACGGGCGCTGCGTTCGGCGATATAGCCAAGGAGAGCCGGCATGACCCGCTTGCCGCCACCGGCTTCGATCAGGTCGATAAGGGCATCCAGCTCGGCCGGATCCGGCTGCGTTTCGGAACCAAAAACACTTGCGAGGCTGCGTGCGATTTGCGCCCGCCCCATGAGCCGCACGAGCGCCGGGCCCAGCGGCCCGGCCAGCAGCAACTGAATGCGCCGGGGCCGGTGCGCCTCCGGGAAAAGACCGCCGTTGAGGAAGAGGATCGAACGCAGGCCCGCCATTGCGGGCTGGCCCTCCGCATGCCGTGCCAGCAGTTCCTGCGCCACCGTGTCTCCATAGTCGTGGGCCAGGACGTGAAAGCGCTCGAAGCCCGCGGCGGCCACGACCGCCTCGCAGACATTGGCCTGCAGATCCATGTTGTACGTGCCCGGATGCGGCTTGGCCGAGTAGCCAAAGCCCAGCAAGTCCGGCGCCGCCAGCTGATACTCCCTGCCGAGTTCCGGCC
This sequence comes from Gammaproteobacteria bacterium, assembly GCA_029287575.1. Classification (GTDB taxonomy): domain Bacteria; phylum Pseudomonadota; class Gammaproteobacteria; order Steroidobacterales; family XN24; genus JARFQW01. Next base: position 80,570 of record JARFQW010000042.1, on the reverse strand, counting down.
AGATCCGATGCCAGTCCCAGGCCGCGGTCGGGAAGCCGTGGATCAGCAGCACCGGGTCGCCCGCCGAACCCTCCCGGTACCACGCGATCCGTTGACCCCCGACCTCTATGTGCAGGGCTCCGGCCCGCCAGAGGGCCAGGGATTGCCGGTATTCGCCGGGCTCCTTCATGAGCGGATCATACCGCTCCCGGCCCCCGCAGCGCTGGAATGCCTTGCTACAATGCTGGGCTCGATTGGCCGCAGGCCGGAACGGGGACGAGACGTGACCGACAACAATGCGCCGGAGACCGACAACGAGGATATCCGGGCCAGAGTCCAGGAAGGAATCAGCCGCGTGGTCGAGGCTTTGCAAAACGGCCGGGCCGAAGACGCCCTCGCCGCGACCCGGGAGCTGCTGGAGCAGTTTCCTGACCAGGCCGACCCCTACCACATGCTGGGTGTGTTGCTCCTGAAGGGCGGACGGCCCGACCAGGCGATCGAGGCGCTGCGCCGGTCGATCGACATTGACGACGACTTTCCCGGAGCCCATTACAACCTCGGGCTTGCTCTGAGCGCGCTGGGCCGCCTGGACGAGGCGCTGGCTGCTCACAGCCGGGCGATCAGTCTGAAGCCCGACCACCGAGACGCCCACGGGGAGGTCGCCAGGATTCACGAGGCCGCCGGCCGTCATGCCGAGGCCGAGGCCGCGTGGCGTTCAGTCCTGGCGCTTGCCGGGGACGACACCTCGGCCCTGGCCGGGGTGGCGCGGGCTCAGCTGGCCATGGGCCGGGCAGGCGAAGCGCTCGAGATTCTGGACAGCGCGCTGGCGGGTCCGGCCTCGGGCGAGGAACTGGCGGTACTCAAGACCCGCGCCCTGGAGGCGGCCGAGGGGCCGGCCGCGGCGCTTGCCTGGGTCGAGTCCTCGAGTGCGGAGCCCGGTGGGCTTCTTGAGCAGGAGGGCGGGAGGCTGTCGGGCCTGGTCGGGCGGGAGCACTGACCCGATGCAGGCCTTAAGCCTACGCGGGCTCCACAAGATTTATCCCAACGGCGTGGAAGCTCTCAAGGGACTGGATCTGGACGTGGCCGAAGGCGACTTCTTCGCGCTTCTGGGGCCCAACGGCGCCGGCAAGACCACGGCCATCGGCATCATCACCTCGCTGGTGACGAAGACCGGCGGAACCGTGACCGTTTTCGGTCACGACCTCGATCGCGAGCTCCAGGCCGCTAAGGCCTGCATCGGACTCGTACCCCAAGAGCTCAACCTCAACCAGTTCGAGAAAGTTCTCAGTATCGTGGTCAACCAGGCTGGCTACTACGGCCTGGGGCGCGCCGTCGCCATGGAGCGCGCGGAGCGCTACCTCAGCGAGCTGCAGCTATGGGATCGCCGCGACGATATCGCCCGCAATCTTTCCGGGGGCATGAAACGCCGCCTGATGATTGCCAGGGCGCTCGTGCATGAGCCGAAACTGCTGATCCTCGACGAGCCAACGGCGGGCGTGGACATCGAGATTCGCCGGTCCATGTGGGAGTTCCTCAAGAAGATCAACGACGAGGGAACGTCCATCATACTCACGACCCACTATCTCGAAGAGGCGGAGAGCCTCTGCCGCAACGTGGCCATCATTGACCACGGGCGCATTATCGAGAATGACCGGATGAGCCGGGTCCTGCGCAAGCTGCAGCTGGAGACCTTCGTGCTGAGCCTCGACCAGGAGCTGGCCGAAGCGCCGCAGCTCGACGGCTATGCGGTGCGTCTCCGGGAGCCGGGCTTGCTCGAAGTGGACGTGGAGGCGACCCAGGACATCAACGATCTTTTCGAAGTTCTGTCCGCATCGGGACTGAAAGTGGTCAGCATGCGCAACAAGGCCAACCGCCTTGAGGAACTCTTCTTGCGCCTGGTCGAGGCCGGGGAGTCGCGCACGTGAGCGGCATGAGTGCCGCCGAGCAGGCCACCGCGCTTTGGACCCTGGTGCGAAAGGAGTACCACCGGATCCTGCGCATCTGGGTCCAGACCCTGGTGCCGCCGGCGATCACGATGACCCTTTACTTCATCATTTTCGGCAACCTGATCGGGAGCCGGATCGGTGAGATGGGGGGATTCAGCTACATGCAGTACATCGCGCCGGGTCTGATCATGATGTCGGTGATCACCAATTCCTACGGCAACGTCGTGTCCTCGTTCTTCGGCGCCAAGTTCGGCCGGCATATCGAGGAGATGCTGGTCTCGCCGATGCCCGACTGGCTGATCATCGCCGGCCACGTGGCCGGGGGCGTCATGCGCGGGCTGTGTGTCGGCGCGCTGGTGACCATCGTTGCGTTGTTCTTCACCGATCTCGACGTCAAGCACCCGCTGATCACCGTCAGCGTCGTCCTCTTGACGGCCATCGTGTTTTCCCTTGGCGGATTTCTCAACGCCGTCTTCGCAAAGAAGTTCGACGACATCTCGATCGTGCCGACCTTCATACTCACTCCCCTGACCTACCTTGGCGGGGTGTTTTATTCAATTTCGCTGCTGCCGGATTTCTGGGAACGGGTTTCCATGGCCAATCCGATTCTCTACATGGTGAATGCGTTCCGCTACGGCATCCTGGGCGTCTCCGACATCGGCCTCGGCAAGGCGTATCTGATCATCATCACGTTCGTGGTGGCCCTGTTCTGGTTCGCGCTGGTCCTGATGAAGCGCGGCACGGGCATTCGGGACTAGTCGGAGTCTCCGGCATGTGCGGTCGCTATGCCCTCTACACGCCTGTCGAGGCCATGGTGCGCCTGTTCGGACTCGTCGAGGCCCAGGCTCAACCGCCTCGCTACAATATCGCGCCGACCCAGATCGTGAGCGTCGTTCGCGCAGACGACCAGGGGGCCCGCCGGGCGGAGGGATTGCGCTGGGGGCTGGTGCCGTTTTGGGCCAAGGAACTGGCGATCGGCAATCGCATGATCAATGCCCGGGGCGAGACCGTCGCCGAGAAACCGGCCTTCCGGCAGGCCTGGCGCCGTCGCCGCTGCCTGATTCCGGCTGACGGTTTCTATGAGTGGCAGAAGCTTCCCGACGGCAAGCAGCCCTGGTTCATTTCTTCGGACGGCCCCGAACCCCTGGCTTTCGCCGGACTCTGGGAGCGGTGGGACGATCGGGGCAGGGCCGAGCCCGTGGAGACCTGCACGATCATCACGACGACCGCCAATTTGACCCTCAGACCATTGCACGAGCGCATGCCGGTGATACTGGCCCCGGGGGCCTGGGATCGCTGGCTGGACCCCGGCGCCGGCAACGAGGAGCTGGCGAGCCTGCTGCGGCCGGCCGCCGATGAGCTGCTCTCGGCCCGCCCGGTGAGCCGCCGGGTCAACAGCCCCGGGAACGACGGCCCGGAACTGGTCGAGCCGGTCGGGGACTGAGGCGGGCCGGCGGCCTCAGCCCAGGGCCGCGGCGAGGTCAGCCACAAGGTCGTCGGGATGTTCCAGGCCGACGGACAGGCGCAGGAGATCCTCGGGAATGCCGCTGTCGGGACCTTCGACGCTGGCTCTGTGCTCAATCAGGCTTTCGACGCCGCCGAGGCTGGTGGCCCGGGTGAAGAGCCGGGTGCTTTCGGTCACCCCCATGGCGGCCCGCCGCCCCGCCGCGACCCGAAAAGCCAGCATGGCCCCGAAGCCGGACATCTGGCGGGCGGCAACCGCGTGCCCGGGGTGGTCTTCCAGACCCGGATACATGACCTCGGCCACGCCCGGGTGGTCGGCAAGGAAATTTGCGATACGGGCCGCATGCTCACTCTGCGCCCTGACCCGCCAGGGCAAGGTCGGCAGGCTTCGGGTCAACAGCCAGCAGTCGAAGGCCGACGGCGAGGCACCGGCACGCGTGCGGAACCGGTCCACGTCGTCGAGCCACTTGCCCGGGTCCGCCGCCACGACCGCGCCGCCGAGCAGATCGCTGTGGCCGCCGATGTATTTCGTCGTGCTGTGGACGACAAGACCCGCACCGAGCGCCAGCGGCTTTTGAAGAATCGGTGTCGCAAACGTGTTGTCGCAGGCGAGCATTACGCCGCGGGCCTCGCACAGCTCGCCAATGGCTGCGAGATCGGAAATGCCGAGGGCCGGATTCGCGGGTGTCTCAACGACGAGCAGCGCGGTTCGGTCTGCTGACAAGGCCTGTTCGACCGCCTGCAGGCAGGTGGTGTCCACCCGGGCAACCTGCGCGCCCCACCGGGGAAGGAGCTCTCTGGCCTGAGCCAGCGTGCCGTGATAGGCCGCCTCGGGCACGATCACCCGCCCGCGGCGGGCGCCGGACTCCAGAACCGCCAGCATCGCCGCGCTGCCGGATGCGAATGCCACCGCGCCGGCGCCGCCCTCCAGTGCGGCAAGCGCAATCTCCAGGCTGTGGCTGTTCGGGTGGCCCTCCCGGCCGTAGCCGAATCCCGACGGCCCGACACCCCCATCGGGCCGGCGCAGAAACGTGCTGCTGGGATAGATGGCCGGCGCTACGGCACCCGTTGCCGGATCCACGCCCCGGCCCGCATGCACGGCCAGAGTTTCCAGGTGGTATTCGCTGTCGGTCTCATCGTCCACTGGCGGTCGTCTCCCGGTTCGGTATGCGCAGGTCTGCCTTGTCCGCCGGACGCCCGTCGCCGTCGGCTCCCGCCATGATAGCGTCGCGAAGGCGGCGGCCCGCGCGCTCCGCGGAGTACGTCAGGTCATCTCCGTTCCGCCGTATGCCGAGCCTTGCCAGGGCCTGGCCGTAGTCCGGGAAGGCCCGGTCGTCGATCCAGCGCTCGTAGAGGTTCATGAAGACGCCACCGCCGCCCAACTCGTCCATGCGCTGCAGGACCTCGACTGCGGTCCAGGCACGGTCACTCGGCAGGCAGCAGTCCGCCAGCCGTCCCAGGACCTTGTCCAGGGATTCGCGGCCGCCGGATTCCTTGCGAAGGGATACGTCAGCGATGAGAGCGAGCGCCGCGCCGGACCAGTAGACGCGCATGAAGGCGCCGTTGCGGCGCATGTTCCGGCTCGCTTCGCGCAGCGTCTGTCCACCGGCCTGTCCTTCACCCCGCCTGAATCCGGCCAGGAGCTTCGACCACGCCTGTTCTGCGGTTAGCAGCCCCACGCGGGGGCGGGAGACATTCTGGTAGTAACTTGCCAGGCCCTCGGAGAGCCACGCGTCGGAGCGCCGGACAAACGGCAGCAGCAGGTGGGACAACTCGTGGGCCGCAGTCCAGTCGTCGAGAAACGCCGCCTGCGCATAGTGCTGATTGACAAAGAAGTGCACACCCGCGCCGCCACCCCGGTTCACCTGGGCCCAGGGCACCGCCTCGCCTCCGCGGCCGATTGGTAGGACAAGCAGCTGGGCATCGGGTACCGGAAAGCGGCCGTAAACCGCCGCCACGGCACGGGCATTTGCCTCGATCCATTCCGTGAGAGCCGCGCGGTCGGGTGCGGGGCGCCCGGAAAGAATGGCGAGACGAAGTCGGCCGCCGGGCACCGGCAGTTCCTGCGCATCGAATCGCCCCAGCGCGGTCAGGTCCGGCCACCCGGGCGGGGTCTCGTTGACGACGAAGTCCCGGCCACGGCGGCCATCGGCCAGGGGGGTCCAGGGGACGGAAACACCGACCCCCTCGGGCAGGTCGAAACGGACCAGTGGCTGGCGGGCGGACCGTTCGGGACGCCAGAGCCAGACTCCCGACGGTACGACGGGCTCGTCCGTTTCCCGGCCATGGCGGGCCGAGCGCTCCCGCGCGGCCTCTTTCACGCGGACCGACCAGCGCAAACAGTCGCCCGGGCGCATGCCGTCGAGATGCAGCGTGTCGCCGCCGTCATGTCGTATCCGCACCGAGCCACGGGTTCGGCGTGGCCCCTCCAGGTAGCGGCCGGCACCCCGGGCGCCGTGCAGACGCGCCGGTGGCGTGTCGCCGGCGCATAGTTCCACCTCCAGGGCGTCCAGCCCTTCGTCCGCGCGAACCGTATACACATCCGGTCCTGCGGCCACGGCGGACGCCAGCAGAAATACCGGCAGGATACGGATCAGGATCATCGCTCGTCCCGGGTGAGTCCTGGTGATCCGACCACCGTTCCGTGGTCGGGTTCAGTGCCGGACCGCGGCGACGCCCGGCGCCCGGTCTCGCGGCGCTAGTCGCGGGGCAGGCTGAAGCGGCGCCCCTGGTGACTGAGGGTGACGCCATCGGCATTGATGCTTTCCACGATCGGCCCCTCCGTGGTCTTGTCGCCCTGGATGTACTTGCGCATGTTGATGAACACAAAGCGCTCCGCTTCGTTATCGCTGTAGACGTGAATATCGATGTGCATCGGGGCGAGGCTCAGTTCGCCCCTGAGCTGGAGGTCCTGATAGGTGGGGAGCGAACGCCCGGCGTCGGGCGCGGGGGCCTCCGATCGGCCCGGAGCTTCCGACGGACGGGGCTCCGCATCCGGGGTGGCTGCCCCTTCATAGACGACGTTCCCCGGCTCCGGCGCGGGCCGGTCCCCGGGCTGGGGCTCGCCTTCGTAGACCACGGTTCCCCCGCGGGGTTCGGGGGCCGGGGCCGCGCCTGCGGCGGTCTGGGCCGCGGCGCGCGGTGGCGCGATCCGCCGGCCGACCATGGTGTCTAGAGACTGAATGCGCCGTTCCCTCGACAACATGACCGGCGGCTCGGCCGGCCGCGGCGCCGGGTTCGCGGCCTCGGGCGCCTTCCCTGGCCCGGGAGCAGCCGCTTCGCCGCGCTGGGGCGGGCCCGCCGCGGCGCTGGCCGGCTCGGTGGCGGGTGCCGATGCCGGTACCGGCGACGCTATTTGCTCCGGACCGTCGGGACGGTCGGCTACCTGCGCCGGCTCGCCGTTGCCGCGGGTGAGCAGGATGCCCAGGAGAACGGCGTTGGCGAGCAGCACGGCGCCGAGAATCCAGGGCCAGGGCGAGCTGCGCCGGCTGGCGGACGATCCGGGTGCCGCGGCCAGCGCCGGTCCGGATTTCTGCTGCCGGGCGTTTTCCGACTTTTTCAGTGCATCAAGGATTAGCGACACGTCGTCAGCTCTCGGGGCGAAGATAGGGACGGCCATTCAGGCCCAGGGCATCGTTCAGCGAAATCAGGGTCAGCGCGCCGGCGATACCATCGTCCCTGAGCCGCTGGTCCCGCTGGAAATCGCGCACGCTGGCTGCCAGCGGCGGGTCGTACAGGTCGGACGCCACCGGCTGTACCGCCGTGCCGCGGATTTGCGACAGGGAGCGGCGCAGCCAGAGGACGTCCTCTCCGACCGCGTTGAGGCTCAAGGTGCGCCCGTCACCGGCCGCCGGCCGCCAGATGATCAGCGCGTCGCCGGTCCATACGGTCATCAGGTCGGCGAGCGGCACGGAGAACTGATCGCGGCCGAGCTGCACCACCGGATCACCGGATCGGCCGATGGCGGTCAGCACGATCTGGTGCTGACTTCCGTCCTCCGTCGCGAGGGCGAGGACGGCCGGGCGATTCAGCCGTATCAGGTCGCTCCAGGTGCCTCGCTGGAAATGACAGCGCAGGCCGTCGGGCCGCAAGGCGTCACAGCTGCTGATGCCCCCGGGAATGTCGATGCCCCAGAGACTGACCAGGCTGCCCAGGGCGATCGAGGTCGCCGTCTCGCTGACCCGCGAGGCCAGCAGTTCCCTGAGCGTGGGCGGAGGCGCTTGCGATCCGGCCTCCAGGGACGTGAGCAGCTCTCGGTCGGGCATGGCCGGTGCAACCGCATCCGCCACCGGTTCTGGTGCCACGTCCGGGGCCGGTGAGGGTTCGGATTCGGGCAGCGGGGCGGCAACGCGTCGGTTACCGCCGTTGCCGGGCGGCACGCGCGCCGCCATGCCGTCCGACACGGGGTCGGCAGCCGGCGGGGCCGGCGTCTGTGCGACCGCCGCTGTTGGCACCGTCGCGGCCGGAGCGCTCGCCGGCTGAACCGGCGGCGGCGCTCCATGGCGCAGCGCGAGCCATGCCGCAATGGACACGCTCGCGAGTCCGAACGCGCCCATGATAAGCCACGGCCAGCGGCGCTCGGATGCCGGCTCGACGCCCCGCACCTCCCGGGCCGCGGCGCGGGCCAGAGCCGGTGTCACCTGCCGGGTTTCCGCTGACCAGGCTCCCAGCAGGGCGCGGTCGCTGATGACGTTGATCAGGCGCGGAATGCCGCCGGCTTCTGCGTGGATCGTATTCAGGGCCCTCCGGGAAAAGAGGTCGGTCGTTCCGCCGGCGACGGTGACCCGATGGCGGACGTATGCCGCCGTGTCCGCGCGGTCCAGGGCCTCCAGGTGGTAGCGGCCCGTGATGCGCTGAGCCAGCTGACGAAGATCGTTCCGGGCGAGCAGGTCGCGCAGTTCCTCCTGGCCGATAAGGATAATCTGCAGCAGCTTTTGCTTTGCGGTTTCCAGGTTGGTCAGGAGCCGAAGCTGTTCCAGCACCTCCGCCGACAGGTTCTGGGCTTCGTCCACGATCAGAACGACTCTTCGTCCCGCGGCATGGGCGGTGAGCAGGTGCCGGTTCAGTCCGTCCACGAGTGCCTTGCCGCTGCGCCGTTCCGCCGGCGGCACGACGACGCCGAGCTCGTCGCAGATCACTTGCAGAAACTCCATGGGCGACAGCCGCGGATTCAGCACCAGGGCTATTTGTGCCTGTTCCGGAAGCTGTTCGAGCAGGCTGCGGACGAGGGTGGTCTTGCCGGTGCCCACCTCGCCGGTGAGCTGGATAAAGCCACCGCTTTCGGTGACGCCATAGAGCAAATGGGCGAGCGCTTCGGCATGCCGGCCGCTCAGATACAGATAGCGGGGATCCGGGGTGATCGAGAAGGGCTTCTCGCTGAGGCCGAAGTACTCCGTGTACATAGAATCCGTTGCGCTGGTTGCGCCGCAAAGGCGCCGGACTGGAAATGATGCCCTCGCGCCGCCCGCCAGTCCATCGGCGGCCGGTTCAGCCGTCCTCTTCGAGCCCGGGCCCCAGGTCGCTGCCGTGCATAAGCGCACCGGCGCCGAAGCGCTCGCGGATTGCGTCTGAGACCCGGTCGAGCCGCTGTTCGCCCGCTTCGAACAGGCTCAGCTGAGATGCAGCGGTCAGCCGGCCGGCGGTGATCCCCAGCAGGCGCAGCTTTGCGCCGGGGTGCTCGGTGATCCATGTCTGCACGAGGCCCCAGGCCGCTTCGAACAGCGCAACGGATTCGGCGCTGGCCGGAGTCAGCGAGCGCTGCCGGGTGACGGTCCGGAAGTCCGCCTGGCGGATCTTTACCGCCACCATCCCGGCCACGTAGTGCTTGCGCCGCAGCCGGGCGGCTACCTTCTCCGCCAGCGGGCGGAGCTCTCGTGCCAGGGCCTTCGGGTCGTCGAGGTCTGTGGCGAAGGTTTCTTCGGCGCTCAGGCTCACGGCCTCGCGCCGTGGCTCCACCGGGCGATCATCCAGACCAAGGGCACGCCCCTGCATGCGGGCCGCATAGCGGCCGAATATGGGCTCGACGGCCCCTGCCGGCGCGGCGGCCAGCTCGCCCAGCGTGAATATGCCCGCCGCCTCGAGACGCGCCGAGGTCTTGGGTCCGATCCCGCCGATTGCACGCACCGGAAGTCGTGCCAGTGTGGTCTCGATCGCCGCCCCGAACAAGACCACGAGCCCGTCGGGCTTCTCGAGGTCGGATGCGATTTTTGCCACGAGCTTGTTCGGGCCTGCGCCGACGGAGGCGGTCAGCCCCGTCGCCGCCCGGATCGCGTCCTTTATGCCCAGAGCGGTGACCCGGGGGTCGTCGGCCAGTTCCGGCAGGGCGGTCAATTCCAGGAAGGCCTCGTCCAGGGACAAACCCTCGACGTCCGGTGTCAGCCGTCTGAAGACCGCAAAAACGTCCCGAGAGACCGACTGGTAGTGGTCCATTCGGGGTCGGACGACCACGGCATCGGGGCAGCGGGCCAGGGCTTCGCGCATGGGCATGGCGGAGCGCACGCCGAAGCGCCGGGCCTCGTAACTCGCCGCCGCCACGACGCCGCGGGGCGGCCGGCCCCCGACCAGGACGGGCCGCCCCGCCAGGGTCGGATCGTCCCGCTGCTCCACCGACGCATAAAAGGCATCCATGTCCACATGCAGGACGCAGCGGGGCCGAGGGGCGGCGTGGGGGAGGAATTCGGTCATGCCATGCGGAGTGGGCGGTCTTCGGCTTGCGGGTCTGGGATCTTGCGGTGACTAGAGCGTCAGTGCCGTGAATGTGAGTGTCCCAAGAAAGGTGATCACGAGGAATGCGAAATAAGCAACAAAGAGCAGGAAGTACTTTGCAACCGTCGCCAGCCGGCCTTGGCCGTAAACCTCGCGCATGGCCTTGTACAGATAGATCGGCGGGTAGGCCATCGCGACAAAGGTCATCACCGGGCCGGGCCATTCGGGAATGATCCAGCGCCCTCCTAGCCAGCCGACGATCAGCGTCAGCGTCGCCAGCAGATAGAAGAACGAATGGTAGTGGACCAGAAAGAGCAGGTGTTCGACGTAGTAGCGGCCCGACAGCGGATAGAGCAGCTTCATGATTCCCGCCATGAAGGGCAGGAAAATGAACATCATGACCGGGATATTCTCCATCAGGGCCTGGCTGAGGGTTTCCCCGCGGTCGTCCACGATCTTGTGGCAGGTGGCGCGGAGACGCTCCTCGGTGAGGAACCCTTCGAGCCACCCTGGCCCGGAGATGTTCAGTTCCAGGTCCTGGCTGTCGCAGTCGAAGCCGTCGCCCTCGCCGGCCGTCGCCTCACCCGTCTGCGCCTCCTCCCCGGCGTCGGGCTCGCCGGCCGCCGCGGTGGCGTCAGGGGTGGCGTCAGGGGTGGCGTCAGGGGTGCCGGCCGGTGCCGGAGCGTTTGGCAACGCAGGTACCGGTTGGTCCTCCTCCGCCTCCTCGTCCTCCTCCTGTTCGAGATTGATGGTCACCCCGTCGGGATCGGTGGTGAATTCCGCGGTGATCGCGGCGGTGAAATAGAAGATGACGCTCGCGGCGATGAATAGCCTCAGCGGGGCCACGTATCGGGCGCGGCGTCCCTCGAGATAATTCCGCGTCAGCCGGCCGGGGCGAAACATCAGCAGGCCCAGGGTCCGCCACAGTCGGGAATCCAGCGAGGTCAGCAGGTCACTGGCCTCGCGGACCAGTTCCCAGACCGTGATCATCCGCTGTCGGGATCGTTGCCCGCAGGTGGCGCAATACTGCCCGTGCAGCTCCGATTCGCAGTTGCTGCAGAGGCTCTCTGCATGGGGCTGAGCCCTGAGCTGCTCATTGCCCTCGAGGATGCGCCGGGTTGCGGTAAATCGCTCGCCGAAGGTTGCGACGCCGTCGGCACGCATCCGCGGCGCATGCTCGGTCAGATAGTTGTCCAGGGCCTCTCGATTGACCAGGCGATACTGAACGATTCGTTCAGCTTCGGAATCCGTCTCGTCCCCGGATCGCGTCGAGATGGAGGCCTCGAGGAATCCGGGCAGGTCGAGCATGTCGCGGACATGTTTGCGCAGCCACAAATCGAACTCAGCCGCGATGCCGGCCTCGGGCCGCAGATTGACTTCGTAGATGACCGGCCCGTCGGACATGAACGGAGTATAAGGCCCGCCGCTTCGGCGGGCCTTCTTCAGGGACTTACCGCCCTCAGGCCTCCATGGCCTCCGGCGGCGGCGCGGTCTTCACCACACGGGGCGTCTGCGGTGCCGCCGGTGCCGCTTCGGTCTTGCGGGCGAACGCCCCCGGAGCGAAGTCATCGACGTGGATCAGGTTCATGACCTTGGCATCCAGGTCCCTGAGCTGATCGGCTTCATCCTCCGACAAGACGCCGGCAGCGACAGCCTCCACGAGCTGGGTCGCGTAATCGGGTGCGTTCACGTGGCCTTCCTTTACGCCACGGCGCAGCTTCTTCTCCAGCGCGGTCAGGCGGACGGAGAGTTCCATGGCTTCCTGCAGCAGTCCCAGCGGGTTGTCCGGGTGGACCGTGCGGTAAATGCCGGCGCACAGCCGGTCGCGCGTCTCTGTCGGGCTGATCACCAGTTCGACGACGCGCCGGGAGAGCAGGTCGGACGGCGCGGAGAACGTGCGTCCCGTCGGGAACACGAGTACCCGCAGCCCTCTGGAAATCCAGCGGTTGGGGAAGTTCCTGAGGAACGCGTGCAGCTGCTCCTGGGCGTTGTACATCAGTTTGCGTACCGACCACTCCACGATCGGGAGATCGGCTTCCGGACGGCCCTGGTTCTCCCAGTGCTTAAGAACCATCGAGGCGAGATACAGGTTGGAGAGAATGTCGCCGAGGCGGGCCGAGAGCATCTCCTTCTTCTTGAGGGCGCCGCCGAGGGTCAGCATGGCAACGTCGGAGACCAGGGCAAACGCCGCGCTGTAGCGGGTAATGTGCTGGTAAAAGCGATGCGCGGGGCCCTCGCCCGGTGCGCCCGTGTACTTCGCCCGGGTCAAACCCATGACCAGGGCGCGGGCAGCGTTGGAAAGCGCAAAACCGATGTGTCCGAAAAGTGCGTTGTCGAATCGCTCCAGCCCGCGCCTGCGGTCCTCGTCCTGGGCGGCGTGGATTTCCTCCAGCACGAACGGATGACAGCGGATGGCGCCCTGGCCGAAGATCATCAGGCTCCGGGTCAGTATGTTGGCCCCCTCCACCGTGATCGCAACCGGGACCGAATCGTAGCCCGAAGACAGATAATTCTTGGGGCCGCGCATGATGCCCTTGCCGCCATGGATATCCATGGCGTCGTTGGCCACGTCACGGCCGAGTTCCGTGCAGTGATACTTCAGGATGCCCGCCGGTACCGCGGGTTTTTCCCCCCGGTCCACGGCCGCGATCGTCACGGATCGGGCGGCATCGATGATGTAGGTGTTGCCGGCGATGCGGGCCAGGGCTTCCTGCACGCCCTCGAAACGACCGATCGCCATGTTGAACTGCTTGCGGATTCGCGCGTAGGCACCGGTAGCGAAAGCGCCGGCCTTCGCGCCGCCGAGGGCATTGGAGGGCAGGGAGATGCAGCGTCCCACGGACAGGCACTCCACCAGCATGCGCCAGCCCTGGCCGGCCATTTCCGGGCCGCCGAGAATGTAGTCCAGCGGAATGAACACGTCCTTGCCGCGCACCGGGCCATTCTGGAACGGGACGGTCAGGGGAAGGTGCCGCCGGCCGATTTCGACGCCGTCCGTATCCGTAGGAATCAGGGCCACGGTGATGCCGGGTTCCTTCTCATCGCTGAGCAGGCCCTCGGGATCGTAGAGCTTGAAGGCCAGTCCCAGGACCGTGGCCACCGGTGCGAGGGTGATGTAGCGCTTGTCGAAGTTCAGCAGCACGCCAACGGTTTCCCGGCCCTCGAAGGTGCCCTTGCAGACCACGCCGCTGTCGGGGATGGACGCGGCGTCTGAGCCGGCCCGCGGTCCGGTCAGCGCGAAGCACGGGACCTCGGTGCCATTGGCAAGACCTGGCAGGTAGCGCTGCTTCTGGTCATCGGTGCCGTAGTGGAGGAGCAGTTCTGCCGGGCCGAGGCTGTTGGGCACGGCAATCGTCGATGACGCCGTGGCGCTGCGGCTGGCGACCTTCGCCAGAACCTGGGAGTGTGCATAGGCGGAAAACTCGAGGCCACCGTAGGCTTTCGGGATGATCATCGCGAAAAAGCCGTTGTCCTTGATGTACTGCCAGACGTGCTCCGGCAGGTCGCCGCGCTCGTGGGAAATCTCCCACTCGTCGAGCATCAGGCAGAGTTCTTCGCAGGGGCCGTCCAGAAAGGCCTGCTCTTCGGGTGTCAGTCGGGGCGGCTCGGCATCCCGGAGCTTGCTCCAGTGCGGGGCGCCGCCGAACAACTCGCCTTCCCACCAGACGGTACCGGCCTCCAGAGCCTCGCGTTCGGTTCGGGACATGGACGGAAGCATCTTGCGGTAGACCGCGAGCAGGGGGCGGGTGATGCGTTCCTGGCGGAAATCGTCCAGGTTCAGCAGCGCGACGGCGCCGAACGCCAGCCACAGGAGGGCAAGCCACAGAAAACCTCCGCTGCCGAACAGCGTGTACGCGGCGAGCGTGGCGCCCAGCGCCAGCGTGGCCGAGCGCAGACTGGCCCGGGTATACCCCAGGTAAAGAACGATGCCGGCAAACAGAACAAACCAGAACAGCGTGGTCATCAGGAGACCTCCTCAGCACGAAACTGGCGGTGGCCAGGCCGGCCCGCCACAGGGTGTAGGACCACTATAACCACAAAGCGATCCCGAGCCAAACGAGCGTTTGCTTGCCTCGGCAGGCAGCTCCTCTGGCCAACGATTTACGCCGGCCCGCACTCAGAGCAGGTCTTTCACTCCGTCCCGCTCCTCGAGCAGCTCAGCCTCGGTGGCTTGCATTTTTTCCTTAGAAAAATCATTGAGTTCGAGGTTCTGAACGATGGACCACTGGCCGTCCTTGCAGCGTACCGGGAAGGAATAGATGATGCCTTCGGCAATGCCGTAGCTGCCATCGGACGGCACCGCCATGCTGACCCAGTCGTCGGCCGGTGTCCCCAGGGCCCAGTCGTGGATGTGATCGATGGCCGACGACGCCGCCGACGCGGCCGACGAGGCCCCTCGGGCCTTGATAATGGCCGCGCCACGCTGCTGAACGGTCGGGATGAACGTTTCCGCGGTCCACGAGTGATCCACGAGATCGGCGGCCGGTTTGCCCGCCACCAGGGCATGGCCGATATCCGGATACTGCGTGGCGGAATGGTTTCCCCAGATTGTCATCTGGCGAATATCGCCGACGGGCGCGCCGGTCTTCTCCGCGAGCTGCGACAGGGCCCGGTTGTGATCCAGGCGCGTCATCGCGGTGAAATGCGCGGGATTGAGATCAGGCGCATTGGTCTGTGCAATCAGCGCGTTCGTATTCGCCGGGTTGCCGACGACCAGGACCCGGACGTCACGGCTGGCCACGTCGTTGAGGGCCTTGCCCTGTACGGAAAAAATCTTGGCGTTTTCAGTGAGCAGATCTTTTCGCTCCATGCCCGGTCCGCGCGGCTTCGCGCCGACCAGCAGCGCGTAGTCCGCGTCCTTGAACGCGACCGCCGGATCGTCGCTGACGACCACATCGACGAGGGTCGGAAACGCGCAGTCGCGAAGCTCCATCTCCACACCCTTCAAGGCGCCCAGGGCCGGCGGGATTTCCAGCAGCTGCAGGATCACGGGCTGGTCCGCTCCCAGCATCTGCCCCGACGCGATGCGAAAGGAAAGCTGGTAACCGATCTGACCGGCTGCGCCGGTGATTGCGACTCGAGCAGGTTGCTTCATGACGGACTCCCTTGTTCTCTTCGACGCGCTTAAGGACGCGCTTCGGGCGCAGGATTGTAGCGCAGGGCTTGCGGCCCCGGCATCCGGGCATTCCCGCATGGCCGGGCTCGTGGGACGGGGGCTTGCATTCCACTAACTTGGTGTTATAGTTGACTACAACACCCGCTCACCAAAGAGCCTATCAGTTGCATGCGTCAGACAGCCGCCTTGTCCAGCCGATACGAGTACCGAGCCGCAACCGCGGCCGGCGGGCCGTTCGCGGGAGACGGAGAATCTCATGGATCCCGATTGGAACGATAACCAGCCGATCTACCGGCAGCTCCGGGACCGGGTCGTGGCGATGATCCTCGACGGGGTGATCGGCGACGGCGATGCGCTGCCCAGTGTCCGCAGCGTGGCGGCTGACTACCGCCTCAATCCCCTGACCGTACTCAAGGGATATCAGGAACTGGTGGACGAAGGACTCGTGGAAAAGCGCCGGGGGCGCGGCATGTTCATAAAGGAAGGCGCCAGCAAGGCTCTCAGGAAGGACGAGCGCAAGGCGTTCGTCGAAGAACAGTGGCCGGAAATCATCGCCACGATACGACGGCTGGGCCTCGACCCGGCGGAACTGTTGTCCGAAGCCGCCGGTTCCGGCGAGGAGGAACAATAGTGGCCCCGGTCATCCATGCCCGCGGGCTGAGCCGGAGCTTTGGAACGGTCCGCGCCCTGGACAACGTCAGTTTCGACGTGGCCGAAGGCCAAATCGTCGGCCTGATCGGCCCCAACGGCGCCGGCAAGACGACGGCACTGAAAGCCATCCTGGGTCTGGGCCCCTACGAGGGGGATCTCGAGGTCCTGGGCCTCAATCCCCGCAGGGACCGCGCGCGGCTCATGGAGAATGTCTGTTTCATCGCCGACACCGCCGTACTCCCGAAGTGGATGAAGGTGCGCCAGGCGCTGCAGGCGGCGGAAGGCCTGCATCCCCGGTTTCGCCGGGAAAAAGCTGAAGCGTTCCTTGCCCGGACCGAAATCCGTTCCGAGAGCCGGATCGCCCAGTTGTCCAAGGGCATGGTGACCCAGCTGCATCTGGCCATCGTGATGGCCGTGGATGCGACCCTGCTGGTTCTGGACGAGCCCACGCTCGGTCTCGACATCCTTTTTCGCAAGGCCTTCTACACCGCCCTGGTGGAGGAGTACTTCGATGAGAAGCGCACGATTCTCGTCACCACCCATCAGGTGGAGGAGATCGAACACATTCTCACCGACCTGATGTTCATCGATCATGGGCGGCTGGCCCTGCACGAGCCCATGGACGCGCTGGGCGACAAGTATCTGGAGGTCGCGGTGCATCCCGATCAGGCCGAAGCGGCGCGGGCTTGCGAGCCCATCGGTGAACGCATCGTGTTCGGCCGCCCGGTGTTCCTGTTCGAGGGCCGGCGCCGGGACGAGCTGGCATCTCTGGGCGAGGTCAAGGTTCCCGGTATCGCCGACCTGTTCGTCGCCAAGATGGGAGGAGGTCGATGAACGAGATGAGCACCCTGTTGCGGCGGGAACTCTGGGAGCATCGGGCCATTGTCGTGACGCCGATCGTCGTCGGCGCCCTCATTGTCGCCGCGCTGCTCTTGCCGGTGTTCGCCGGCACCATGGGCGACGTGCGTATGGAGGGTCTGTTCAGTGAGCTGGACGACCTGACTCCGGAGAAGATCGAGGCAGCGTGGGCCGTGGCCGGCGCCGGGCTGGCCTTTCCCTTCGCGCTGGCCATGCTGCTGGTTACCACCTTCTACCTGCTGGACTCCCTGTATGCGGAACGCAAGGACCGCAGCATTCTCTTCTGGAAGTCGCTGCCGGTATCGGATGCCCAGGTCGTGCTCTCCAAGCTGGCCACGGCCGTCTTCGTGATTCCCGCCGTAACGATCGTTGCGATGACCGTTACCAGCATCGCTGGCTGGGCGATCACCGCCGGCTTCTTTTCGTCGCTGGGCGAAGAGGGCCGGATGCTGGTTGCCGGGCCGGGAAGCGTGGCCGAGGGCGTCGTGTTCAGCGCGTATCTCTTCGTGATTCAGTCCCTGTGGTACCTGCCGTACTACGGCTGGCTGCTGCTGGTATCGGCGTTCGCCAACCGGGCCCTGCTGCTCTGGGCCTCCTTGCCGCCGCTGGCCCTGATCTGGCTGGAGCACGCCGGCCTGGGCACCAACCATGTGGCCGAGTTGCTGGGCCGGCGGTTTGTCGGCTTCATGGAGGAAGGACTGGACGGGCAGGGCGTCAGCGAAGTCACCCGGCACGGCGACGGCGACACGAACATCACGATCGATGCGTCCGGCGACATCTGGGGCGCCCTGGATCCGGTGGGTCTGATTGCGAGCCCGGGGCTCTGGGGCGGCATTGCCGTTGCGGCGCTGTTCGTCGCCGGCGCCATCTGGCTGCGGCGCTACCGGGACGAGGCCTAGGCCACGCCTCGCGCGCCGGACAGTTCTGCGTTTACCGATTCATGGCGAAGGCCGTTCAAACCCTGCGGTCGAAACGGACATCAAAGAGGTCAGCAATGCACATGACAAACCGCCTTTTCTCGATCCTAGTCTCTGTCTGCGCCGCCGGTGCCCTGACCGGCTGCGTGGTTGTCGTTGACGGAAACGGCGACGTGGATACCGAGTGGGCATCCAGCTATTCCGAGAGTCGCAGCGAGCAGGCGGAAGCGGACAAGGCCATGGCGCGGGCCGTCAGTGACGCGCTGGCCGAAGACCCGCAGCTCGCGGGGCAGGACATCAGCGTCTCCGTCTACCGAGACACGGTTACGCTGCACGGCCGGGCGCTGACCCCGGCGGATCTGGACCGCGCCCTGAAGACCGCGGCCGCGACGCCGGGCGTCTCCCGTGTTGTTTCCCGGCTCTCGGTGGAGGTAACAGCCGAATGACCCTGCGTTCCTGCATTCTGATCGTTTTCTTCCTCGCCTTTGCGAGCGCCCAGGGAGCGGAATACACCGAAACCGCGACGCTCGACGGCGCCGAAAGGGTGACGATTTACAACATCGCCGGCCGGATCGAGATTTTCGGGGCCGAGCCGGGAGCGGGCCGAATCGAGTGGACTGCCCACGGCGAGGACACGGAGGCCCTGCCGGCCCTGACCCAGACGGCGAGCGGGCGTACCGTCGTGTTTCGCGCCGACTACGGCGACGACACGAAGTCGTTCGTCTATCCGTCGGCGGAATATCGCCGCCTCAACCTGGAGGCACGCTACGATGGCCGCAAGGTGCGGGTCCGCGGCGACGGCCGCGGCGTGCAGGCGTGGATGGATATGCGCATCTATCTCGAGCCCGGACAAGACCTCAAATACGATCTGCTGGCCGGGCCAATCGAGGCCGAGGGCGTAGCGGCTGAGCTGGACCTCCGGGCGCGAGCCGGCCGGATTCGCAGCGCGGACGGGCAGGGCGACCTCAATGCCGATACCGGCAGCGGGTCTATCGAAGTTTTCGGGCATCGGGGACGCGTCCTGGCCGACACGGGCAGCGGCGCGGTCATCATGGAGAGCGTGCTTGGGGACGTAACCGCGGATACGGGAAGCGGAGCGATCCGGCTGCGCGGCATCGACGGCGAAGTGCGGGCCGACACCGGTTCAGGCGAAGTGGACCTCACCGAGGTGAATTCAGGGCGGGTGCGGGTCGATACGGGATCCGGCGGCGTCCGGCTCGACGAGGTCTCAGGCTCGCTCTATGTGGATACCGGCTCCGGCTCGGTCCGGGGCCGGGCGATTACGGCGGGCTCCGACCTGGAAATCGATACCGGTTCCGGCAGCGTGGATCTCTCCGGGGACCTGGCCGGGGTGCGGCATCTGCGAATCGATACTGGTTCCGGCAGCGTCGACCTGTCCACAAGCGTCGTCCCGTCGCTGCGGTTGACCGTTGAGACCAGCAACGGTGGGATCCGTGTCGATCTGCCGGAAATGGAGATGGTTCGCTCCGAGCGCAACCGTCTCGAGACCACACTCGCCGGAGGCGCGGGTACGGGCATCATCGATACCGGGAGCGGATCCGTGACCTTTCGCCACGGTGACGCGATCTGACGGGTTACCCGGCGCTGTGGTTGCGCCGTGGTTGCCTAGAAGCGCACTCTGATCGCGGCGGCCGCGGCCCGGGCCTTCTCCCTGGCCGCGTCGATGGTCTCGTCCCTGGCAAGCGTCACCCCTACACGGCGCCGGCCCCGAACCTCGGGCTTGCCGAACAGCCGCAGATCGGTTCCAGGTGCTTCGAGGGCCGCGTCGACCCCGGTGAACTGCATGGCGTCACCGTCGCCTTCGGCGATGACCGCGCAAGAAGCGCTGGGTCCGAGCTGTTCGATCCGGGGTATCGGAAGATCCAGGATCGCGCGCACGTGCAGGGCGAATTCCGACAGGTCCTGGGAGATTAGCGTGACGAGTCCCGTGTCGTGGGGTCGGGGAGACACCTCGCTGAACCAGACATCGTCGCCCTTGACGAACAGCTCCACGCCGAACAAGCCAGCGCCGCCGAGCTGGCCGGTCACGATGCCGGCGATCCGCCGGGCCTTGTCGATTGCCGTTTCGCTCATCGGATGGGGCTGCCACGATTCCCGGTAGTCACCGTCTACCTGAGAGTGGCCGATGGGTTCGCAGAAGGTCGTCTCGCCGCCGTGACGCACCGTCAGCAGGGTGATTTCGTAGTCAAAATGGACAAAGCCCTCAACGATCACTCGTCCTTCGCCGGCCCGGCCGCCCTTCTGGGCATAACGCCACGCCGCGTCCGCCTCGGCGGCGTCTCTGACTGTGCTCTGGCCCTTGCCGGAGGAACTCATCACCGGCTTGACCACCACCGGCAGGCCCAGTGCCTCGATCGCCGCGCGATATTCCTGTTCGCTATCGGCAAACCGGAACGGGGAGGTCTTGACGCCGAGTTCCTCCGCCGCCAGGCGGCGGATACCTTCCCGGTTCATGGTCAGCTGGGTGGCTTTGGCCGTGGGAATGACCCGGTAGCTCTCGCTTTCCAGGCCCAGTAGCTCGGCGGTCGCGATCGCCTCGATCTCCGGAACGATGAAGTTCGGCTCTTCTTTCTCGATGATCGAGCGCAGGGCCTTGGGGTCCAGCATGTCGATGACGTAGGCGCGATGAGCCACCTGCATGGCGGGCCCGTTGCTGTACCGGTCCACGGCAACAACCTCGACGCCGAGCCGCTGGGCCTCGATCGCGACTTCCTTGCCCAGTTCGCCGGAACCCAGCAGGAGCATGCGGGTTGCCGTGTCGGAAAGAGGGGTGCCAATACTGGTCATGCTTCGACTTCCGCTTCAGGAACACGGGAACCCGCCAGCAGGATCGACTCGCTGTGTGCCAGATCCTCCGGACGGCCGAACAGCACGAGCACGTCACGGGCCTTGAGAACCGTTTCGGGCAGCGGCTGGCGGCCCACGATACCGTCGCGCCGGAGGGCTGTCACCATCACGCCGATGGCCTCCAGTCCGAGGGTGTCCAGCCGCTGGCCATCGGCGGATGATCCATCGGGAAGGGCGACGGTTCGCAGCTCGACCCGGTCGGTAACGCCGGGTTCCTCCCACGTCGGCACGCCGCGATGGAAGACCGACCGGAGGAGCGCATAGCGGTTGTCGCGGATTTCCTGGATCTTGTGCAGCAGCCGGCCCACCGGCATGCCCAGAATCAGGAGCAAATGAGAGGCCAGCATCAGGCTCGCCTCGAGAGTCTCCGGAACCACCTCGGTTGCGCCGGCCTGCTGCAGGATGTCCAGGTGGGTGTCATCGCGCGCGCGGACGAGGATGGGCAGGTCCGGGCACCGGCGGCGCAGGGCGGTGATGACCTTCAGGGCATGGCGCCAGTTGGGCAGCGTGACCACCACCAGCTCCGCTCGTTCGATGCCGATGGCTTCCAGCAATCGCGGGTCGCCGGCGTCGCCGTAAATCACGTTGTCACCCGCGGCCCGCGCCGCGCGCACCCGGACGGGATCCACGTCCAGCGCCAGGCTGGCGAACGCTTCTTCGTCCAGCAGCCGGGCCAGGTTTTGCCCTACCCGACCATAGCCGCAGATCAGCACGAAGCGCTCCGCGACCTGCAGCGGTTCACGGAGATCGTCGGTGGCGTTGTCGGAGGGATCCGTCGGCGTTCCGGTGAGGCGCCTTGCCAGGTCCAGATTGTGGCGGACGATGAGGGGGCTAATCGCCATGCTGAACACGATGGCGACCAGCAGCGGCTGCCCGGCGGCGTTACTCATCGCGCCCGCCTGGAGCGCCAGGGTGATCAATGCGAACCCGAACTCCCCGCCTTGTGCCAGTACCAGTCCCGTGCGCACGGCACTGATACGGTCCGGGCTGACCCGTCCTGCGAGCAAAGCGACGATCCCGGCCTTGCCTGCGATCAGCGCAATTGTCAGGCCGAGCACCATCAGGGCGTTTTCGCGAATCAGCGCCAGATCCAGGGTCATGCCCACCGTAATGAAGAACAGCCCCAGCAGGAGGTCGCGAAACGGCCGGATGTCGGTCTCGATCTGATGCCGGTACTCGGTTTCCGCCAGCATGATGCCGGCCAGAAAGGCGCCCAGCGCGCCGGACAGTCCGGCGCTTTCGGTGGCATAGGCGGCGGCGAGGACGACCAGCAGCACCGCCAGGGTGAAGAGTTCCGCGGTGCGGGCTCCGGCGATCTCGTGAAACAACGGCCTCATCAGCCACCGCCCCGCCAGCAGCACGATGGCCAGGACAACGACCGCGCCGCCGAGTCGCGTGGCGACTTCCCCGGCGCCGGGAGGCCCGTCCCCCGCCAGGACCGGCACGAGGGCGAGAAACAGCACGATTGCCATGTCCTGGAACAGAAGAACGGCGATCGCGGCGGACCCGTGAGGTTCCTGGAGTTCCAGCTGCAGGGACAGCTGCCGGGCCACCAGCGCGGTGGAGGACATGGCCGCCGCGCCCCCCAGGAGCAGCGCCTCGCCCATGCCGGCGCCAAGCACCAGAGCCAGTACGAAACCCGCCAGAGTCGTAATGGCCACCTGGGCCGATCCGAGGCCGAGCACGAGGCGGCGCATGGCCACGAGCCGGGCGAGAGAGAACTCCAGGCCAAGCGTGAACAGCAGGAAAACCACGCCGATTTCGGCGAACAGTCGGGCCGACGGGCCGGCGGGCACAAGGCCCAGCGCGTGCGGGCCGACCGCCGCTCCCACAACCACGTAGCCGATGATGGGCGGAATCGACAGGCGCCGGAACACCGCCAGCACGAGGACCGACGCGGCGATCAATATCAGGGCAGACAGAATCGGTGCGTGGTCCACCGTGGGGCCTCTCCCGAATCTTCCGGGCAAGACGCTTGATGGTATGCGAAGCCCCTTGGCCCGGGCCACCCGGGAATGTGGGAGGGCGCCTGAGCGATGGTCCGTCAGGCAACGCAGGCCGCCCGGCGGATCACGCCTGGCGCCTCGACCGGGAGCAGCTGCGCCTCTCCGCGAGGTGGAAGAGGCTTGATAGTGCGGGGTCTGCTGGCGACGGGTGCGGGCTGCCGCCCGGTCCTTGGGCGAAGCGGGCCCTGGTGCACCCGACGTCAGCAGTGAGCCTCAGTGTTCCACACGCGATTCGGTGAAAATGTGTCTGGTCTCACAGTTGCCGCGGTACCCCTGGCGCGGGCGTCAGGAAGCGTCCGGGATCAGGCCCAGCCGGGTAATACTGCCGCGAAGCTGATCATAGGTCAGGCCCAGGTCCGCGGCGGCGCGGCGGCGGTTCCAATGGTGCCGATCCAACGCGGACGTGACGTAGCGCCGCTCAATTTCCGCGAGCCGGGCCTTCAGATCGACGGGCCATTGGTGCATCTCGGCAGTGGTTTCAGCCTTTGGAGATGCCGCCGAATGCGGGGAGCGGAACGGGTCGAACGCGATGACGTCCACCGGTTCGTCTTCTGAGTCTGCGCGGTAAATGGAGCGCTCGACGGTGTTCTTCAGCTCTCGGACGTTGCCGGGCCAGTCGTGATCCAGCAAGGCGGCCTGCGCGGCTTCGGAGAAGCCGGGGAAATACGCCCGGCGAAGTTCGGCCGTGAAGTTGACGGCGAAGTGGTCGGCCAGCAGCAGTATGTCCTCGGCGCGGTCTCTCAGGGGGGGGACATGCACCACGTCGAAGGCAAGACGATCCAGCAAATCCCGCCGGAAACGGCCAGCCTCCGCGAGACCCGGCAGATCGTCGTTTGTCGAGCCGACAATGCGCACGTCCACCCGAACGGTGTCCGAGCCGCCCACCCGCTCGAACTCTCCATACTCGATCACCCGCAGGATGGTTTCCTGCATGCGCACCGGGATCGTTCCGAGCTCGTCCAGCAGCAGCGTCCCGCCGTCGGCCTTTTCGAATCGGCCGATGTGGCGCCGTGACGCGCCGGTAAACGCGCCCGCCTCGTGCCCGAACAGCTCCGATTCGAGAAGGCTTTCCGTGAGTGCGCCACAGTTAACCTTGACCAGGGGCTGCTCCCAGCGTCCCGAGAGGAAATGAAGACGTGAGGCGATCAGCTCCTTGCCGGTGCCCCGCTCTCCGAGTATCAGAACGGGCCGGTCCAGGGGCGCCACGGCGGAGACCTGTTCGAGAATGGCGCCGAATGCCGGCGATTCACCAACAATCGACACCGGGTCGCGGGTTGTGCTCACCGGTTTTTCCCCAATATTTAGTAATAGGGCCACAATTATTTGGGAAAAACCCTATGAGTGCCAGTCCACTGCAAGCTGCCGTGAAACAGGTCCAGTCATTTCAACAACTTACGGAAAGCCCCGGAATGGCACGGGATATGCAGTAATTACCCCAGGAGACTGACTTACCCGAGCGGAGAGAACGATATGGGTATTTTTTCCCGATTCACGGACATCGTGAACGCGAACATCAACTCGATTCTGGAAAAAGCCGAAGACCCCGAGAAACTGGTCCGGCTGATGATCCAGGAAATGGAAGACACACTCGTGGAGGTGCGTTCGGCGGCCGCCCGCGGCATCGCGGACCGTAAGGGCCTCGACCGCAAGCTGGCGGCCGTGGCTCGCGAGCGGGATGAGTGGGATCGCAAGGCCGAACTCGCCGTGACCAAGGGCCGTGACGACCTGGCCCGGGCGGCGCTCGCCGAACGGACCCGGTGCGGGGAGCGCGTCACCGCGCTGGAGCATCAGCACGAGCAGCTTGACGAGAGCATGGCGCGTCTGAATGACGACATCGCCCGCCTCGAGGAGAAGCTGGCTGACGCAAAGGGCCGTCAGAAGGCCCTGCTGATGCGCCACCGCACGGCAGGCCACCGCCTGGACGTGCGCCGGCAGATTCACGAAAACCGGATCGACGACGCGCTGGTCCGTTTCGAGTCATTCGAACGCAAGATGGAGGATATCGAAGGTCGGGTCGAGGCCTACGACTTGGGCCTGCCGAAGGACCTGGATCGGGAATTCCAGACCCTCGCGTCGGAAGAGACGGTCGAGAAGGAGCTGGCTGCCCTCAAGGAGCGGATGCGCGGCGGATCTGACTCCGACAGCAGCCAGGCGTAAGGGCCATGGGTGAAGTCGTTGCCATTGTATTCGTAGCGGTCGTTCTGCCCCTGGTGGTAGTGCTCCACTACGTGACCAAGTGGAAGTCCAGCGGCGCGCTGTCCAAGGACGAAGAGCGCATGCTGGAGGAGCTCTGGGACAACGCCCAGAAAATGGAAAGCCGGATCAATACGCTGGAAACCATCCTCGATGATCAGGTTCCCGACTGGAGGAAACGCACATGAGGACATACCGCCCTTCGCGGCATCGGGAGCGGCGCCCTTGGATCTACCGGGATCGGGAGGCCGGATGGCTGCTCGGGGTCTGCTCCGGGCTGGCCGGCAGTCTCGGTCTGAAGGTGAGCGGTGTGCGGATCGTCGCGTTCGTCATTCTGCTCATCGAGCCGCTGACAACGACCCTGGCCTATGTCCTGGCCGGATTGCTGCTGCCGGAACGGCCGTTGAGATATTACGGTGAGGCCGAGGACCGTCTGTGGAACCGCCGGCGCGGGCGCGCCCACGGGGAGGTTTGACGTGAACCGCCCTGAGAGGGAACCGAGCCCGAGGCGGCTTTACAAGGATCGGGAGAACCGGGCCGTTTGTGGTGTCTGCGCCGGCATAGCCGACTATTTCGGCGCCGACGTGGCGATGGTGCGCGTGTTCACGGTCCTCTCGCAGTTTCTGTTTCCTGTCACATTCCTGGTGTACATGGCGCTTTGTCTGATCCTGCCCACCAAGCCCCGGGCCCTGTATCGGGACGAGGAGGAAGAGGAATTCTGGCAGTCGATACGGGTCTCCCCGGCCGCGACCGCATCGAGCGTCCGCCACCGGTTCCGGTCCATGGAAACCCGCCTGCAGCGGATGGAGCGCTACGTGACCTCGAGGAATTTCGACCTCGACCGCAAGTTCAGGGACCTGGAGAACGAGTAGGATTCCCTGGCGGAACCGCTGAAAGGAGAAGCGCGTGGGACGATACGAAATGGTCTTCGCGATCGTGTTCGTCGTGATGTTCGCGGCCATGTTCAAACACTGGCTTGAATATCGGCAGAACCGCGATACGCGTGCTGGCGACTCGGGCAGCGAAGAGCGCCTGAACCGTCTTGAGGAACGGATCGTTGTCCTGGAGAGAATCGTGACCGACCGGGGCTACGAGCTGCGCCAGGAGTTGTCGAAGCTGGAGGACTGACTCTGGCTTGTAGGGGCAGGCGTACTCTGCCTAGACTGCCGGACATGGACGCCCGGTCACTGTCCGTCGTCACGGCCCTGTGGGTATTGTTCACCGCGGTGGCGGGCTTGTCCGCCTGTTCCCGTGACCTGCGCCCGGATCTCACCCGCCTGTACGCCGACCAGGCCAACCCCGCCGGCCAGCCCCCGGTCGTGCTGATCCACGGTCTGCTCGGAGGCCGGCTCGCCGAGGCATCCTCGGGCCGGGAAGTCTGGCCCGGTCCCTTGTCCCGGCTGATGTTCGACGACTACTCGGATCTGACCCTGCCCATCGATCCCGAGACCCTCACGCCCGCCCCGGACGGGCTGATCGTCACGGGCCTGACCGACCGCGCCGCGGGGCGAGACTTCTACGGTCAGATACTGGATGTTCTGGAAATTGCCGGAGGATATGAGCGCTCCCGGCCCGGCGAGCCCGCGCCCACGGGCAGAAAACGGGTCTATGTATTCGCCTATGACTGGCGCCAGGACAACGTCGGGACCGTCGCCCGCCTGGACGCTTTCCTCGAAGCTATTCGCGAGGATTACGATGATCCCGAACTCAAAGTGGACGTGGTGGCGCACAGCATGGGTGGGCTGCTCGTGCGGTACTACCTGCGCTACGGAACCGCCGACGTTCTCGACGACAACGACTTCCCGGTGACCCGGGCCGGCGCGCAACGGGTGCGCCGGGTCGTGCTCCTGGGAACGCCGAGCCTCGGGTCGGTCAGCGCAGCGATGGGCTTTCTCGAGGGAAGAAAGGTGGGGCTCGGGCGCATGTCCCAGGAAATGCTGGCTACGTTCCCGAGCGGGCCCCAGGTCCTGCCTCATCCCATCAACGACTGGCTCGTACTGCCCGACGGCCGCCCCCTGGACCGGGACCTCTTCGATATCGACTTCTGGCGGCGGTTCGAATTCGGCATCTTCGACGCCGGGGTTCGGGAACGCGTGATGGAACGCTACCCGGACCCGGCCGAGGGCGAAGCCTATCTGGATCTCCTCGAACGCTATTTCGAGAAACACCTGGAACGAGGCCGGCGCTTCGTCTGGTCACTCACCGTGCCCGTCCCCGATCCCGAGTATCGCCTGATCGTTTTCGGCGGTAACTGCAATCTGACCCCGGCCCGGCTGCTCGTGGAAGAGTCGGGCGGTGATTCTGTCCTGCGGCTCTGGCCGGACCGGGTCAAGGATCGCCGCCCCGGGATCGATTACGAGGCGCTGATGCTCGAGCCCGGCGACGGCGTGGTGACCAAGGCGTCGCTGCTCGCGCGGCAAACCCTTGATCCGACGATCGAGCGCCATCGCTACAGCGACTTTCCCCTCGATTACGCGTTCTTCCTCTGCGAGGCTCACGACCGGCTGACGGGAAACATCCATTTTCAGGACAATCTTCTGCACGCGTTGCTCAGCGTGGATTACCGGCGGTGAGCGTCAGGCCACGGCGGCAACGGCATCGGCCCCTGTGGCAATCCGCCGCGCTGCTGTTCGCCATGCTCGCGCTGCTGGTCTGGCTGCAGTACGGCCGGCAGCCGTCCGAAGGACATGTTCTTCGCGTCCTGGACGGCGACAGCTTCGTGATGAAGACGGACGGCGGCGATGCGGAGGTCAGGCTGTTCGGTATCGACAGTCCGGAGCGAGGACAGGGCTGGAACCGCCGCAGCCGTGCTGCCCTAACCGACCTGATCGAGGGGGAGACGGTTCGCCTGGAGATCGAGGACATCGATCGGTACGATCGGATCGTGGCCCGCGTCCAGCGTGCTCGCGACGGCATGGACATTAATGCGGAGCAGGTTCGTCTCGGGCACAGCTGGGTCTATCGGCAGTACACGGACGATCCGCAGTTGCTCCGCCTGGAAGCGGCGGCCCGCAGGAGCCGCATCGGCCTGTGGTCTCTTCCGGAACACGAGCGGGTGCCGCCCTGGGACTGGCGCCGCGAAAACCGGGAACGCTGATTCTGCGAACACTTCGCTCCGGGCGGTCGGAGAGTGTTGGGCCCCGGATTCTCATGGCGCGGTGGGCAGTGAAACGATGAACGACATCCATATCCGGCTGGAGTCTGTGACCAAGGAGTATCCCGGCCCGGCCGGTGCCCGCGCCGTGCTGCAGGATGTCAGCGCCGATATCCCCCGGGGCCAGTTCGCCGTTCTGGTCGGCCGGAGCGGATCCGGCAAGTCCACGCTGCTGAACCTGGTGGGCTGTCTGGATCACCCGACTCGCGGCCGGGTGCTGCTGGACGGTCAGGATGTGGCCGGACTCAGCGAGACCGAGCTGGCCCTGCTGCGCCGGCACCGGATCGGATTCGTGTTTCAGTTCTTCAATCTCATTCCAACGCTCACTGCGCTGGAAAACGTCCTGTTGCCGCTGGAGCTAACGGACCAGTCGGGCAGCCGCGCGCGGCGCCAGGCCGCGGATTGGCTGCGGCGCGTCGGCCTCGGGGACCGCCCTGAGGCGTTTCCGGAGGAGCTGTCCGGCGGCGAGCAGCAGCGGGTGGCCGTGGCCCGCGCTCTCGTGCATCAGCCCGGACTTCTGGTGGCCGATGAGCCGACCGGCAATCTGGACCTGGATACCGCCCAAAGTGTTCTGGATCTGATGGACGATTTGTGCAGGCGCGAGGGCGCCACGCTGGTTATGGCGACCCACAGCCCGGAAGTCGTCGGCATTGCCGACAGGGTATTCAGTATCCGGGACGGTCATCTGACCGACGAGCCGTTGCCGGCGGCCAGCGGATGAGCCGGCTTCTGCAGCGGGCGGGTCTGCGATTCCTGCTTCGCCATCCCTGGCAGTACGCACTCTCGGTAGCGGGTGTGGCCCTCGGCGTGGCGGTGGTTCTGGGGGTGGACATCGCCGCCGGTGGTGCTCGCAAGGCGTTCGATGCATCCCGCGAACTGGTGGTCGGCAGGGCGACGCACCAGGCGGTGCCGGCAGATCCCTTCCTGGCGGATGAGATATACACCCGGCTCAGGGTGGAGCTGGGCGTGGCCGCCGCCGCACCGGTGCTGGAGGGCCGTATCCGGGCCGGTGGCGAGACGTTCAGCCTGATCGGCATCGACTCCTTTGCCGAGGGGCCGTTTCGCGATTACCTGGACACCGGGGCGGACGGCATCGACCTGACGGCGTTACTGACCCGTCCGGGCACGGTGGCCATGACCCGCCAGGCCGCGCGGGCACGGGGACTCTCCGTCGGCAGCCGGGTGCCAATGGACGACGCCGCAGCCCCCACGGCCCTCGAGATCGGCGCGTTGCTCGAACTGGATGATGCCCGGTCGCGGGGTGCCGACGGCTTGTTGTTCGCGGACATGGCCGCTGCCCAGGAATTGCTTGGCCGGGTCGGTCAGCTGTCACGCATCGACCTGATCCTGGACGCCGACGGCGAGCAGCGGGTGAAGGACTGGCTGCCTCAGGGCCTGGAGCTGATCCCCACGGCAGCCCAGGCCAGCAGCCTTGACCAGATGACCCGCGCCTTCCGTATCAATCTGCTGGCGCTCAGCCTTCTGGCGCTCCTGGTCGGGGCCTTTCTGGTCTACAGCACACTGTCGTTTCTCGTGGTGAGGCGCAGAACGACGTTCGGGACGGCCCGGAGTCTTGGCGTCGCTCCCGGCCAGCTGTTTCGTAACACCCTGTACGAAGCCCTTCTGGTGGGTGTCCCGGGGACGCTGGTGGGGATTGTTCTCGGGCTTGTTCTCGGCGTTGGTCTGACGTCGCTGGTTCTGCGTACGGTGGACGATCTGTATTTTCGCGTGCAGGTGCAGTCGGCGGGCATTCCGCCCCTGTCACTCCTGAAGGCGCTGCTGCTGGGGCTTGGCACGTCTCTGCTCGCGGCGGTTCCTCCGGCGGTCGAAGCGGCGAGAACGGCGCCCCGTTCCATGCTGACCCGGGCGTCGCTGGAGCGGCGAATTCGCCGGCAGCTCCCGTGGCTGGCGGCCGGTGGCCTTGCGCTGGCTTTTCTCGGCTGGCTGCTCCTGCGCGCCGGCACCGATTCTCTGGTGCTCTCTTTTGCCGGCCTGTTTGCCGTAGTGGTTGCGGCCGCCTTGTGCACGCCTCCCGGTCTGGCGGCCCTCATGGCGGCAACGGAGCGAATGGCCCGGGACGGGGGCGGTCAGGTAACGCGGTTGGCAGCACGAGGCGTGACGGCCTCGCTGAGCCGAACCGGCGTGGCGGTAGCAGCGCTCACCGTGGCGATCTCCACGGTCGTCGGGGTCGGTCTCATGATCGCCAGCTTCCGGGGCAGCGTTGATCAGTGGCTGCAGCAGACGCTGACCTCAGATTTCTATTTCGCGATTGACGAGGCGTTCGAGGCGGGTGGCAGTGACGTGGATGCGTTTGTCGCGGAACTGGCCGAGGTTCCCGGCGTAGCGGATGTGACTCGCTCCCAGCGTCGTCGGCTCACCACCGGCGACGGGCAGGTCCGGCTCTGGGCGGTTGATCCCGGCTCGCGGGACCTGACGATCACGTTTCTCGAAGGGGACAGGGAGACGGCGGTCGCCAGTTTCCTGGACGGAACCGGGGTGCTGCTCTCGGAGCCGTTCGCGCGCAAACGCGGGCTGGTCGTCGGAGACACGCTGAGCCTGCCGACCCCGGACGGTCCGCGGTCATGGCTGGTCACCGGCGTCTTCATCGACTACTCGAGCGATCAGGGATCCGCCATGTTCTCGCTGGAACACTATCGCTCGACCTGGAACGATCCCGGCCTGCAGGGAATCGGAATCATGGCCGAGGAAGGTCAGCGCGACGTGCTGCGGCCCCGTCTCGAATCGTTTCTTGCCGCCCATGCGGGCCTGGAATTCGCCGCGAACGCTGAAATCCGTCAGATCTCTCTCGAGATTTTCGACCGGACCTTCACGATCACGAGGGTCCTGCAGCTGCTGGTGGGGCTGGTTGCGTTTCTCGGCATGCTCAGCGCGCTGCAGGCGCTGCAGCTCGAGCGCATCAGGGAGCTGAGCGTCTTGCGGGCCGTTGGATGGACGCCACGCGGACTGATCGGGCTGATACTGGGTCAGACGGGGCTGATGGGCCTGGGGGCCGGCCTGCTCGCCCTGCCCGTGGGCATTATTCTGGCGGCGCTGCTCGTGTTCGTGATCAACGCGCGGTCCTTCGGGTGGAGCATGGATTTTTCCCTCGAGCCGATGATCCTCGGCCAGGCGCTGCTTCTTTCGGTGGTTGCCGCGCTGCTGGCGGGCGCCTGGCCGGCATGGCGGACCATCCGGACCGCGACGGCTGCCGGGCTGCGCGACGAATGAGCGGGCCGGAACCCATGTCGAGGTCGTTTCGCCGCCCGCTACTGGCGCTCGTGATCTCCGGACTGCTGTCCGCCTGCGGGGCGGGGAAGGAGCCCACCGGGGCCCGGGTGGCGGACTATCTCGGCGCGGGTGCCGGTGAGGGGTTTGCGCGCGCTCAGCCGGGGCACCGGCTCGCGTTTCCCCAAGACCACGGTGCCCATCCCCGGTACCAGTCCGAATGGTGGTACTTCACCGGAAACCTCGAGGGAGATGCCGGCCGCCATTTCGGCTTCATGTTTACGATCTTTCGGTTTGCGCTGACCCCCGAGGCCGCGCTCCGGGCGTCGGAGTGGGGCACGAATCAGGCGTGGATGGCCCATTTCGCGGTCACCGACACCGAGGGTCAGGCCCTGCTCAAGTCCGAACGGTTCGCGCGCGGAGGGGCCGGCCTGGCCGGCGCGAGTGCCGATCCCTTCAGGGTCTGGCTGTACGACTGGAGCGCCAGCGCCGCAGGCGGGGACGGGCCGTTTCCGATGCGCCTGTCCGCCCGGGAGGACGACTACGCTGTCGAGCTGGATCTCAGCCCCGCCAAGCCGCTGGTACTGCAGGGTGAACAAGGCTACAGCCAGAAAGGCCGCGAACCGGGCAATGCGTCTCACTACTACGCGTACACACGCCTGGAAGCTCGTGGCCAGGTGGTTCTCGACGGGGAGGCGCACGAGGTCACCGGCAGTGCCTGGATGGACCGTGAATGGAGCACGAGCGCCCTCGGTGACGACCTGGCGGGGTGGGACTGGTTCGCCCTTCAGCTTGATGACGGCCGGGACCTGATGTTCTACCAGCTCCGGAGGGAGGACGGCGGCCGGGGTCCGTTCAGCCAGGGTGCCCTCGTGGCGGCCGACGGGACCCGCCGAGGGATCGCTCCGGCCGATGTGCGGCTTAAGCCCCGGAAGTGGTGGCGCAGTTCCGAAACCGGCCGTCGATACCCGGTGTCCTGGCGGATGCGGATCGACTCCCTGAACCTCGACCTGGAGATCGCCGCGCGGCTGCCCGCACAGGAAATGAACCTCAACGTGGCCTATTGGGAGGGTGCGGTGTCGGTCACCGGCTCGCGCGGTGAGCGCGGGGTGGGCTACCTGGAAATGACGGGCTACTGAGTCTCCGACGCGGCTGGTCTGTTTTCGGTTCGTTCAGCGCCGGAGCCCGGAATCAGGACCGCGGCGCCCGTGAGCCGCCCGGACCGCAGATCATCCAGCGCGCTGTTCGCCTGCTCCAGCGGATACGTCGTGGTCCGGGTGTGAACTCCGGCGCGCGGGGCCAGCTCGAGAAACTCGACCGCGTCGCGGCGGGTGAGATTGGCCACCGAACGGATCGTCCGCTCCTCCCAGAGCAGCCGATAGGGAAACGCCGGAATGTCGCTCATGTGGATGCCGCCGCAGACTACGGTACCGCCGGGGCGCACGGCGGCCAGGGCGAGGGGTACCAGCGGCCCGGCCGGCGCGAAAATGATCGCGGCGTCCAGAGGTTCTGGCGGCGCCTGATCCGAACCGCCGGTCCAGACGGCACCCAGCGTACGGGCAAAGCGCTGAGCGGCATCGTCCCCCGGGCGAGTAAAGGCGTAGATCTCCCGGCCCTGCCAGTGGGCCACCTGGGCGATGATGTGCGCAGCGGCGCCGAATCCATAGATACCGAGACGGCGGGCCTCTTCACCGGCGGCAGTCAGGCTTCGGTAACCGATCAGGCCGGCGCACAGCAGCGGCGCGGCGTCGGCATCGCTGTAGGTTTCGGGCAGCGGAAACACGAACCGGGCATCCGCAACGGTATGGGTGCCGTAACCTCCATCTATCTGGTAGCCCGTAAAGCGCGCCTGCGGGCAAAGGTTTTCCTGGCCGCGCCGGCAGCACTCGCAGACTCCGCAGGTCCAGCCCAGCCAGGGTACACCGACCCGCTGGCCCGGCTCGAGCTTCACTCCGGGGCCTGACGCCTCGATGCGGCCGACGATTTCGTGGCCGGGAACGATGGGCAGTACGGGGCGCGGCAGCTCGCCGTCCACGAGGTGCAGGTCGGTGCGGCAGACACCGCAAGCGGCGATCCGGATAAGGACCTCGCCCGCACCGGGCTCCGGCAGATCGGACACCCGGGGCCGGAGGGCCTCGCCGGGGCTGTTCAGCACCATGCATCGCATCGGGATTCACTCTCGCCGCTCGGGACGGGGACGGCCGGGCAAGGCGTCGTGCGCCGCGCGCCCCTGTCTGCTTCAAGAATAGTCCCCTCGAAAGCTCGCGTTTGGCGACGACCGTGACGGACTGGAGTTTGCGGGCAGCAGCCTTCGGCACAGCCGCTTCGGGGCCGGCCCGGCCGGCGCTGGCCGCGGCCGGGGACGCCAGTCAGGCTCAGGCGAACAGTCCCTCGTCGGGCCGCTCGCCGCGCTGCTGCCGGAGCAGAAGATCCCGGTACTCGGTGGCGGTCAGTGCGGCACCGAACAGGTGTCCCTGGCCGTAGGTGCAACCATGTCGGCGCAGGATCTCCAGCTGCTCCCGGGTTTCGACGCCTTCGGCCACGACGTCCATGTTCAGGCTGCGGCCCATGTTGATGATCGTGGTGACGATGGTCCGGCTCTCGCTGTTTTCGCCGGCATCCTGGACAAACGACTGGTCGATCTTGAGAGTGCCGATGGGAAAATGCTGCAGGGCGCTCAGCGAAGAGTAACCCGTACCGAAATCGTCGATGGACAGATGCAGCCCGAGTTCGTACAAGCGATCGAGCATGTGCAAGGTCTTTTCGCCGTCGTCCATCAGCGTCGATTCGGTGATCTCGAGTTCGACACAAGACGGCGTCAGCCGATGTTTCTCGAAGGTGGCTTCGATACGCTGGACGAAGTCACGCTGGCGCAGCTGTTTCAGCGACAGGTTCACCGCGACGCGGCCCGGCCAGGCCAGCCGGGTCTGCCAGCCCAGATAGTCGCTGCAAACCCGGTTCAGCACCCACTCGCCGATCTCGAATATCAGGCTCCCTTCCTCCGCAAGCGGGATGAACTTCCCCGGTGGCACGTCCCCGCGTTTGGGGTGGCTCCAGCGCAGGAGGGCCTCGGCGCCGGCGATACGGCCGTCGCGCAGGTCCACCTTGGGCTGATAAAGTACCAGGAACTCATCCCGCTCCATGGCACGGCGAAGCTCGCTTTTCAGCATCAGGCGATCGACCGCGTCGGCGTTCATGTCGGCGGCATAAAACCCGTAGGTATTGCCGCCCGCCTTTTTTGCGTGATACATCGCGGCGTCCGCATTGCGGATGAGGTCGATGACGTTGTCCCCGTCATCCGGGAAGCAGGCCACGCCGATGCTGGCGGTCAGAAAGATTTCCTGGCGTTCCACATGGAATTCGTTGGCAATGCGGTCGAGCAGCATGCGTGACGTGCCGGCAAGGCCGGCCCGGGCCTGGCTGTCCGCCGGGAGCCCTTCGATGAGCACGGCGAACTCGTCGCCCGCCAGCCGGCCGACCAGATCGGAATCCTCCAGGAAATCGACGATGCGGCGGGCCATGATTTCCAGGCTGCGGTCCCCGACGAGGTGGCCGAAACGGTCGTTGACGTCCTTGAAACGATCGATATCCACGTAAAGCAGAGCCAGCCGGGTGCCATTGCGTCTTGCGCGGGCAATCGCCTGCTGCAGGCGATGCTGAAACTCCATGCGGTTTGCCACCCGGGTCAGGGAGTCATAGCGCGCGAGGTAGCGGATGCGCTTCTTCGAGCGATCCTCGTTGGCCAGGCTCCGGAGAATCACGGCTGTGGCCTCCGGCCGGCCCGGTTCGGGTGCCACGCAGCTGAAGGCGACCGGTACCGGGTCCGAGCCGGCGCGCTTCAGCACGGTTCGGCCGCTGGAAATCGGGTAGCCCGCGCCATCCAGGACCGGGTCGGCGCCTTCTTCAATCAGGTCGGTGAGCGCAAGCCCCTTCAGCGCTGGCGCGCTCTGTCCCAGCAGCTGAGCCGCGGCGTCATTCGCCCGCCGGATGCGGCCCTGGTCGTCGAGAGTCAGAACGCCCTCGCCGATCTCCTCGACCACAAGGGCGTCCAGGCCGGGAGCGGCCTGATTGGCCGGCATGTGGGTCTCACCCGATTGGGTGGGGGCCCCGGCCATGCGGCCGAACAGATACCCGCCAAGCAGGCACAGGACCGCGGCTACCGGGGCAGCCAGCGTGGCGCTCACAGCGCCCGTTAGAGCGAGCAGCCCCAGACCAATCGCGGCGATGATGCTGAAGAGAGCCACAGCCGTGGTGCGATCAGGCATACGAATCCCGCGCAGCACAAACGGCGCGTCGCCCGCCCCCGGGTAAGCTCTCGACCATCTCCCGCCCCTCTGGAGTGTCCGCCGCGGCCATGTTGTTGATTGTTGTTGCTGGCCGAACCGCTTCCGGTTCAAGCCAGCGTGCCGCGCGTTCAGAGTGTAGCGGCTGGGGTCAGCGAAGTGAACGGCGCCAGGCTAGCTGTTTCGTCGTTCCTGGAAGTGATGCACGTCTTCAGCGTGTGTCACCTTGATTTCGCCGGCGATGACCGCCCCTTCGGCAATGGCTATGCTTGCACCCGTCACGCTCCCGTCGATACGTGCGGACGGAGTGATTTCCACCTTGCCCGTGGCGCGAAGATCGCCGTCGAGTGTTCCGGCGATGATCACGTCCGTCGCTTCGAGACTGCCGGTCCAGCGTCCGGTGGCCGACAGCGTGACCAGGCCATGGAGCTGGCTGTCACCCTCGACGTGACCCTCGATGACAAAGTGACCGTTGCCGCCCAGGGCGCCCTGGACCGTCGCGGTTTCGCCGATGATGGTGGCCGGACCGTCTGACTGATCACGCAGCCGTCGTTTCTTCCCTATCATGTCTCTTGGTTGTCCTTGTGGTTCCAGGCGCCCACGGCCTTGCCAGGCCGCGCCAGCCGATACTATCCGGCCTTGCCTGCGTGGCCGCAAGCGGCGTGCATGTTGCAGCGCATATAGCGAGCACCGGCGCACGCTGGTCTAATCCCTGCCGTACTCAGAATAACGCGCCGCAGCGCACCGAGGAGAAGCTTCACGTGGACAAGCCCTGGCTTACGCACTATCCCGCGGGAACGCCCGCCGAGATCGATCTTTCCGGCGGACAGACTCTCGTTTCGATTTTCGAAGACAGCTGTCAGCGCTTTGCCAGGCGTTCGGCCTTTAGCTGTATGGGCAAGTCCATGAGCTATGCGGAGCTGGATCGAAAGAGCGCCGCCTTCGGGGCCTGGCTGCAGAAGTCCGCGGGGCTGGAACGCGGTGCGCGGGTCGCGTTGATGATGCCCAACATTCTCCAGTACCCGGTCGCGCTTTTCGGCGTTCTGCGTGCCGGGTACACGGTCGTCAACGTCAACCCCCTGTACACGCCCCGGGAACTGGAGCACCAGCTCGTGGACTCCGGCGCGGAGGCGATCGTGATTCTTTCCAACTTCGCCGGCACACTGGAAGATGTGCTGTCGAAAACCCCGCTGAAGAAAGTCGTCGTTACCGATTTCGGCGACATGCTCGGGTTCCCCAAATCCGCCATCGTGAATTTTGTGCTCCGCCGCGTAAAGAAGATGGTGCCCGCCTATAGTCTGACGGGCCATGAGCGCCTGAACGACGTGCTGGCCAAGGGCGAGTCCCTGATGCTGGATCGACCGGACGTGACCCAGGACGACCTGGCATTCCTTCAGTACACGGGAGGCACCACGGGGCTCTCGAAGGGCGCAATGCTGACCCATCGCAACATGACCGCGAACCTGCTGCAGATGCGGGCCTGGATCCAGAGCATCATCGAGGAGGACAATCCGGAAATCGTGATTACCGCCCTGCCGCTCTATCACGTCTTCAGCCTGGTCTGTAACTGCATGCTCTTCATGTCGCTGGGGGCAACCAACGTCCTGATCGCCAACCCCCGCGACATTCCGGCCTTCGTCAAGGAGCTCGCCCAGCACCGTTTCACTGTCATCACCGGGGTCAACACGCTCTTCAATGCGCTGCTCGCCGACGACGGCTTCCGGGCACTGGATTTTTCCTCGCTGAAATGGGCCGGTGCCGGCGGAATGGCTTTGCAGAAGGCGGTGGCGGAACGCTGGTACGAGGTGACCGGCGGCCTGATCCAGGAGGGCTACGGGCTGACCGAGACCTCACCCGTGGTGAGCATGCAGCCCACGGGTTCGGACATCGTTTTTTCCGGCACCATCGGTCTGCCCCTGCCATCCACGAATGTCGCCATTCGCGACAGCGAGGGCAGGGACCTTCCCCCAGGGGAATCCGGCGAGCTGTGCGTTCATGGGCCGCAGGTCATGAAGGGCTACTGGCAACGGGCCGAAGCCACCGCTGACGTGATGTACGAGGACGGATACCTGCGAACCGGCGATATCGCGATCATGGAAGAGAGCGGTCACTTCCGTATTGTCGATCGGAAGAAGGACATGATCCTGGTGTCGGGCTTCAACGTTTATCCGAATGAGGTGGAGAACGTCGTTACCCAGCATCCCAAGGTTCTCGAGGCAGCCTGCATCGGCATTCCGGATCCGAAGTCCACGGAGGCCGTGAAGATTTTCGTGGTTCCCGAAAGCGGCCAGTCGCCGACGGCAGAAGAGATCATCGCCTTCTGCAGGGAGAATCTCACCGGCTACAAGGTTCCCAAGCACGTGGAATTCAGGGACGATCTGCCAAAGACCAACGTGGGTAAGATTCTGCGCAGGGCTTTGCGCGACGAAGAGATGGCGCGCCACGCCTAGCGTCGTTCCGTTCATGCCGGGGGCAAGCAGCACGTGACGAATATTCAGCAGGAGAATCTCGGCGACTACTTTTCCTCGGCCTGTCTGCGGCATGGTCGGCACGAGGCCTTCTCCTGTCTCGGTGGCAGCCTGAGCTTTGCGCAGCTGGAAAGCCGCTCCCGGGATCTGGCGGGCTGGTTACGATCCGATCTCGGCCTTCAGCCTGGGGACCGCGTCGCGGTCATGTTGCCCAACGTGCTGCAGTACCCGATCGTGCTGCACGCCATCCTTCGGGCCGGCCTGGTCGTGGTCAACGTCAACCCCCTGTATACGGCGCGGGAGCTGTCTCACCAGCTCCGCGACTCCGGGGCGCTGGCGATTTTTGTTCTTGCAAACTGCGCCGCTACCCTCGAGACGGTAGTGGCCGACACGGCAGTGCGGCATGTGATCGTCACGGAGGTGGCTGACGAGCTTCCGCGGCTGAAACGCAGGCTCGTGAATTTCGTGCTGCGCTACGTCAAGAAGCTGGTACCCGCCTACGAACTGCCCGGCCATCATCGCTGGCTCGCCGTGGCGCGAGCCAGTGAGGGCAGTGACCCGCCGCCGACGAGCACAGGCCGCGACGACCTGGCGTTTCTGCAATATACCGGCGGCACAACCGGGCTCTCCAAGGGAGCGATGCTGTCCCACGGCAACGTGCTCGCCAATCTGGCCCAGTGTGAGGAACTTCAGGCGGAACTCCTGGCCGAGGTGTGCCCCGGGGAAGACGTGTTCGTGTTACCGCTGCCGATCTATCATGCGGCAGCACTGATTCCGGGCCTCATGCTGTTTCTCCACAGCGGTGCCTGCCAGCTGCTGATTCCCAATCCCAGGGACCTGGACGCGTTTCTCCGCGAGCTTCGCCGGCGCCGGATCAGCGGGTTCGTCGGCATCAATACCCTGTTTTCGGCGTTGCTCCAGCGGCAGGATTTCCGCGCGCTGGACTTTTCCCGCCTGCGCTTCACGGGTACCGGGGGTGCGCCGCTGCACAAGATCGTTGCGGAAGAATGGCTCAGGGTGACGGGTTCCCGGATCCAGGTGGCCTATGGGCTGACCGAGACATCGCCGGTGGTCAGCGCGGAGCAAGCCGGCATCCCGGGCGCCTGGAGCGGCACGGTAGGGCCTCCGCTGGTCGACACGGAGGTGACGCTTCGGGACCTCAACGGCCGTCTCGTTGCCGCCGGTGAGCCGGGCGAGTTGTGGGTACGCGGGCCCCAGGTCATGCAGGGCTACTGGCAACAAGCCGAGGCGACCGCCGAGGTGATCACCGAAGACGGGTTTTTCCGTACCGGTGATATCGCGAGGTTCGATGAGTCCGGCTGTATCGAGATCGTCGACCGCAAGAAGGACATGATCCTCGTGTCGGGCTTCAACGTGTATCCCAATGAGATCGAGGACGTCGTCACCCGTTACGAAGACATTCTCGAAGCCGCCTGTGTGGGTGTTCCCGACGATCGCACGGGCGAGGCGATCGTGCTCTATGTGGTACTTAAGACGGGCGCCAGCCTGGATGAGGACGCGCTGAAGGATTACTGCCGTCAGCAGCTGACCGCGTACAAGGTCCCGCGCCGTATCGAGGTCCGCGGCGAATTGCCCAAGACAAACGTGGGCAAGATTTTGCGGCGGGTTTTGCGGGACGAAGTGGTCGCTGACACATCGCCCACCTCAGGGCCCACGTCAGGCTAGAGAAGCAGGTCGTCGGCGGTATCGGCGAGTACGTAGGCACCGACCAGAACCATGATCACGGGCGCAGTCCACGCGCCGCCTCGGGAGAGCATCGCCACAGCCGTCCGTCGCCGCGACAGAAGGACCGCGGCGCAGGCCAGCAGCGCCGCGGCGACCAGAAAGGTCGCGCCCAGCGCGGGCCTCGCCGAGGGCAGCGAATCCACTATGAGCGGGCCGAATACGGCCAGAGTGTCGGCGCTGCCGGTCACATGGAGTGTCGTGGCCTGAGAGAATCCGCTTGCGCCCCGGCGGGGCGAGATGTCCGCCAGCTCGAGCCCGCTTCCGCGAACCAGCTGGAACAGCCGCGCCGCCCCCATGGCCAGCGGGATAACGCCCAGCAGGCCGACGTGGTCGGGTGAAATGAGCTCCGGTGTCAGCGCAAGCCCGCCGACGGCCAGCGCCACGATCAGAATGCCCGCAAGATGGCCGCCGATAACGGCCCGCCGGCTCAGATCCGGTGCGTTGAGTAGCGCAATCAGAACGAGCACATTGTCCAGGTTGCTGCTGGCGTAAGCGGCGAAGCCGGCAACCAGGGTATCTGCTGAGGCGCTCACCGGGCAGCGATCGAACCTAGTAGAGGTCGAAGTCTTCGAGGACGTTGAGCAATTCGCCGGCGCTCTGGATACGCTTGTCCGGGTTTTTCGCCATAAGGTCCTCGAGGATGCCCTGGAAGCCGCTTCGTTCGGGCGGCAGCTCGGGAATGTCCTCGGTCACATGCGCGTGAATGATGTCGATTGACGAGTTGCCGACGAAGGGCTTCTTTCCGGTCAGCATTTCGTAGAGCATGACCCCCAGGCTGTAGAGGTCGCTGCGTGTGTCGACGGATTCGCCCTTGGCCTGCTCAGGGCTCAGATAGTAGGGCGTCCCGCGAATC
Organism: Gammaproteobacteria bacterium; assembly: GCA_029287575.1. Classification (GTDB taxonomy): domain Bacteria; phylum Pseudomonadota; class Gammaproteobacteria; order Steroidobacterales; family XN24; genus JARFQW01. The sequence goes on along the minus strand of JARFQW010000042.1, from coordinate 40,138 downwards.
TCGCCGGCTCCGGTGAGCCCCGATTCGGCGTTCAGCTGCTTGGCGAGTCCGAAATCAATCAGTGCAATACTGTTGTCTTCGCGCAGCATGACGTTCCCGGGTTTGAGATCCCGATGGAGCACGCCAAGCTCGTGGATGACCTGCAGTGCCGCGGCGAGCTGACTCATATAGTCCACGATCTCCGCGCCGGAAAGCGGGTTCTGCAGACGGGCCTTGAAATCGCCACAGGGGAAGTACTCCATCGCGATGAAGGCGAAGTAGTCGCTGATCCCGTGGTCATAGATGTCGACGATGGCCCGGTTGTTGAGCTGGCCGACCAGGTCGCATTCCAGCGTGAACCGGTCGAAGTCCTCCCGGAAGCCCGGCATGTCCGAAGCATCCATCAATACCTTCAGGACCACCCGCTCGCCCAGCGCCTTGCTGTCGGCGAGGTAGACCGAGGCCAGCCGCCCCTGGGAAATCGGCCGGACGATACGGTAGCCGGGCAGCACCACCGCCCTGGGCATCGAGCTATCGGTGATGGTCGTGGCCGCCTCCAAAGCTGCCGGATCTCGGGTGACCAGAAGTTCGTCCACGGACCGCACGAGTAGCTGATGGGTCATGAGTCGTTTTGGAATGTAGTCAGCGACTCCTGCCTTCATCGCCCGGACCGCGTAGAGTTCGTCGCCTCCCTCGGGCAGCACGATGATCGGCGGCGAGTCCGAACGGCCGCAGAAGGACTTCATCCAGTTCAGCGATTCCTGCGTTGAGGCCGCCGCAATCGAAGTGGGATCGACGAGCACCAGGTCGTACCCCGCGCCGGCCAGGTCCGTGGCCGGAATGTCGGCCTTGGAGGGATCGAATTCGTCCACTCGTGCTTCGGGCCAACGGACACCCAGATGGTGTCGGACCAGGGCACGAAAAGCCGCGTGACTGTCGACAATGGCAAAACGTGGATTCATGGGGGGGACCTGAAAACCGGAGGCCAAGTTATCCGTCCCGACCGGGAGTGTAAAGGTCTGAACCGGCAGAAACAGACGAGACATTTCTTATGTCCAATACTGTGACTGAGTTCAACCCCGGCCCGGATGGCTGGCGTTAGTCTCCATCCTGCGACAGTGCCCGCGAGGCACCGGATCGAGCAACCGCCAAGGATTTCGCAACACGGGACTGGCGTCCCACGAACCAACGGGAAGGACACCATGGGCGGCAGGGAAGCAGGACAATACAAGGGAATCATCGGCGCCATCGGCCTCTTCATGGTGTTTGTGGCGGGTGTCTTCGGCCTCAATTTCTATATGGCCGAACGACTGACCACAGACGGCGGGGGTGTCACGCTGGCAGGCGAGCAGAGCATGCTGGCCGAGCGTCTCATGAAGAATCTGATGATGCTCGAGGGCCGGCTGGTCGCGGGCGATCCGGTGGAAGACGCTCAGCTGGCCCTGCGCCGCGCGGCGGGTTCCTTCGATTCCATCCTCTCCGCCATGCAGGGCGGGGGCAACGCCACCGGGCCGGCAGGCAACAGCGTCTTTCTGAAACCGATCTCGACATTCACGGGCCAGGGTTTGCTGCAGGACGCCTCCAGGTCCTGGGAGATCTTCAAGGAAGCCCTGGATCCGGTGCTGGCGTTTGACGGCGTCGTTTATGCCGAGCGTTCCAGCGAGTTCTATACGCCGGCTGGCGCGGAATTCACGGGACTCGTGGAGAGCGCCGTGAAGGTCGGCTCCGCGCAGATCGAACCCATCATTACCGCCATGCGTCGGCTTGTCCGGCACCTGGAGGCGGAGGCCGCCAATCGGGTCGCCCAGCTGCGCCTGATCCAGGGCGGTGCGGTGGCGGTGGCGCTGGCGTTGTTCGTCTTCATCGCCGTCTACTTCGGCCGCAAGATTTCCCGGGAAGAGCGTGCAGCCTCCCAGGCCAGGCAGGAAACCGACAACATACTCAAGACCGTCAGCGAAGGTCTGTTCCTGCTGGACAAGAACATGAATATCGGCTCCACGCACTCACAGGCGATGGAGAGAATTTTCCGGAAGAAAAGCTTCGCCGACTCCAAGTTCGAGCGCATGCTGCGGGACATCGTCCCGGAGAAAACCTTGAAGACGGCGCTGGACTTTGTCGGCCTGCTGTGGACAGATCGGGTCAACGCCCGGCTGGTCAAAAACCTCAACCCCCTGAGCGAAGTCGAAGTGCACTTCGATGACGGTAGCGGGGGTTTCGAAACTCAGTATCTGCAATTCGATTTCAACCGGGTGAAGCAGGATGGGAAGCTGCTGCACATCCTTGTTACGGTCACGGATGTCACCCAGCGTGTTCTCCTTGCCCGTGAGCTGGAAGAATCCCAGACGCAGTCGAAGGAGCAGCTCGACCTGTTGCTATCGATTCTGCATGTCGAGCCGTCACAGCTCCTGGCGTTTCTCGAGGATACCGACACCTCCATGAAGATGGTCAACACCATCCTCAAGGAACCGGCTCGGGATGAAGCTGCGTTCCGCAGCAAGCTGGACGGTATATTCCGGCAGATCCACAGCATGAAGGGCGAGGCCGCGGCGCTGGGTCTCGGCACCGTGGAGCACAACGCTCACGAATTCGAGGAACTCCTCAACGACATGCGCGGGCGCGACCGCCTCAACGGAAACGACTTCCTGCCGCTGGCGGTTCGGCTGGACCACCTGTTTAATCATCTCGACCAGGTTCGGGACCTGGTTAGCCGCCTGGCCGAGCTTCGCATGGCAATCCAGAACACGCCGGTCGAGGCAGCCCGTCCGCCGCACGTCGCGGCCGTTCCCGACTTCCGGCCCGCCGGCGACAATCCTGGCCAGACCGCCAATCTCGGCACTGCGGGCGAGGTTGCCGAAGCCGGCCGGAGCGTCAGCATGAGCCTTGGCACGAGCCAGAGCATGGTGTCCGGCGGCCTTGTCGGTGCGCTCGAAAATCTGGTCGAGCGTATCGCGGGCGAGACCGGCAAAAAGGTTCAGCTGCAGTGCAAGGGGCTGGGAGACAGCGAGATTCCATCGGTCTACCGCAAGGCGGTCAAGGAGATGGCCGTTCAGTTCGTTCGCAATGCGGTGATACACGGCATCGAGGAACCCGCTGCGCGTCAATCCTCGGGCAAGCCCGACGCCGGACGACTGTGTATCGCGTTCAACCCGGATCCCAACGGCGGCCATGAAATGGTGATCGAGGACGACGGCGCCGGACTCGACGCGACAGAGATCCGGTCCAAGGCGGTGGCTCGCGGACTGATCGGGCAGGAAGAGGCCGATGCCATGGACAATGGCCGGGCGTTCTCGCTGATTTTCCGCGCCGGGTTTTCCACCGTGGATGAAGCGAACAAGGATGCTGGCCGCGGTGTGGGCCTGGACCTGGTGCGTCATCGGGTACGCGAGCTCGGCGGCCGGCTGCGCCTTTCGTCGGCCAAGGGCCGTCGCACCGAGTTTCGGGTCACCCTGCCGGCAGCCGACAGCCAGGCTGACGTCGCCTGACCCGTTATTGAATCAGCGTAATCGCCATCCGGCCTCGGTTTGCCGGGAGGCGGAAGCACGAGCATAGGAATCAAGGAAGGGACATGCTCTCGAGAAACAGGACCGAAGCCGATGCCGGCATGAAGATGATGATCGTGGACGATTCGAACATCATTCGACGAAAGATCGAGCGCAGCACCGAGCTCGACGGGGTTCGCATCATTGGCAAGGCCAGCAACGGCGTCGAGGCCGTGCACCTGTTCGAGAAGACCCATCCGGACCTGGTGACCATGGACATCACCATGCCGGAAATGGATGGCATTGAATGCGTGGAGCGGCTGGTTGACCTCAAGCCCGATGTGCTGATCCTCGTGGTATCCGCCTTGTCCGACAAGTCGACGGCTATCGAAGCGCTGAAAAAAGGCGCGAACGGTTTCCTCTGCAAGCCGTTTACCGACAAGCAGCTGAACCAGGCCCTTGCCGAGCTGATTCGGGGAGAGTGATATGGATGAGGCACAGCTCCAGGTCTTTATCGACGGCACGATTCATTACTTCACCCAAGCCTCGGACGAGCCCGCCGATGTCGGGACGCCCTACCTGATCGGCGAGGAACAGACGGTCGCCGACGAATACACGGGCATTATCGGTATTTCCGGAAAACGGCGTGGCACCGTCTATTTCACGGCCGGCCCGGGTCTTCTCAAGGTGCTCCTGATGAGCCTGGGCGAAACCGACCTGTCCCACGAGTTTCTGTGCGATCTGGTCGGTGAAGTGGCCAACACGATTTCCGGCAACGCGCGCCGCTCGTTTGGATCGGACTTCATGATATCCGTTCCCCTGGTTGTCAAGGGACAGCCGGAACGGATCCACAGCCCGAACAACCTGCGTTCCTTCGTGGTGCCGATCAACTGGCGAAGCCACCAGGCGGCGCTGGTGATCACGATCGAGTAGATCGTCGCGGACGTAGACTGAAGCAGGCGGCGCCCGCCCGGTTGCGTCAGTCCTGGATGGGGCCGTGGTCGCCCACTTCGGCCAGCGTCGGGGCACAACGGTCCCCTTCGGCCGAGGCCCGGTCCGCGGCGCCCTTGGCCAGTATGGACAGGCCACCCGTCAGAATCGCCGCGCCGCCCTGCAAGATGGAGGCTTTCTTGTCGAGCCCGATTCTCGGGCTCTGGAAGGTGCCGACCAGCTTGATGAAGGGTGTCACGAACATGTCCGCGCTGATACCCACCCCCTCGCGTGGCTTGGTGTTGAACTCGACGTTGAGTTCTTCGCTGTTGAAGTCGATGTCGCCGCCTCCTACCACCATGATCTTGGCGCCCTGCAGCAGGAATCCGTTGATGTCGGCCAGGCCCGATTCGATGTCCATCGAGAAGATCGTGCAGTCCCAGTTGGAGTATTCCTCGTCCTTGGCCAACGGATTGATGGCGGAGAACAGCTGCGCGAACAGATCGCCGGTCAGTCCACCGACCAGCGCATTCTCCAGCCGTCCGGGTCCCTGGGTCAGGAGCATCCTGCCGTCGAGTCCGGAGGCGAGCTCCCGCTGAGAACTGCCGGCCGAGGTGACGTCCAGCGTGACGTCGGTGGTCGGAATCTCCTCCGGTGTCGCATCTTCACCGGAAGAAATATTGACTTTCAGATCCCTGAGGTTGATCAGCGCCTTCATCTTTGCGGGCTCCCCGGAGGCGTCGAGATCCAGGTCGCTGGCGTACTTGCCACCGAGATGCCCGCTGAACCGGTTCCGAAAAGTCAGCAGCCCGTCCTTCAGCTGCGCGGTTGTTCGAATATCCAGCACCTGCCGGGGCCCCTGAATCATCTTGGCGATGGAGGAAGTGATGTCCAGGTCGGTGCCGCGCAGCGCCTCGAAAGGCAGCGGCTCCTCGGTGAAGACGTATTCTTGTTCCGGCTCGCTTTCCTCCTCCGTCTCGGCTGATGCCCCTTCTCCCTCTTCTTCGGCCGAAAAAGGATTCAGGTCGATCAGATTTGATCTCAGGTCCGCGACGACCGATGTCCGTTCGCCGGTGGTCACTGTGACCGTCCCCGCCATGTCGCTCTGGCCAAAGGACACGTTTGCGATGTCGAGATCAGTCGTGTCCCCGGAGAGCGCCGCGGTTATCGCCGCCGCAAAGGGAATGACCGGCAGATCTGCCTTGAGCTCCTGAAGACTTGGACCCTGAGCCTTGATATCGAGACGCGTCGATGACCGCTCATCGGCCGGGATACTGCCGTCTATTCGGACAAGGGCCTCGCCCAACATGAGCTTGACCCCGTTGAGGGTCGTCTTGCGGTTGTCCATGACCAGCTGCCCCGTGGCCTCGAGGTCCAGGGCGGGAAGCCCGTCGATCTCGAGTGCGGCACCGGCCTTGTCCAGCGCCGGTACGGTAAACTCGAAGTCAACCGTATCATCCTCCCTTCGTGCCTTGGCCGTCGCGGCGATCGCGCCGGCCTGGGCTTCGAGCGTCGTGTCGGTGACACCGTCGGTACCCTGGATGCCGAGATCGGCTGCCAGCGCGCCGGTCAAAGGCAGGTCCACATCCAGCTGTTTCGCGAGCGCCGCAATATCGGCGCTGGTCAGCTTGATGCTTAGATCCGTGCCATCCTGGGTCTGGAGTTCGCCGAGCACCCCGCTCACCGTGCTGTTCAGCCCGCCGAGGGCGGCCTCGAGGTTTACATTGATATCCCTGCTGGCCTGCAGGGCGCTGGCGGGCCCGATCGTGCCGTTGACCGAGAACGGCAGTTCGAGGGCCTGGCCCTTGCCGTTAAGCACCATGTTTTCTGCCTCGTCGAGCAAGATGTCGAACGCGTCGATCTGCAGGATCGTCGGTTCGGACCCGGGTGCCCGGCTGGTCAATTTGACGTTGCGGATCTCCGCCAGCTCGATGATCACCGGAACCTCGGCGTCTCCGCTGTCCCGGGCCCGGTCCGGCTGCTCCGGTTCGGATTCGCCCATCTCGGCGTTGGAAACCCCCTCTTCGTTTGATTCCAGCTGAATGTCGACGTCGTTGAGGCGGATTTCATGGACCACGATCGGGCCGGACAACAAAGACCAGAGGTTCAGGCGCGCCGAGAAGCGCCCGACCGTCGCCATGGCCGGTGTCGTGGCCCAGGGTGCGTTAGCCAGCCTGACGTCTTCGACGAGGACGGACGGCTCGGGGAGCACGTCGAGTTCGAAATTGCCGTCGATGCTGAACTCGCGCCCGGTGGACTCGGTGACACCGGTTTCGATTCGCTGCTTGACCCAGGTGAGGTCGGCGAAGCTCAGGTACGCCACGACGCCGGCGATCAGCAGCACCAGCAGGCCGAGAATCCACGCAATGATCTTTCCGATGCTCAATTCAGTTCTCCCTCGAGCCGTCAGGCTCCGGCCAAAGCGATGTTGAACCATCCCCCGCACAATCTAGGCGACCGGTGCCTCGCCCGCCAGTTCCGCTGCGTATTCCGGGGCCCGGCATGCCGGGGTCTGGACACCCGCGCGAATCTGCCACAGCATGGAGCCTATGGCGTTCAAGCGTGCCCTGATCGTCGATGACTCAAAATCGGCTCGCGTGGCCCTCAAGCGGCTCCTCGAGGAGCATCGGCTGGTCGTGCATTTTGCCGAGTCCGGCGAGGCGGCGCTGGATTTTCTGACCCGGCAGTCCGTGGATGTCATTTTCATGGATCACGAGATGCCGGGAATGGACGGCCTGGAGGCCGTCACCGCCATCAAGAAAAATCCGGACACGGCAATGATCCCGGTCATGATGTACACCGCCAGGGAGGGTGAGGTGTACGTGGGCCAGGCCAGGGCCCTCGGGGCGGTCGGCGTGCTGCCGAAGCAGGTTCAGCCCGGTGTGCTGTTCGATACCCTCAAGGAGCTGGGTCTGGTTCGTGACCGCCGCGCCCGGCCGCCGGCAACCGGCGAGCCGGTCGTTGCCGAGGTGGAAGCCCCATCCGGTGGCATGGAAAAGGCCGAGAAGGAGCTCGACCGGGCGCTGAATCAGCAGGCTATCGGCATGTCCGTCCAGGCCCTGGTTTCCCGGATTCTCCAGGACCAGCACGCGGAGCTGCGCCTCGACATCCTCAAGAGCCACCAGGACTTTGCCAACCGGGTTGCGGCCGAGATTTATGCCCGTCAGAAGGAAGAGCAGAGGGAATCCGCCCTCGAGCCACCGGCCGAGCCGGTCGCACCACGGCCGCGGCGCGGTGGGCGCGCCCTTGCCGCTCTTGCCTTGCTGCTGCCGGCGCTGATTTTCTTCGGCATGTTTTTGGAGACCCGGTCGGCGCGGGACTCCGCAAGAGCCGACAACGCGCGTCTCATGGCCGCCGCCGAGCGCCGTCTGGCTGCCGAGGAGGCCCGGAACGCGACGCTGATGTCCAGCATCGACGAGGAGCAGGTGCGTGCCCAGGCCCGTTATGCCGGGCTTCTCAACGCCCTCGAATGGGCCGTGAACCAGAACAGCGAGGTTCCCTATGACGAGATCGCCTTCAGCGATCGGCGTCTGGCCGAGCTTCGGGACCTGCTGGACCAGCTCGCGGCCATCGGATTTCGGGGAACGGTCCGCATGGAAGCGCACCTGGGTGAGTTCTGTCTCGCCGAGGACGAAAACGGGCGTTATCGGCTGGCGGATTCCGCCCTGCCGGTCGCGCAGTGCGCTTTCGTGGGACACGAGCGGGAATTCGAAATATCCACTGGCGATGAACAGTCCGTGGGTTTCGCCAACTTCATTACCAGTTCCCTGCTGGCCAGCGAACTGGGTATCGACGTGGAGGTCGAGGCGCTGGGACGGCCGGAGTCGGTGCGCCGCTACCCGTTCCCGTCGACGGTGGAAACCGCCGGCGAGTGGAACCGGATCGCGGCGCAGAACAACCGGGTCGAATTCTCCCTGATTCCGGGCGCCTGAGCGGCGCAGAGAAGCCATCCCGATTTACCCGACGCGTGCGTAGGGTGTGTGCTGGTAGTACTTGGGGGTCGAATCCAGACGTATGTGCAGCCAGTGGACGCCGAGCCCGGACGTGCTAAGCCACACTCGCCGTTCCGAAACCAGCGTCAGAAGCGCGGCTCCGGTCGCTCGCCACAGCTCTCGAACCTGCTCCCGCGGAGCATGGCGGACGAACGCCGCGAGATGGGCGTAGGCATCGGCATCACCCCGAGGCAACGGCGCGAGCAGCAGTGCGTCGCCGCCCAGGCTTGAGAACGTCGCGACAGGCGTGGCGTCTTCGCCGGACAGCTGATCCTGGAAGGGGCCTGGATCCGCCGTCACGTTGGCCAGCAGGGGCGCGTCGATCAGCACGAACTCGGCCGCCCGTTCGAGGTCGGGAGCACATATGCCCGGGAACTCCCAGAAAAAGGCCTTCCAGGGACCGGCTGACAGCACTTCCGAATACCAGGCGGCGAATCGGGGGTCGGTTTCCAGACCCGAGAAGAGCCCCGCGAACGTCAAGGGCGCTTTGCCGGCAAACAGCTGGTAGCGAAGGCCCGAGGGCACCGGGGCGGTTCTGACTGTCCAATCGGGCACGTGCATGCGGCGCGGCCGGGCGTCGGGGCCTATCGGTCGACTTGCGGCGCCGGGGGACCCGGATGCCCTCCGGGTGCCCGCATGACCCGGACTCCGGCAAGACGTGAGCGTCTCAAAAATCCGTCCCCGACAGGCCAGTCGCACATCGCTTGCAGGTTTGTCATGAGTTCCGAGTCAGAAACCGGTCCAGCGCTCCCGCGAAGGCATGCCGGTCCCGCTGACTGAAAGCGGGCGGACCGCCGGTATCGATGCCGCTGGCCCGCAGGGTGTCCATGAAATCCCGCATATTCAGGCGCGAGCGGATGTTTTCCGTCGTGTAGAGCTCACCGCGGGGATTCAGCGCATGGCCGCCCTTTTCGATGATTTCCGCCGCGAGCGGGATGTCCGCTGTTACAACCAGGTCTCCGGGCTCGCACTGCCTGACGATCTCGTTGTCCGCGACATCGAAGCCCGCCGGCACCTGGAGCATGCGAACGTGGGGTGAGCGCGGCACCCTCACCGGCTGGTTCGCGACCAGGGTGACGAGGATCTTTGTTCGCTCCGCGGCGCGGAAAAGTATGTCCTTGACCACGCCCGGGCAGGCGTCGGCATCCACCCAGATCTTCACGGCGAAACTCCGCCCGCGGAGCAGGCTGCGCCGTCCGGGCCGGCCATCGGGTTACCGGGGACCGCGGGTGCCGTCGCAGCGGTCCGCTGCGCCATGGCAGCCGGGCGGCCAGGCCAGGCTGCGGTCAGGGAAGATATGTCCATGGAATCCGGCTCCGCGGAACGAGGGGTCAGCCGCTGACCTGTATAGCATCGAAGCAAGCCCGGAGGGGCTCGCCGGCACCCGGCCGGGCGCCATATCGACCCGGGCAGGGCCGGTACGTGGAGACTGCAGGTTCGGGCAGCGAAAAAAGAGCGGGTCCGGTAACCCGCCCGCAACCGCCGTCGTGCCGGGCGCTACTTGTCTGCTTCCTTCATCTTCTTCTCGGCCTCGTCGACCGCGTCCTCGACCTTGTCCCCGGCCTTCTCCACAGCGTTTTTGCTGTCTTCCACCGCCTCGTCAATGGCTTTGCCCGCTTTCTCGGCGGGTCCTTCTTCCCGGCTGCACCCGGCGCTCAGGAACAGGGCCATGGCCACGGCAGTAACAGTCACAATCGGTTTCAGCGTCATCGGTTTCTCCTGTGCGGACTGCGACGGAGTATAGGCGATCTGCGGCAATCGTCGGATGACCGCGCCAGCCGACGCAATCGGCGGTCGGCTCCGGGCCCGACGATGCCTGGCCGCAGCAAAACCGATACACTCCCACGATGTCTTCAATAGACTGTTATGGGGAGTTTGAGCATGCCCAAGTATCTGATCGAAAGAGAAATTCCTGGCGCTGGCAGCATGTCGGCAGATGACCTGAAGGCCGCCTCCGCCACATCCTGCGGTGTCCTGTCCGGGATGGGCCCGCGGATCCAGTGGATGCACAGCTATGTGGCCGGTGACCGGATCTACTGCGTCTACATTGCGCCTGACGAGTCCCTGATCAGGGAGCACGCGGAGCAGACCGGGTTTCCGGCCAACCGCATCACCGAGATATCCGCGGTCATCGACCCGACGACTGCGGAGTGAAGGGCCCTGGGACCTGCTCGCCGACACGGTCGGCGGCAGGTTTTCACGCACCGCTTGCGCCATTCCCCATTCCGCCCGCGCCGCCGGTGGTAGGCTAGCGCGATCAGTTCGACCGTGGACAACGAATTTCCATGCGCGCACTCATGATGAGACTGTCTGCTCGGTCCGGCGCGAACCTGTTCGGCCGACTCGCCGTGATCGCCATCGTGGCTCTGAACGGCGCCTGCGTCACTGTCGATTTCGACGCGCCCAAGGAGCCGAGCTATGTCATCACGGACACCTCGGAAACCTTTCTCGGCGAAGCGGTCGAGGCGTTTCAGACCGGCGCGTCGGGTGAAACGGGTATCTATCCGATGATCGACGGGATCGAAGCTCTGGGTGCCCGCCTGAAGGGTGCCACACGGGCCGAGCGGAGCATCGACCTCCAGTACTACCTCATTTATGGCGATACGGCCGGAGCCCTGCTGATCAACGAGCTCCTGAACGCCGCCGATCGGGGTGTCCGTGTCCGCATCCTGGTCGACGATGTGCTGACCAAGGGATACGACCGGGAAATGGTGGATCTCGATGCGCATCCGAACATCCAGATCCGGGTGTTTAACCCCTTTGCGGTCCGGGGTTTGCGGAGCTGGAACTTTCTCTGGGACTTCAATCGCGTCAATCGGCGGATGCACAACAAGTCCTTTATCGTCGACAACGAAGTGGCGATCATCGGCGGACGCAATATTGCCGACGAATACTTTGCCGCTCGCGAGGACGTCAATTTCGGCGATCTGGATGTGATTACGATCGGTCCGGTCGTCAACGAAATCTCGACGATGTTTGACCTCTACTGGAACGACCGGCTGGCGGTTCCCGTGACAACCGTGATCACGCCGCCGAAGGATCCGGAGGTCGCCGCGGCGCGTATCCGCGCCAGGCTGGACCCGGCGATCGCGAATATCGAAAAGACCCACTACGCCGAGCTGATCAGGGAATTCGAGGCCAACCGCTACATTCGTCGGGAAGAGTTCACCTGGGTACCGTACGACCTGGTCTACGATTCGCCCGACAAGGCGGGCACCAAGCCGAATGCCGAGGGCAAGAGAATACGGCCTGCGCTGGCCGAAGCCGTGCGCACCACGGAGAATGAGCTGATCATTCTGTCCCCCTACTTCGTGCCCACGGACCGGCTCGTGGAGGGCGCGCGTGCGATGACGCAGCGGGGCGTGAGCATCTTCGTCATTACCAACTCGCTGGCGGCCAACAACCATTCGGCCGTGCACGCGGGATACGCGCCATGGCGCAAGAAGCTGCTCGAGGCGGGCGTTCGGATTTTCGAGGTGCGGGCGGATGCGCAGGCGACCGGCGTTGATCGAAGCCGGATGCTGCATTCCGGCGGCACGCTGCACACCAAGGCCTTCATCGTGGATCGCAGGCTGGTGTATCTGGGCAGCTTCAACTGGGATCCCCGCTCGGCATTCATCAACACCGAGATGGGAATCATCCTGGAGTCCGAGGAGTTCGGGCAGTATGCGGGCCGGCGCATGGAGAAGATGCTGCCGGTCAATGCCTATGAGGTCGTACTGAACGACGAGGGCCGGCTGCGCTGGGTGACGTCGGAAAACGGCGAGCGGGTGGTTTACAAAAAGGAGCCGGATACCGGCTGGTGGAAGCGATTCAAGGTGAAGGTGATCGGGCTTCTGCCCATCGACGAGCAGCTCTGATCATTCAGGGCCAGCGGGACAACGATGACCAGCGACGTTCGTTTCTATTTCGACTACATTTCGCCGAATGCCTACCTGGCGTGGGTGCGTCTCAGGCAGCTGGAGGCCCGGGGGCTGATCGAGCTGCGGCCCACGCCGGTGCTGTTCGCGGGTCTTCTGAAGGCCCACGGACAGCTCGGCCCGGCCGAAATTTCTGCCAAGTCGCGCTGGATGATGCGCAACAACCTGCGCAAGGCCGAGCTGTTGGGGCTTCCCCTGAATCCGCCCGCGCACCACCCGTTCAATCCGCTGGCGCCGCTGCGAATGACTCTGGCACCCATGCCGGAGGCGGACCGGTGCCGGTTGATCGATGTTCTGTTCGAGGCCATCTGGGTGCACGGCGTGCACGGCGGCGACGCACTGGCTGTGGGAGCGGCGGTGGCGGCAGCGGGCTTCGCCAGTGAGGATCTGCTCGCGGCCGCCCGGCATCCCGATGCCAGGCAGGCCTTGACGGCGGCAACCGACAACGCGCTGGCCGAAGGCGTCTTTGGCGTCCCCACCATGATCGTGGATGGCGAACTCTTCTGGGGTTACGACGACCTGCCCATGGTGGAGCTGAGAATCGCCGGCAGGGACCCACTCGATGCTGAAGAGGCTGCGAGCTGGGAGGCCGGTGTCGTGCCCTCGGCAATGCGTTCCGAAGCCCTTCGCCGGGGCGGTTCGCAATGATGCCGACGGATCCGGCCGGCGGGCGTAAAGACCGCAGGTCCGAGTGACCGGCAGGCGACAGCCATCAACCCGAACGCTGCAAGGAACCCGCAGGCCATGACCGCAGATACGACCAGCAAGAACTCCGTCCTGGCGCTTTACGAGCGCTGCAGAAGACTGCCCTTCGGAGATCGCCTGTTCACGACGATCGTCGCTCGCAGGGCGCCCTATTTCCGGAGCATCTCGCCCCACATCGTGTCGTTGACGCCGGGCGCCTGCGAGGTGCTGGTAAAAAAGGCGCGGCCGGTGCTCAATCACATCGGCACGGTACATGTCATTGCCATCGTCAACGGTCTGGAAATGGCCATGGGCGTGATGGCCGAGGCCTCCATTCCCGCCGGGCTGCGCTGGATCCCCAAGGGGATGAACGTGAACTATACGGCGAAGGCCGGCACGGATATTCGCTGCCTGGCGCGCCTGGATCAGTCAGCCTGGCGGCCCGGCGAGGTGGACGTGGACGTAGTGGCCCAGGATGCAGATGATGAGCCCGTCGTGAAGGGAACGATTCGCCTGTGGATCAGCGAGAAACCCGCGCGTTCCGGCTAGCTCCCCGGACTGTGTTCCTGTGGTGTCCGTAAATCCCCGACCCGATCGCCTTGGGTACGCCGCGAAACCGGGAAAGCCTGGATGGCGGCCCTGATCGGGCGCCCGGTCCGGCGTTCGGTCTGGCGCTCGCTCGGCCACGAGCCTCGGGATTGCCAGTCGCCGCTCACGAGCAACAAGCCTGCCAGCCGGCCCGTCCCCGGGCCGCCATCCAGTCAGTTCCGTTGCGGGCCGGAGACGTTTTCCTCCGGCCTTTTCATCCGCCGCATCTCCCTAGCTCAGTGACTCTACGTCGAGATCCGCATCCAGTTTGAACTCGATCACCTGCTGGCCCTGCCGGCGCACCGGCTGGCCGTCGACGATCCGCGGCTTGAACTTCCAGCGCAACACGGCGCGGACGGCATTGCGATTGAACACCCTGGCCGGTTCCGCCTCGACTACGGCCACGTCACAGACCGACCCGTCCTCCTGGATCGTGAAGGCGAGCCTCACCCAGCCTTCCATGCCCTTGAGCAGGGCTTCCCGAGGATACTGCGGCTCGATCCGAACGATCGGAATGACGTCGCCGTCCATGGCTTTGTCGCCCGTGCGGCTCGACCAGGAACCGATGAACGGGCCGTTCCCGCCTCCCATCGGGATATCGATCGCGGGTATGTCCATATTGATATCCATGGGCGGCGCCATGTCGTTGGCCGCAATCTGGATTTTCGGCGGCGGTGGCGGGGCATCCGGCGGCGGTGGCTTTTTCGGCATTCGCTTCTTCGTCACCAGGTATTGCTGTTCCTGCACCCGCACGAAGTCGACCAGCTTGGCCCGTTTGACGCCCGTGTCGAAGGCCTGGGGCCGCCGCACCAGGACGCTGTCGAAGTAGAACAAAGCAGCCGTGACGACGCTGGCCAGGAGCATGCAGATACCGATGCGCAGAACCGCCCGCAGGCGAGAGAAGAGCGTTCCGGAAAAGGTGTGTGCGCCTGATACGGCGCTGTTGCTGCGAGCCTTTAGCATCTGAAGATCCTCCCGAACGATCTTGATGCCTGTTGGCCGCCGCCGCCCGACGGCGACTCTACATAAATGTATAGCAGGCGCACTGCAGTAGCGGCGAAAACGTGATGCATCCGGGAATGGGAAGCGTTGCGGTTTCGCCCCGTCAGCCCATGCGCTTTATGAGCCACTCCACGGTCCACCAGCGGCCGAACTTGCGGCCGGCCTCGTCGAGGACGCCGGCGGGCCGAAAGCCCAGCCGTTCATGCAGCGCCATGGAAGCCGGATTCGGCGTGACGATGCCCGCGATCGCCCGGTGGATATCCTCGGTGGCCAGGCGCTCGAAGAGCGCGCCATACAGGCGTGGGCCGATGCCCTGCCCCACGGCATGGGGCGCCAGATAAATCGTCGTTTCCACGGTAGAAGCGTACGCCGGCTTGGGCTTGAACGCCGTACTGCAGGCATAGCCCAGCACCGCATCGCCGCTGGCCGCTACCAGGAGCTGGTGCCGGCCGCGGCTGGCGAACTGGCCGAACCACGGCGCCCGTGCTTCCGGGCTGAAGGCCTCAACGTCAAAGGTATAGGGCGTCTCCTGCACGTAGTGGTTGTAGATCGCCGTTACGGCGACCTGGTCCGCCGGGGAGGCGATGCGGAATTCCATGCCCGCCATCGTGCACGCAGCCTAGCTGCCTTTGGACGGGGCGCTGGGTTCCAGATGCCGGAACCGGTTGTGCAATTCGCGGACGATGGCTTCGGCGTCCTCCTTACTCAGGCTCTGGCCGATCCCCACCGGTTTACCGTCGTAGTCAAAGCTTATCCGCCCGCTTTGCCGAATGCGTCCCTTGCGGGGCCGCCGGTCGGTCGGACGGCCGTAACGGGCCGGTGCCGGGCGGCCGACATGGAGATTCGAGATCCGGCTCATCTCATAGGTCTTGTGCTGACCCACCAGCGGTGCCTCCAGGCGGTGCTCCAGCTCCACCGAGTTGATGCGCAGCCGTTCCCGTCCGCCGAGGCTGAAAAGCAGCGCCTTGGCCGCCATCAGCCCGGCGAGCGTCCAGGCCACCAGGAAGACCGCCAGCATGATCCGGTTGGCATCGCCGCTGCTATCGGTGAATTCGCGCAGCACCGCGATCTCTCCTGCAGCCCAGCCGACCAGCCAGAGCACCAGGATCAGGCTCTGGGCCGCCTGCCGTTTCGGATCGATGGTGATCTCCAGGCCGTTCCGGCCCTGGGAAATCCGATAGCTCTGGTGCTGTCCCGGTGCCTTGGGCTGCACAGGCCTATTCCGCTCCCGGACCGGGACCGGCCGAGCGCGGCCGGCTTGCGCGAATCGCGCCCGGGATATGCCGGCGAATCAGCCACGAGCCGGACACCATCGTCAGTCCGGTGGCCAGGATCACGGCATACCAGTTCGGATAAATCTGCACCGCAAGCTGCGAGGCGCCGGCCGCCGCCAGCCCGATGGCTGACCAGGCCATGAAGTGGCTGTGGTACCCGAGCCACCCGGTTTGCCAGCGGCCCGCGGACCTGCGAATCGCCGGCAGCATGCCGGCGCACAACGTGGCCAGGCTCACGAGGGCCAGCCAGTGAAACGGGCCCCAGATGCCTGTTATCTGGTACACGCCCAGCGCGGCGGCATTGAGGATCAGCATGCAGGCCACGTAGATCCAGCCGAGAGTCCGGTGGCTGGCGGTACCCTTGCGGCGCGCGAATACGGCTGCGGCCAGCAGCAACGCCGCGCTGGCACAAATCCAGTGCAGCGAACCCAGCAAGACCGCTCAGCTCCCGGGCCGCGGACCGCGCGGTCCATGCAAGGCACGCGCACTGCTGTCGGCGAGGGACGCGCTGGCGGCGGTCGTCAGAAAGGCCCCATAGGGAGGCGAGGTCCGGTCTGAAGGCTCATGGCGATGCATCACAGGAGTGAAGCATAGATCAACGGCCTTTCTGCTGCCGCTAACAGTCTGCGGCGTGGCCGACGTGCCAGATAAAGAGCACGATCAGCTTCTGCAGATTGGCCAGCCTTCGGTCCAGGCGTATCCCCTCTCCGGGTGGCAGATCCGCAATCCGCTTCAGCTCGGCGAGCTTGCGGTAGATGTGCGTGTACAGGCGCTCGGTGGACCAGCCCACGTAGCGCTTGTAGAAGCCGACACCGCGGGTCGTCGCCGCGCTAACCGCGCCACGCCTCAGGCTCCGAAAATCCAGGTCGGAGGCAATCAGATCTGCCATGGGTTTCGGATCCAGGGTTCGAATGACGGCCCCGGCCTCCACTCCGTCGCGGGTGTGCAGCAGCGTTGCGTCGAGAATCTCCCCAAGCCCGGCGAGCAGCTTGCGCCGCCGGCCGCGCTCGCCCTTGCCCATGGTCCGCAGGGTTTGCAGCGCCTTCAGCACCGCCGAGCCGGTGGCCACGATGCCGCCCGCGCTACTCACTGTGCGAGACCGTCGTCGAAGATGATGCTCTGGCAGCTGACTCCGCCTTCGGCCTTCGCCAGTTCGCCGGCGGGTACGGTGAGTGTTGCGATACCGGCGTCTTCGAGCCGCTCCCGGGTGCGCGGAAACGCCGCGGGCAACAGCAGCCGGTCCGGCAGGCGCAAGCTGTTGGCGGCGTGAGGTTCCTCCGGCGCCACCGGAATATGCGGGATTCCCCCGAATGCCTCCATCGAGGCCCAGCGCGGATTGGCCAGCAGCAGCTCGTCGGAGACGAGGGTGACCGCGGACTTCAGATGCAAGCACCCGCTCAGCGGGACGGCCCGAACCTGGTAGCCCCAAGGATCCAGTGCGGTCGCAAGCTGCTGTCGCCCCGCCTCGTTGCTGCGCGCACTCGCACCGACAAACACCGTCCTGTCCACGACCAGGACATCGCCGCCATCCAGCGTCGCCGGGGCCGTGAGGTGAACGAGTTCCCGCCACGGCGCGAGGGCCTCGATGACCGCGACCACCTCGGGCCGGCGTGATTCGGCCCCTGGCCGGGTGATCACCGCCAGTTCGTCCAGTACAACCGCGGTGTCCTCGACGAACACGGCATCCGGCAGGTCATGGGCCGCAGGAAGGGTCTGCACGATGAGACCGTTCTCCGCGAGAATTTGGCAATAGTCCCGGTGCTGCCCGGTGGCCACTTCCAGGTCGATGACGCTGCGTTCGATACAGGTCAGCTCGCAGCGTGAGAGGCTCTCGGAAACGGGCCGGACCAGCGCGCGTCTCATCAGGTCAGAAAACCGCCATCTACAGGCAGGCAGGCTCCGGTCACATAGCTGCCGGCGTCGGCGGCCAGGAACAGGATGGCCGGCGCGATCTCCTCGGGCTGAGCCACCCGGTTCATGGGAATCAGCGGCAAAATCATCTCCAGCATCTGCTTGTTCTGGATCAGCGCCGAGGCGAAGTGCGTGTCCGTCAGGCCGGGCAGGACGGCGTTGACCCGCACGTTCCAGGCGGCACATTCCTTGGCGAAGGCCTTGGTCATGTTGACCACGGCGGCCTTGGTGACGGAGTAAATGCCCTGATACGGGCCGGGACGTTCGGCATTGATCGACGAAGTGTTGACGATGGCCCCGCCGCCGCTGGCCTTCATCATCAGGGCTGCCTTCTGGGACATCTGGAAGTATCCCTTGACGTTGACGTCCAGCGTCTTGTCCACCATGGACATGGGGGTTTCGGCTATGTGTCCGAAATGGGGGTTGGTCGCGGCATTGTTGACGAGGATATCCAGCCGGCCATGCGCCGAGGCAATCTGCTCGAAGGCCTCGTCCACGGCGTTCATGTCACCGACGTGACAGGCCATCGACTCGGCCTGATGGCCGTCGCTCCGGATGGCGTCGGCCACCGCTTCGACAGACTCTGCCTTGCGGCTGGAGACGATGACGTGTGCGCCGTGGCGGGCCAGCAGTCTGGCGGTGGCTTCGCCAATGCCGCGGCTGGCGCCGGTGACCAGGGCTACGCGGCCGGAAAGGTCGAACAGGTCCTTTTCGCTCATCTCTGTTTTCCTTGTTGCGTCGTCGGGGCGGCAATCCGCCGGATTGCCGTCAGATCAGGTCCGCCCCGCCGGCGACCGCCTCGGCGGTGCGCGAAAGGACGGTGCAGAACTCCCCGAAGCGAGCGAATTGCGGGTTCGAGGTCTGGCCCTTGGTGTAGCGGTAATAGATCTGCTGCACGATCACGGCCAGCCGGAACAGGCCGTAGACGTAGTAAATGTCGAAGCGCTCCGTATCCAGGCCGCTGACCTGAAAATAACGTTCAACGACCTCCCGGCGGGACATCATGCCCGGGAGGTGGGTGGGGAGCATCCGGATCAGCTGCATGGGACGCGGATCGCCGGCCTCGACCCAGTACGCGAGCGACGCCCCCAGGTCCATCAGCGGGTCGCCCAGGGTAGCCATTTCCCAGTCGAGGACGCCGCTGATCGCCAGGCCGTGATCCGACGCGGTAAGCACCACGTTGTCGAACTTGTAGTCGTTGTGGATGAGTGCGGCCCGGCCGGAATCGGGCGGCTGGTTGTCCGCAAGCCACGTCATCAGGGCTTCGTTATCCGGAACGTCCGGTGTCCGCGCCTTGCGATAACGATCGCTCCAGCCGGCAATCTGGCGCGCGATGTAGCCTTCCGGGTGACCGAGCCCTTCGAGCCCGGCCGCCGCGTAGTTCACCGCGTGCAGCTCCGCCTGCACGCCGATCAGGTTTTCACACAGGGCCCGGGCAGCGCCCGCATCCAGAGTCAGGCCCTCGGGGAGCTCGCGCCTGAGGATGATTCCGGGCAGTCGTTCCATGACGTAAAAGGGTTCACCGATCAGTGAGGCATCGCTGCAGAATGCCAGCGGCCGCGGCGCGTATGCGAAAACCTCGTGCAGATGGCTGAGGATCCGGTATTCCCGCGCCATGTCGTGGGCCGACTTGGCCTTGGTGCCGAAGGGCGGCCGGCGCAGCACGTATTCCTTGTCGCCTGCGCTTACCAGGTAGGTCAGGTTCGATGCGCCGCCGGGAAACTGCTCGATGGCAACATCCGCCGCGGGCACCGGTAAATGGTCGGCGAGAAACCGGGCCACGATGCCCGTATCCAGCTCCTCGCCCGGACGCACGGCGACGGTCTGGGATGAATCGCTCACGAAGCGGCGGGCCGTAGATGGGGTTTCAGGAGCCTGCGGGCCACGGACATCCGATGCACCTCGTCCGGGCCGTCGTAGATCCGGGCTGCCCGCTCCTCCCGGAAGAAGAACGCGAGGATCGTGTCGTCGGTGACACCGAGAGCGCCATGGGTCTGGACCGCCCGGTCCACGATGCGCTGCATGACGTTCGCCGTGAAGTATTTGATCATCGAGATTTCCTCGCGCGCCGCGCGGAACCCGTGCTCCTCGATACTCCAGGCGACTTTCAGGACCAGCGCCCTGGCCGCCTCGATCTCTGCGGCGGAATCCGCGATCCAGTCCTGGACGGTGCCCATGGCGGCCAGCGGTGTGCCGGGCTTGACCTCCCGGAGCGCAGCCCGGCGAATCATCTCATCGAGGGCCCGGCGGCAAATGCCCAGCCAGCGCATGCAGTGATGGATCCGGCCCGGACCGAGCCGTTCCTGGGCCATCGCGAATCCCGCGCCGGGCCCGCCGAGCAGGCGAGAGGCCGGTACCCGCACGTTGGTCAGGCGCACTTCACCATGGCTGAACCAGCCGTGCCCGCCATGGCCCATGACTGGAATATTGCGCACGAGTTCGACGCCGTCGTCATCCATGTGCACGATGATCATACTTGCTCGCTGGTGTCTTGGGGCGTCCGCCTCGGTGACCGCCATGCAGATACCGAAAGCCGCACCATCGGCGGCGGTCGCGAACCACTTGTGACCGTTGATGACCCAATCGTCTCCGTCAGCGACCGCGGTGGTGCCCATCAGGACAGGGTTCGAGCCCGGAAATTCCGGTTCCGTCATCAGAAAGCAGCTGCGGACCTCGCCGCGGGCCAGCGGTTCCAGATAGGCTGCTTTTTGCGCGTCGGTTCCGTGCTGGAGCAGGAGTTCGCTGTTGCCGGCGTCCGGGGCCTGGCAGCCAAACGCGAAGTGGCCCGTGGGTGTCCGCCCCAGTTCCTCGGACAAAAGCCCCAGGGTTACCAGGCCCGCACCCGTGCCACCGGCGTGATCGGGCAGATTCGGCGCCCACCAGCCGCGCTCGGTGACTTCCTCCCGGCATTCCGCGAGCGCGGGCCACAGCCGCCCCCAGTCCTGGGCCAGCAGCAGGGGCTCCAGGGGGACGAGACGCTCATCCACGTATTCGCGAACTGCCGCGAGATGGCTTTCCAGAGAAGGGTCGATCGAAAATTCCATGCAGGGCCCCGGGGTGTGCCGATGTGGTTATCTGAAGGTGATCAGGTCGCGGTCGCCGGTGATTTCCAGATGGGCGATGTTGTTGAAACCCATGAGGAGCGCTTCATGGTGATCACGGCTCCGACCGTAGTAGAGCTGGGTCACCGAGGCATTGTAGATACTCCAGTTCAGCGACAGGGTGCGCTTGTTGGACAGGCCCAGCACCGAACGCAGCAGGGCCGAGATCGTTCCGCCTGAGGTGAACACGGCGATTCGGGCCTTGGGCTCACAGGTCGTGAGTATGGCTTCGATACCGGCGCAAACCCGGTTGCAGAACACTTGAAAGGTCTCGAAGGCCTCTTCCTCGTGGGGGTCGTTGGCCATCCAGGCGCGGATCATGAAGCGGAAGGCGAGATCGAACAGCCGTGGATCACGGCCGATGTCCTCGCGGCGAATACCCCGCGCCTCGCCAACGTCCGTCATGAAGCGCGGCAGGTAGGCGCTGATCACGCGGCGATAGTCGTACTCGTCGAAGGCCGCCAGCGTGTCGACCGGGGCCTGGACTTCCATGGCTTCGACCGCCAGATCCGCGGTCCGCTGCTGGCGGGTATGCGTGCCGGCGAAAACGGCATCCATGGCCGGCAGGAGACGGCGCATATGATGGCCAAGGATCTTGGCCTGCCGCTCACCGACCGGCGACAGCTGGTCGTAGTCGTTTTTGCCGAATGACGCCTGGCCATGACGGATCAGGTAGAAGACCGCCATTTGTTCCTCTGTCTGCACCGCTCCCGAGGGGGAAGCCGGAGAACCATAGGTTTCTCCGCTGCGGGGTGTCAACCGTGGCCCCTTCTGGGGGGGGCTCCGGCGCCGGCGGCACCGCGACGCGTTGTCCGGCGGCTTGCACACGGCGTCAGGACGGGCATCATCTCTGCCTTTGCCGCGGCGCGTGAGCCATCGGGAGAATGACATGACGACGAAGACAGGCCGGATACTCGTGACCGGGGGCGGCCAGGGACTGGGTCTTGCCGTTGCCCGGGCATGGGCCCGCCGGGGCTGGCGTGTCGCGGTGGCGGATATCGAGGCAGCCAAAGCGGAAACAGCGGCCGCGGAAATCGACAGCCTCGGAGGACTGGGCTTGCCGCTATTGATGGACGTGACCGACGACGAGGCGGTCACTGCGGCTGCCGACCGGCTGGCTGCCGAGTGGGGCGGTCTGGATATCCTGGTCAACAACGCCGGCGTCGGCTCGGCGGGGACCGTGGAGCGCACGACCATGGACGTCTGGGAATGGACCCTGGGGGTCAATGTTCTCGGTGTCGCTCGGGTCAGCAGAACGTTTCTGCCCATGCTGACAGCACGGACCGGCCACGTGATCAATATTGCTTCCGCGGCGGGCTTCGTGTCTGCGCCGGGCATGGCCGCGTACAATGCCTCCAAGGCGGCGGTGATTTCGATCTCCGAAAGCCTGCGCACGGAACTCGCGGGCAGGGGAATTGGCGTGACCGTGGTGTGCCCGTCCTTTTTTCGCACCAATCTTCTGGAGACCTTTCGCGGACCTGAAGCGGCCCGCGGCTTCGCCGAACGGGCGATGTCCCGGTCGGCGCTGAGCGCCGACGATATTGCCGAGGAGATTCATGCCGCGGTGGCGCGGCGCCGCTTTCTGCTCGCGCCGCACGCCGAAAGCCGCAGGCTGCTGTCGCTCAAGCGTTTCGCTCCGGAGTGGTATTTCCGCCTGCTGGAAAAACGCAGCGCCCGCTTCCTGGCTGCCCAGACAACGACCTCGGAGACATAGCATGACCCAGTGGATGATTTATGGCGCCAACGGGTACACCGGACGGCTCATCGCCCAGGCCGCCGCGTCCCGCGGCATGCAGCCGGTGCTGGCCGGGCGCAGCGATGCGGCGGTCTCGGGACTGGCCAAGGAACTGGGGCTCGAGCATCGGGTATTTTCCCTTGATCATGCCGAGGCTTCGGTGTCGGGCATCGCCGGCATGGGGATCGTGCTGCATTGTGCCGGGCCTTTCTCGGCAACGGCCCGGCCCATGATGGAGGCCTGTATCAAGGCCGGCAGCCACTACCTCGATATCACCGGCGAGATCGCCGTATTCGAGCTGGCCCACGAACTCGGTCCGGCGGCTGCTTCCGGAGGCGTGCTCCTGTGCCCCGGCACCGGTTTCGATGTGGTGCCCACGGACTGTCTGGCTGCGAAGCTGGCCTCCGCCCTCCCGGACGCGACCAAGCTGGCGCTGGGATTCGATTCCCGGTCGGGTTTCAGTCCGGGCACCGCGAAGACCTCGGTGGAGGGGCTGGCGGGCGGCGGGAAGGTGCGTCGGCACGGCGAACTCCAAACCGTGCCGCTGGCCTGGCGTACCCGGCGCATCGATTTCGGCGACGGTGAGAAACTGGCCATGACCATTCCGTGGGGTGACGTTTCCACTGCCTATCGCACGACCGGCATCCCGGACATCGACGTATACATTCCGGCGTCGCCCAATCTCGTAAAGCGCCTCAAGCGAATGAACGCGATTCGCCCCCTCCTGGGTCTGGGGCTGGTTCAGAAATTCATGAAGGCACAGGTAGACAAGCGAGTGCACGGGCCCTCTGAGACGCAGCGCGCCGAGCTGACAACGGCCGTCTGGGGAGAGGTCGTCAATGCCGCGGGCAAGACGGTCACGGGGCGAATCCGGACCGCCAACGGCTATGACGTAACGGTGTCCGCATCGCTGGAAATCGTTGCGGCACTTCTGGCCGGCAAGACGGCAAGCGGTCATGTGACCCCCGCCCGTCTGATGGGCACCGACTTCGTGACACAGTTGCCCGGGTCCGGGGCGTTCGAGCTGGGCTAGGCAGCGGTCGCTGTGATCGACGCCGAGGGGAAGTTTGCGCCGCCGCCGCCGCTTCGTCACGGCCATGTCCAGTCGGTGCTGGCGAGCCTGAAACTCCGCCGCTACTGGCTGGCCGGGCAAATCGGTCCGCTGGAGGCGAGGTCGCGGGATCTCATTGTCGATTGTGGCGACGGAACGCGCCTGCTGGCCGTGGAAACGCCGTCCGCCGATCCCGATGGGAGGCTGGCCGTGCTGATTCATGGCTGGGAAGGCAGCGCCCGTTCGCTCTATCTGGTCTCCGCAGCCGCAGCCCTGCACGCGGCTGGCTACGAGGTTGTGCGGCTGAATCTTCGCGATCACGGTGACAGCCATCATCTCAACGAAGGGCTGTTTCACTCCAACCGGATTGCCGAGGTGGTGGGCGCCGTCAAGGCCATCGCCGAGCGGTATCCTGGCCGTTCACTGTGCCTTGCCGGATTCTCCCTGGGAGGCAACTTCGCCCTTCGTGTCGCGGCCCGGGCTTCGCGCAGTGGACTGGTGCTCGCCCGGGTCGTGGCGGTTTGTCCGGTGCTGGATCCCCGGACCACACTCGGCGCCCTGGAGCAGGGGTGGTTTGTTTACCGGCACTATTTTCTCGCGAAGTGGCGGCGATCATTGCGCAAGAAGGCCGCAAGTCATCCCGGCCTGTACGCGTTCGGCGATCTGGGCCGGTTTCGTTCCCTGACCGAGATGACCGACTTCTTTGTCGCCGGCTATACCGACTACCCGGATCTGGAGACCTATCTTGGGGGATACGCAATCACCGGCGATGCGCTTGACGCAATCGACACCACGGCACACATTCTCGCAGCCGCGGATGATCCCGTGATTCCGGTCGCCGACCTCGACCAACTGGCCCGGCCGTCTTCCCTGACCGTCGAGGTTTGTGATCACGGCGGCCACTGCGGATTTGTGGACAGGCCCGGTTCGGCTTCCTGGGCGGACCGGCGCATTATCGAAGTCTTCGGGACGGCGTTCTGATGCTTTCGAGACTCGTTCGGCGCTGGGCGCTGGTCATGGTCGCCGCCGTGTTTCTGCTCCGCGGTGCCGGGCGAATAGCGGCCTGGGACTACACGGTCCCGAGCTTCGCCGTGTGGGGCTATCCCGCCTGGCTGGCGGGCCTGCTGGTAATGGCAGAGGTGCTCGGCGCGCTGCTTGTCCTGATGACCCCCTGGCGCCGGGGCGGGGCGATCCTGCTCGGACTGGGGGCCGGCTTCCTGGTAGTCACCCACATCGTTTTCGCCGACGGCTGGCGGGCGCTGGCGCCGGACCTCATGCTGCTGGCCGCGCTGACGCTTGCGGTGGCCCTCAGGGCGCGCTCTCCGCAAGGTCCGGCGGGGGCGGCCCGGCGGTAGTGCTCCGAGCCGGCGCGTCCAGGCTGTCGAACTGCAGGGAAGCCAGCCGCGCATACAGGCCTTCTGCCGCGAGCAGCTCGTCGTGGGTGCCGCTGGCCACGATCCGGCCTTCGTCGAGGACGAGAATCCGGTCGGCTTTACGCACGGTTGCCAGACGATGGGCGATGACCAGGGTGGTCCGGTCGGCCATCAGGCGCTCGAGCGCCGCCTGGACCTGCCGTTCGCTCTCCGCGTCCAGACTGCTGGTGGCCTCGTCCAGGAGGAGCAGCGGCGGGTTGCTCAACAAGGCTCGCGCAATCGACAGGCGCTGGCGCTGGCCGCCGGACAGGCGGACGCCGCGCTCGCCAAGGTGGCTTTCGTAGCCCTCGGGCAGGTTGGATAGGAACTCGTGGGCACCCGCGGCTCTCGCGGCAGCTTCGATTTCGCCGGCGCTGGCCCCGGGGCGGCCGTAGCGAATGTTGTCCGCCGCGCTGGCCGAAAAGATCACGGTCTCCTGGGGCACGATGCCGATCAGCTCCCGCAGATCGGAGAGCCGCAGGGTTGCGATATCCACGCCATCAATTCTGATCGTCCCGGAATCCGGGGCCCAGAATCTCAGCAGCAGCTGAAAGAGCGTGCTCTTGCCGGCGCCGGACGGCCCCACCAGCGCAACGGTGGACCCGGCCGGCACGTCAAAGCTGACTTGATCAAGGGCAGGCCGCCCCGGCCGGGACGGGTAGGTAAAGGCAACGTTCTCCAGCGCAACGGCACCGCCGGGCGGCACTTTCGGTGCGACGGGCTTCTCCGGGTCACTGATTTCCGGCTGGGCAGCGAGTAATTCCGAGATCCGCTCCATGGCCCCTGCCGCCCGTTGAACCTCACCCCAGACCTCGGCGAGAGCCGCGAAGGCGCCCGATGTCAGGACGGCGTACAGCACGAACTGGCCGAGCTGGCCGCTGGTCATGTCTCCGTCCATGACCGACTTCGCACCCATCCACAGCACCATGACGATGGAGCCGAAGACGAACAGAATCACCACCGCGGTCAGCAGCGATCTTGCGCGGATCCTCGATCGGGCAGCGACAAAGGAGTCTTCCACGGCCTCGTGAAAGCGGGCCCGCTCCCAGTCCTCGCGCGTATATGCCTGGACGGTCGGCATGGCGCCGAGGATCTCGCCTGCCACGGCACTGGTGTCAGCGATCCGGTCCTGACTGGCGCGGGACAGGGATCGTACCCGTCGTCCGAACAGGATCAGCGGCAACAGCGCCAGCACGATCAGTCCGATGATCAGCCCCGTGAGGCCCGGGCTGGTAAGCACCAGCATGACCAGGCCGCCGGCGAGCAGGAAGAGATTTCGAAGCGCGATCGAGGCGCCGGAACCGATCACCGATTGCAGAACCGTCGTGTCGGTGGTGAGCCGGGACAGCACCTCGCCGGTTCGGGTCATTTCGAAAAATGACGGGCTCAGACGCAGCATGTGGGAGAACACGGCATCGCGGATGTCAGCCACGACCCGTTCTCCCAGCCACGAAACGTAGTAGTAGCGCAGGGCCGTGAAAACGGCGAGAGCGGCGGCGATCCCGAACAGAACAAAAAAGTAGCGATCAACGGATGCCGGATCGTTCCCGCCGAAGCCGAAATCGATCATCTGGCGGACGGCGAGCGGAAGACTCAGGGTGGCAGCCGCCGCCAGCACCAGGGCCGCAAGGGCCGCGAACAGCTGACTCCGATAGGGGGCAAGGAACGGCACCAGCCCCGCCAGCGGACGCACGTCCCGGCTGCGTTCGCGCTCGCTGCCGGCATCGGTTGTAACCCCGCCGGAGGCGGTCCTGCGTGCGCTCATGGGGCCCCTTGAAGTGACTTCGGGTGCGGCGCGCCGCACCGGGCGACACGCTTCGACCGGCCGGATTATACGCAAGCGCAGGCGGGGGGCCCGCAGCGGATCAGGGCCGGTCGGCCGCGGGCCGGCCCAGCAGGGCGGCCGGATCCATCGCCTCGACCAGGCCTGCGCCGCGCTCGCCGAGCCGAAGGGCCGCAGCGGCGGTGCGGATCTCGTAGATCACCCACTCCCAGGTCCCGTCGGCCAGGGGGCCTGCAGGCAGGCGCTTGACATTGCAGAACAGGTACCGGGGGGCCAGCCGGCGGGCCGACGCCAGGGTGGCATCGGTGTACTCCGGCAGGACCCAGGCGATGCGGTGTTCCGCTCTGACCTGCTCCAGAATCGCGCGGTCAAACGAGGTCACGACCGGTCTCGGGATTTCCCCGACGGGCAGCCGGCACGCCTCCCAGACCGCATGGCTTCCGAAATGGGCCAGGCTCTCGGGCTTGATCTCCACGAAGGCGGTGACGCCGGGATGACGGGACAGCAGGTTCGCCGCGTCCATGAGGGTTGCCGGCCGAATTCGGGAAAAGGCGTTTCCCAGCCGCCCGGGCTCTCCGGTGGACAGATGCGCCAGGTCCGCCCACCGGGTGTCCAGGATTCGGCCCGGCCGGCCGGTAATGCGCTCCAGCGACACATCGTGAAACAGCACCGGCACCCCGTCCGCGGTCAGCTGAACATCGAATTCCACGTACCGCAGTCCGAGCCAGATCGCCGCCTCGATGGCAGCCAGGCTGTTCTCGGGATAGCGGGCCGCCCAGCCGCGATGGGCAACGATCGCCGGCAGATCTATCGGCATCGAATCGGTCATGGGCGATTTCGCGGCTCGCGACCTGCGGCGCCGGATGGGTCGCCGGAGAGTGAATCACACCACAGCATCCTCACAGCGGGCAAGGCGTCCGCCGCTGCCGTCCCCGTGGGCTATTCTTTATCGCCTTGCACACTGAAGGAGTCAGCCATGCAGCTGGGGATCATCGGTCTGGGAAAAATGGGTGGCAACATGCTCCTGCGGCTCGCCGCGGGGGGTCACGATGTCCGTGGGTACGACCGCGATCCCGGGACCGTTGCCGCTCTGGCGGCCGAAGCCGGTTTTTCGGCACCGGAATCGGTCGCAGACCTGGTGACCGCTCTGGCCGCGCCTCGAACCGTCTGGCTCATGCTGCCGGCAGGCGACGTGACCGAAGCCGCGATCGACGAACTCAAGGGTTTGCTCGCGCCCGGTGACACTCTGGTCGACGGCGCAAACTCACTCTTCAAGGACTCCATGCGGCGCGCACAGGAGCTCGCCTCCCTGGGCATCGGCTTCGTGGATGCCGGTGTATCGGGCGGCGTATGGGGAAGGGAGAACGGTTACGCCCTCATGGTGGGAGGCACGGACAGGAGCTTTGCCGCCGTCCGGCCGGCCATTGAGACGCTGGCGCCCGCCACGGATTCGGGATGGCTGCATTGCGGCCCGCCGGGCTCCGGGCACTTTGTGAAAATGGTCCACAACGGGATCGAGTACGGCATGATGCAGGCCTATGCGGAGGGTTTCGCGCTGATGAAGGGGCGCGAGGATTTCGGTCTGGACCTGGCGGGCATTGCAGAGATGTGGCGTCACGGCAGCGTGGTTCGCAGCTGGCTGCTGGATCTCACGGCGGACTTTTTGCGCAACGACCAGGAGCTGGAATCCATTGAACCGGTCGTTGCCGACTCCGGGGAGGGCCGCTGGACGGTGATCGAAGCCATCGAGCAGGGCGTACCCGCACCGGCCATCGGGGCCGCGGTGATGATGCGCCATGCCAGCCAGGGGGGCGGGGACTACGGCGCGCGAATTCTGTCGATGATGCGCAAGGGGTTTGGCGGCCACGCGGTCGTTGCCCGGGAGGGCGATGAGTCGTGACGGAGTCGGCAAGCCCCGGGCCGTGTCATTTCGTCATTTTCGGAGCGACGGGGAACCTGGCCCAGGTCAAGCTCTTCCCCGCCCTGTATCACCTCGAGCGCGCTGGCCGGCTCAATGAGGATCTGCTGTTCGTCGCCATCGGACGGAGACCCTGGGATGACAGCCGATGGCGAGAGCATCTCGAGGAAGCCGTCAGGGCCGCGGCGGGCGAGGCCGTGGACGAGACCGCTCTGCAGCGGTTTGCCGACCGCTTCGAATATCTGCGCGGTGATCTGAACGAGCCGGCGACCTACACGGAACTCTTCGAGGTCCTGAGCCGGCCCCGAATGGGTTCCTGCGAGAACATCGTCTTCTATCTGGCGATCCGGCCGGATGACTTCCTTCCCGTGGTCAACAATCTCGATCGGGTGGGCCTCAACCGGGGCCACGGCAGGCATCGGATCGTGGTCGAGAAGCCGTTCGGGCGGGATCTCGAATCGGCCCGCGAACTCAACCGGGAGCTGCACCAGCATTTCGACGAGGAGCAGGTGTTTCGCATCGACCACTACCTCGGCAAGGAAACGGTCCAGAATCTCCTCGTATTCCGGCTGGCCAATACGCTGATCGAGCCGCTGTGGAACCGCAATTTCGTCGACCACGTGCAAATCACCGTGGCCGAGGATATTGGCATCGAGGACCGGGCCGGTTACTTCGATCGCACCGGAACGCTCAGGGACATGGTCCAGAATCACCTTCTGCAGCTCCTCGCCAGCGTTGCCATGGAGCCGCCGGCCACCATGGATGCCAATGACCGCCGCGACGAAAAGGTCAAAGTGCTGCGGTCGATCCGCCCGATCCCGGTCAGCCGGGCCGGCGACTTCGCCGTTCGCGGCCAGTATGTTGCCGGAGAGGGAAACGGCGCGCGGATGGCCGCCTATCGGGACGAGAACGATGTGCCGGACAGCTCCGTTACTGAGACCTATGTCGCCCTGAAACTCTACATCGACAACTGGCGCTGGCGCGGCGTGCCCTTTTACCTGCGCACCGGTAAACGGCTGGCCCGCAAGCAGTCGATTATTGCCATCCGCTTTCGCCAGCCGCCCCAGCAGCTCTTCCGGACCGCCATCCAGGAGCGGATACGTTCCAACTGGATCTATCTGTCCCTGCAGCCGGATGAGTGGATGCAGATGGAGCTGAGGGCCAAGCAGCCGGGTCTGGAACTGGAAACCCGCACGGTGCGGCTCAATACCGGCTTTCGCGAAGAGGGGGAGACCTCTCTGGACGCGTATGAGACGCTGCTTCTGGACGTGATCGAGGGCGATGCGAGCCTGTTCATCCGTTTCGACGAAGTCGAGGAGTCATGGAAGGTCGTGGCGCCGCTGATGGAAGCATGGTCGCAGGATTCCCGGAGCCTCAGGGTCTATCCTGCTGGAACCTGGGGCCCCGAAGAGGCGACACTGTTGTTCGACAGCCCGGCCCATGTCTGGCGAAAGAACCTGCGCGGTTAGGCTCGCCCCACGGGATTGTCAGGACAAGAACAAGAAACACGAGGAACAAGCGTGGCGCGTTGGCATGTATATCCGGGACTTGACGAACTGACCGAAAGGGCCGCGATCGCGATCGTCGGCGGAGCCGATCAGGCGCTGGCTTCCAGGGGAGAATTTCATATCGTGCTCGCCGGCGGCAATACGCCGCGAGGCATCTATGCCCGCCTGGCGGACATGGGCGTCGGCGACGATCGCTGGCAGATCTGGTTCGGCGACGAACGCTACCTGGCGCCGGGCCACGCGGACCGCAACGAGACCATGGCCAGGGACAGCTGGCTCGCTGAGTCCGCAATCCCCGGGAAGAACATCCACCCCGTCCCGCACGGGCCGACTCCGGAGGCGGCCGCGTCAGTCTATGCGGAGCTGCTCGCTCCGATACGGCAGTTCGACCTGGTCCTGCTCGGGATGGGTCCGGACGGCCACACCGCCAGCCTGTTCCCGGGTCATGACGTGGGCGAGTCGGCGGATGCGGCCGACGTCCTGGTGGTGCGTGACGCCCCCAAGCCGCCTCCGGTGCGCATCAGCATGAGTGCCCATCGCTTGTCCCGGGCCCGCCAGGTTCTGTTCATGGTGACCGGCGAAGCCAAACGCGACGCGGTGTCCCACTGGCGCCACGGTCAGAGTCTGCCGGCTGCGCTGGTCACGCCGCCAACCGGCGTGGACGTATTCATGGACGAGGGCGCGGCGCCCGGTTTCTGAGGGCCGGGTCTCCGTGTCCGCGCTACCAGGGCAGGTGCTCACCGTTCGCGTGGCGGAACGATCCGCTCGAGGCCAGATCGAGTTCATCCAGCCGGGCGATCAGGCCGGCGGCCGCGTCCGCGGGCTCAGTCTGCCCCGAGCCGCCGGTCATATCGGTGCGCACGTAGCCCGGGTGCAGCAGAATCACCGCAATCCCCTCGTCCTCGAGGTCCCGCGCGAGCGACATGCCGGCCGCGTTCACGGCGGCCTTGGACATGCGATAGCCGTAGGTCCCGCCCGAGGTATTGTCAGCGATCGACCCCATCCGGCTCGTCACAATGCCCACCTTGCTTCCGGCAGCCAGCAGCGGCCGCAGTGCCTGGGTCACGAGCAGCGGCCCCAGACTGTTGACCCGGTACTGATGCTCCATAGCCGCGATGGCATCGTTGTCGATGGCACCGAGCCGCTGACTCGACAAGACGCCCGCATTGTTCACCAGCAGGCTCACGGTCTCGCCTTCCAGGCGTCCCGCCAGGGCCTGGAGATCGTCCGGCTTCGTCACGTCGATTCCGTCCACGATGACGGCTCCCGCGGACTCCAGCTCGGGGGACGTGTGCCGGCATACGGCTATCACCCGTTCTCCGCGGCTGGCCAGCTGCCTTGCCAATTCCAGGCCAATGCCGCGATTGGCACCGGTAACGACGCAAACGCCCATGCTTAACTCCTTGCAAGCGCTGATCCCTTTCGGACCGCTTGCCGGTATCCTTCGAGACATGAACGCTAGCAGATTTTTGATGACGCCTCGTGGATGGGGCCGCCGGGCGGCGCTGGTCCTGGCTGCTCTCTCGGCCGCCTGTGCGGCGCCGCAGCCTGCCCAGACACCGGCGCCGGGACCTCCTGCCGGTGTGCTCGATCTGTCCGGACTGAGCGACGAGAGTGCCGTTGAGCCCCTGGCCCGGTTTCTCCTCGGTCACGGCTACCGCGTGCGGGTGGCGGGCCCGCTTACGGTGGAGGCCGGCACGGACACGTTACAGGCATCGATCAGCCCGGTGCTGCAGTCGGAAGGCCTGGACCGGCTGGTCGTCACCCGCCGCTTCCCCGCCCAGCCCGGCGTCACGAGTGCGGATCTGTCCGCATTCGCCGCCGAGCTCAACGAAAACCTGAACGTCGGCGTCTTCGTCGCGGATACCGGCGCCCTCGTCTTCCAGAGTCATGCAACCTTTTACGAGGTGATCTCCGAGGCGGAGATCAGTGCGTTTCTGGCGTGGACGGGCCAGGTGGAGCTCGCCGTCGCCCGTGTGGAAGGGGACCGGACGCTGCTGGTCTGGACCGAAGAGTTGTGAGGTCCTTCCGGCCCGACTAGTCTTCCGGAACGCCCCTGCAAACCGGAGCCGGCCATGAGCGTCACCGTCGAAGCCCGCCACGAATACGACTACGACGTCGATACCGTGATCGAAGCCTTCACCGACCCTGACTTCTACGAGGCGAAATTCGAGGGGATCGGTGCAAAGCGGGTTTCGGTGCTGTCTGCCGACACCGAAGATGACGTGTTCATGATCGAAACGACGCGGGATGTGCCGCTGGAAGTGCCGGGCTTCCTCAAGAAAGTCCTGGGGGAATGGAACACCATGCTGCAGTCCGAGCGCTGGGCTCAGGATGACGAGGGGAACTGGTTCAACGAGCTGGACATGACCGGAGAAGGGGTGCCGGCAAAAATGACCGGCACCATGTACCTTTCGCCCACGGACGACGGCTGCGTCAACGAAGTGGCCATCACCATTGCCGCCTCGGTGCCGCTCATCGGCGGCAAGCTCGAGAGCTTCATCGCCGAGAGTACCGCCGAGAACCTCGCCGCCGAGTACGAGTTCATCCAGGCTTATCTGGACGCGCTGGTCGACTGAGCGGCGCAGCTTCAGCTTGGCCCCTTCGGCTCAGCCCTTGGAGAGCAGGTCCCGGAGCTCGATCACCGCTGCATTGGCGCTGGAGAGATACGAGGACATCACCAGCGAGTGATTGGCCGTCATTCCGTAACCGCTGCCGTTGAGGATGATCGGGCTGCGGATAGGCGCCAGACTCGCTTCCAGTTCGCGAATGACCTGGCGCAGGCTCACGGTAGCGTTCTTGTCCGTCAGCACCTGCGCGAAGTCGTACTCGGCTGCGCGCAGGAAATGCACCAGCGCCCAGGCGGTGCCGCGGGCCTCGAAGAACACGTCATCGATCTCGAACCAGCCGGTGCGCACATCCACGTCGGTGGGCCTGGGGGTGGCGGTTTCCGCCGAGGGATCGCCGGCCAGATCCGTGTTGACCCGGCGCTGACCGACGCTGGCGGACAGCTGCTGAGCCATGTTGCCGAGGCGTTTTTCCACCTGCTCGAGCCACGAGCGCAGGTTGTCGGCCCGGGCATAGAACTGGGCATCCCGGTCGTTCGGGTCCCCCAGTCTGGCCAGGTAGTTCTCCAGGTGAGTAATGGCCTGGCGGTACTGGGACTCGGCCGGTGGCAGGATCCAGCTGTGCCGGTTGTGATTGAGCCGGGGCTCGGCCAGGGTCAGGTCCGGATCCTCGATGGACTGGGTCTGGGACCGGCTGTAGTCATTGCGCAAGGACTTGACGAGGTCCCGGGACTGCTTCAGCACGCCCCACTCCCAGCTCGGGATGTTGTCCAGGGCTACGCCGGGTGGCATCACGTCGTTGGTGAGATAGCCGCCGGGCTTGTCCAGCAGGGTTGACGTTACGCCGATAAGGGCCCGGGTCGTGGCGTGGCCGCGAACCGCCGGCTGGCCCGCGTTCTCCCACTCCACCCAGAACGGCGCGGGTTCGCGGGACCACCAGAACGACAGCGCCAGCAGCGCGATGAGAACGATCAGGAGGGCCACACCGACCGCCCGGCTGCGTACCGAACCGCTTTCTCCGGGCATCAGCTTGTACCAGACCGCCATCAGCCGATCGGTCCAGCTTTGCGTGCTTGCATCCATTCAGGTAACACCCCGGGCAAAAGAGGCCTATTGTACCGCCCGAATGTCCTTCGATCAGTACAGGCCCACCATGCCTCATCCGCCGCCCGTAATGACTGCGGTTGTGCTGGAGCATCCCGGCGCCGGCGCGGTGCTTTTGCGCGAAATGGCGGTTCCCTCGCCGGGCCCCCGGGACCTGCTCATCCGGGTTCGGGCCGCGGCAGTGAATCCCCGCGACTGGATGATGGTGGCCGGCCGCTATCCGTTTTCCCGGACGCTCCCCCGGCGCCCTTTCGTGCCCGGCGCGGATGTGGCCGGCGAAGTGGCCGTGGCTGGCCGCCGGGTTTCCGGGTTTCGCCCCGGAGATCGGGTTTTTGCCATGCAGACACTTGCGGGCGGCCTCGGGGCGTTCGCGCCGTGGTGTGTCGTCCGTGCCGGTGTCTGTGCGCGAATTCCGGAGAATCTTTGCTTCGAGACAGCCGCGGGAATCCCCCTGGCCGGCCTTACCGCCCTCCAGGGGCTGGGCCGGCGGCTTGCGGGCCGCCGGGTCCTCGTAATCGGCGCTTCGGGCGGCGTGGGTCATCTGGCGGTTCAGATCGCGCGTGCGGCCGGTGCGGAGGTAACCGGCGTGTGCAGCGGCCGGAATGTGGCCTTTGCCCGGGATCTCGGCTGCCGGCACGTCATCAACTATGAGATGGCAGAGTTCGACGCCGGCAGCCGGCGCTATGACCGGGTCTTCGACACGATCGGAAGGGAATCGCCGGCCCGTTGCCGGCAGGTGCTCATGCCGGGCGGCGTCCACGTCACGACGGTACCCAGGCGCGTCGCCCTGCGCCGTGCCGCCGTGGACCTGGGCCTGGGGTGGGTGCCCCGGCGCCGGCCGACGCGGCTCGTGCTCGTGCGATCCTCGGGGCCGCGCCTTGCCGAACTGGCCGCCCTCGCCGACGAAGGCCGGCTCAAGTGCCATGTGGACCGCACCTGGCCGCTCTCGCAGGTGGACGACGCTCTCTCAGCGAGTCGGTCCGGCCGGACCCGCGGCAAACTGGTGCTCCGGATCGATCAGGACCGGGGCGAGGACTACTGATCCGTGGTGAGGCCGCCGGTCGCGGCCATCCAGTCGGCCAAGGTGTCGGCCGCGCCGGCGATATCTCCGCCACTGACGTCCAGCCGCAGAACCTGGAGGCGCGAGGCCCGCGCCAGCCTGTCCAGCAACTCCTGCTCGCGAACGAATACATCGAGATCGTCGTACTGGGACGGGTTTCCGGACACCTTGAGCCGCTCCTCCCGGGCCGCAGCGAAGGACTCCGCCGGGCGCTGGCAGAGGATGATCCGGAAATCCAGTGCCGCAAGGCGGTCCTCCAGCCAGGCGAAATCGGGATCCGCCCGACCGGCGGTCGCTTGCCAGGCGCGTGTCGAGAGATGGAATCGGTCGACAATCCACGAGTAGTAGTGCAGCAATTCGAACAAACGGACCCAGCAGGCATAGGTTTCCATGGCCCGGTCGTACTCATCGGGGTCGAAATTGATCAGGCCCCGGCCCCAGGGCGAATTCGTGAACCCGCACCATTCGGCGGATATCAGCGGCGAGTGGTATCGATAGCGCCGCTCACCGACAATGCGCGGGTGTTCGTTCAGGGCGAAAGCCAGATCCGTCTTGTGGGTCAGGCGTGTTCCTTCGAGGATGAGTTTGGGAACCAGTTTGCTCATGGGAGAGTTCCTCCGGGGAACCGGCGTGCAGATCTCGAGGGGCCGTTCGTGCGGGGCCTTATCGATTCCGCGCAGTGATGGCCGGCTCGTCCCGTTGCTTGCTGCCGGTCTGGCCGCGGTGGCGCTGCTGCTCCTTGTCATCGGGTGGCTGCTGCCCGACGCCACCGCCTATCGGGCCGCCGTCGGCTTCGAACGCTGGCGTGCCGGGCTGACCGCGACAAGCGTCGAGGTGGCGGGCCGGCCGGTACCCGTTCTTGAGGGTGGCGACGGCGAGCCGATCGTTCTGCTGCACGGGTTTACAGGGGACAAGGATAACTGGACCCGGGTTGCCGCCCATCTCACTGGCAAATTTTGGATCATCGCCCCGGATCTGCCCGGATTCGGAGACTCCCTGTGGGATCCGGATCTGCCCTTGTCGGCCTACTCCGTTCCCGCCCAGACTGAGTGGCTCGCGAAGTTTCTGGATGCGCTGGGTATCCGCCGCGCGTGGCTCGGCGGCAACTCCATGGGCGGGAATATCGCCGCCGCGTTCGCCGCGAAATACCCGGACCGGGTTGCCGGGCTGTGGCTGCTGGCTCCGCTGGGGGCCCCCGGTGCTCCGCCCAGCGAGATGGACGAGCTGATCAGGGCGGGCCGGCCGGCACCGCTGCTGCCGGAGTCCGCCGACGGCATGCGGAATCGGCTGAGTTTTGCATTTTCCGAGCCCCCCTGGCTGCCTCCGGGCGTAATCCGCCATCTCGGCCAGCAGGTGGCCGACCGCCGGAACCGGTATCTGGCAATTCGGGGCCAGATAAGAAGGACAGGCGAGGGGGGATACCCGGTGGCGGCAACGCCTGTCGAGCCCTTGCCCGAGAGCCGGGATTACGATGTGCTGATCGTCTGGGGTGACGCCGATCGGGTGCTCTCTCCCGCGGGTGCCGAACTGCTGGCCGCCCACGTGCCGGGAGCAGGCGTGGTCGTCATGCCGGGAGTCGGGCATCTGCCCATGGTGGAGCGGCCCGCACGGACTGCCGGCGATCT
The DNA here is from genome assembly GCA_029287575.1 of Gammaproteobacteria bacterium. Classification (GTDB taxonomy): domain Bacteria; phylum Pseudomonadota; class Gammaproteobacteria; order Steroidobacterales; family XN24; genus JARFQW01. Next base: position 3,515 of record JARFQW010000042.1, on the reverse strand, counting down.
GCTTGAGTTTCGGGCCGCCCGTTCCACGGACAGAAACGCGCGCTGACAGCCGGGCGAGAGGACTGGCTCCCGGGTCAGACCAGCCTGGCGTACAGGCCGAGCGCGTCGGCGATTTCGCGGTAGGCCGCCCGCTCCCCGTCACTGATCTGTTCGCCACCGAACCCGAGAAATCCGCCCTCCGACGCTGCCTAGGCCACGTATTCCGAGACAGACAGCGCCCACTGCCGGAACAGGACGGCTTCCTCGGGCGTGGCCTTCGCCTTCAGCAGTTCCTGCACGGCGCCGATATCCGCGATGGCCTGGGCATGCATCTTTTCCTTCGAATCGATTTCCAGCGACTTCATCCGCTCGACCGCCTTCGTACGCATGGCGCGGGCGGTCTCCATGGCGCTTTCCCGGTGCTCCAGGTCCGGCAGAACGGCCTGGATGACTTCATTGCCGGGAAACGCCTTCGCGCCTCCGGAAATGCTCTTGGCGTTGGCCAGCGCTTCCTTGAACGTGCCGATGGCGCCGCTGCTTTGAGCGAACGACATCGCCGCGCCGATCATCGCCGGCGTGTTGAACAGGAGGAATTTTTCATCGTCGGTAAAGCGATGACTGTCAGTCATGGAAGGGGCCCTCTGGCAATGGCGAAGCGCAGGAGGAGTATGGCAAACACTGTGGATCCTGCCCGGCGCCGCCCCGCTCTCAGAAGCCGCAGTCCGGAATGAGCTGACTCTTCTTTGCCTCCTCGTAGAACTCCAGGGCAATCGGCAGCTGGTTGTTCAGATTCAGGGAGCGCGTCTCGCCCGATGGATGAGTGGAGACAAACTCTGCCGGTTTCTCGCCGGTCTGGCGCTCCATGTTCTCCCACAGCGGCAGGCTCTGCCTGGGATCGAAGCCGGCTTTTGCCATGAGATCGAGTCCCAGGACATCGGCCTCGGTCTCCTGCTTGCGATTGAACGGCATCAGTACGCCGTATTGCAGGCCGACCCCGAGGGCGGCCCCCGCCGCGGCGCCACCTGCGCCGCCGCCGGCCGATACCGCCTGGGCTCCAAAGCCGGCGGCGGTCGAGGTGGATACCCGCTCGTTGGCATGCTGGGCAATCACGTGGGCCACTTCGTGGCCGATGACCGTTGCGAGCTGATCCTGGTTTCGGGCAACCCGGAAAATGCCCTCGAAGACGCCGATCTTTCGGCCGGGGAGCGCAAACGCGTTGACCTGATTGGAGTCGAACACGACGACCTCCCAGCCAAAGCGCTGCTTGACGGGAAGCTGCCCGATGATCGCCGTGGCAACGCAATTCACGATGGCGGTTGCCTGTTGGTCCCTGGAAGCCGGCGTCTGCGCCCGGATCTGCTGGAATGACTGCTCGCCCATGGCGGCCATCTCATCCTCGGACTTGAACTTGATCTGAGGCCGCCCGGTGGGCGAGGTGCCGCACGCCGCAAGCGTGGCCGAGACGGCGAGAGCCGCCGCCAGCAGGGTGATTCGGACGGCCAGCGTTCCAGCTGTGAACATTTCCGTCGCCTCTTTGGTTACTGAGGCCTCAATCATTACCCAGTCGGCGGGGAGACGCCAAGCCGCCACGCCGCCTGTGCCGCCGATGTGCAAGTTTTGCCGGCCCGGGCCTGCGAACGCAGTGCTCCCGCCTGTCGCGGGAAACGGGCTCCTGCTAGGGTGGGCCCATGCGCGGGCTGGTCTGGGTTTTTTTGCTGATGGGTGGGCCGGGGCTCGTCTGGGCCGGGTCTCCGGCACCTGCGGCCGGACGTTTCCTGGTTGCCACCACGCAGCTGGATGGTCCGGTTTTCCGGCAGACCGTCGTGCTGCTCGTCGCGGCCGACGAAACCGGGGCCATGGGCCTGGTGGTGAACCGGCCCGCGCCGGCTGACCGCTCCGGGCGAGGGGGCAGCGCGGAGGCCGCGCGGGGCCTGTTTATCGGCGGCCCGGTCATGGCGGGCAGCCTGTTTGTGCTGTTTCGGGACGACCGGACAGCAGGCGAGATCGGCGTGGATGCGGGCCACGTCGTGGACGACGTGTTCGTGACCACGAGTGCGGACCGGCTCGAGGCCCTCGTCAAGGACGGTCTGGATCCGGCTCGCGTGCGGGTGTATGCAGGCTATGCCGGGTGGGGTCCCGGGCAGCTGGAGGGGGAAATCGCCCGTGGCGACTGGAAGGTCCAGGCGGCCACCGGCGCCGAGATCTTCACCGATCGAGTCGAGGCCCTCTGGGAGCGTCTGGCCGGACCGATGGCGCCCCTGACCGCCCGGCTGTATCGTCCACCCGCATCCGGGCGCTGATCTGCCTGCCCGCCGGCGCTACGGCCATGCCTCAGGGTTGCTCAGATCAGAAGCCGTTCCAGCGCATCCAGAACGCCCAGCCAGTTGAGCAAATTGGCAAATACCCAGGCCAGGCCGTTCAGGGCGATGAACCCACCCGCCTGCACGGCGATACCACGCCAGAGCAGGCCCATGCCCCGTCGCTGGTGGAATCCTCCGAGCGCAAACAACACATACAACAGATGCGCGCAGATCACGATGACCATCCCGGGGAAAGACTCCATCAGTCCGATAACGATGGCCAGGGTATCGAACAGGGCCAGATGGCCGGTCACGAACAGCTGGAAGGCATAGTTTTCCGCGATTGCCATGCGGCCTTTGAACAGCCAGCGCTGCAGGGCGGCAACCGGCAGCATGGACAGGAAGGCGAGGTAGGCGAGCAACGCGTTGGAAATGGCGAGCGCCTGGCGCTCCACCGGGCTGCGGTCGACGATCCCGAGGGCCTCGCCCGGGTCCGTACCGGTCACGCCCACGGTCACGGCGACGATGGTCAGCGCGAAAAAGGCGTACTTGACCGGATTAACCAGGGGCTTGCGCCGTCCGTCGACGTAGGCCCTGATGGCCTGGCCCGGGCGTATGGTGAGCTGCCGTAGCGTATGGAACAGGCCGCGCTCGGCGCCGAGATCGGTGATCTGCTCCAGGACGTCCCGGGTGATACGCGAAAATCTCAGCGGCTCTGGCGCGCGCTGACCACAGGCGTGACACCACGGCCCGCGCCGGCTCGTGCCGCAGTTCGGGCAGCGGGCCGTGTCCGGCGGGTCCTTCGAGGAGTGCATGGGCGCATTGTGTTCCGGCAGGCCCCGCGGGGCCAGCGGGCGGCCTGCCTTCGGGGTCAGAAAGTGACGCTGCGTGTCACCTTCTGAATCGCGTCTGTTGCCCCGACGCGGCTAAGGGCTCCGGTTTCAGGGGCTTTGCCATAAGTTGGCACGGCTTCTGCATAGTGTCCTACGAGCGTGCTGGAAGGGAGTTACCGGTGCGAGACGAAATTATCGCCATGCTGCCACCAGAGCAGCGCCGCAGAGGGGGACTGAAGGCCCCGCGGGTGCTGGTCCGGCGGCCGGACGGCAGGATCGAAGTGGACGCATTGTCCGACCACGCCAGGGATTGGGCGGCGGTAGCAGCGGCTACCAGGTGTCGGGGCATTTCGCCGAAGCTCGATCCGGATACCAGGGATGGTATCGGCAGGGAGATGGATCT
>JARFQW010000031.1 GCA_029287575.1 Gammaproteobacteria bacterium | reverse complement strand
GTGTTATGCAGCAGCTTCGTTTTTTCGTCCAGATTGTCGAAATCGTTCCAGCAGTTCTCGAACAGGCCAATGGTTGACCGGTCTTCGAGCTTCAGTGAAATCCAGTCCATATAGTCGCGCTCGAAGGTGAACATCTCGGCGAACTGGTCTGCCACGGACCAGTGAGTGAGTTTCGCGCAATCAAGAAGCATCACGCTCGAGGCCAGCGCGCCTCCGCGACCCTTGTAGCCGCCCTTTGTCCGGCACATCAGCGCCTTGCCCCCCATATCGCGAAACAGGAGTTCGCTTACGTCGCCGACTGCGAAAATATCGGGATCGATGACCACCGCACGCCCGTCGTAGCCCATGAGCTGAGGCGGCATGAAGCGCAGCGGTGTGAAGGACTGCAGATCGTCGTTGAGCCAGGGGCGCTTCTCGCCATCCCGGAGAAACAGCTCACCTTCCCGTTCCAGCATGAAATCCTGCTTGCCCGCTTCGATGAAGCGTATGTCGAAGTCCTCGGCCCGAGCGCTGTTGCGCGTCAACGAGTACCTCGAGACGATGGCGCCGAGCATCTGCCGCTCATTCGTGTGGATGAATACGGTGGGCTTCATCAGCGGTCCCCTCAATTGGCCTGGCCGGCGGCTGCCTGTCCGTAACCGAATATCGGTGCCAGGAATTCATTGACCGCCGCGTCGATGTGTTCAACCTGCTCGTCGTCGAAATAGTCCTTGTAGCCGCCGACCTTGGCCCGGCGAACCTTGTAGGAGTCGGGGTTGTTCACGTCTCTCGGCTTCAGCCTGCCGCCGGTGAGGCTCGACGCGGCTTGCTCTTCTCGTTTGCGCATCTTCTCGACGGAGCCAAAATCCACGGCTTCGCGAATCTCTTCTGCGGTGGCCGGCGTGCCCAGAAACTCCATTACGCGACCGAGTTCCAGTTCCGGATCCCGGCGCAGGTCCTCGTACCGGGTCAGCGCAAAGGGGTCGAGGACGCCGAAATCCCGGGCCCAGAAATTCATGAATTGCATGACCCTCTGAAGGCCCCACTCCGGCTTCATCATGAAGTCGAACAGGGGCACGTCCTCCCCGTGATCCGGATAGCCGAGCAGGCCCTTCTTCTCCACGCGCATCCGGTGTTTCCACTGGAAGAACTGGGACACGGTCACGTCCGCGGGGTGGCGCACCAGCATAAGGACCCGCCGGCCGCCGTAGTCGGCTGCCGCCGTCGCGCTTCCCGTGTAGTCCCGCAAGTAGTTGTCGTGGGTAAAGAAAATCTTGGGGATCGCCTTGTTCCGGCGATGGAAGTCGTCAAAGGAAATCAGGCTGCCCTCGGGCAGGCCATGGCGCTGCTGGTAGATGCGCGAAAGCATGACGCGCAGCCAAGTGCGCCCGCTCTTGCCGTGGGAGACAATCGTCGCGTCGGCTTTCTCCAGCTTTCCGAATTGCTCTCGGCCGCGGTGGCGGCGCTCGATCGCAATCTGTCGCTCCTCCGGCAGGAAGAACACGGACTTGCGGACAAGCATTCGCGAGAGTTTTTTTACGGCGGTCTGATACATCGGCGGGATTTTAACTGCTGCGGGCTCGCCGGTCCCCTTTCCGGGTGAAATAGGTTCGGGGCATTCACGCCCCGGGCCATCAATACATCGCGCGCTCTTTCTCGGTCACGAGGGGCTTGAACTTGACCAGGCGCTTGACCCGCTTGACGAGCATCCGGCGCGGGTCGGCGTCTTCGAACACCACAATGAAAACTTTCCGAAGGGCGCCCTCCGGGCACTGGATTTCACGCACACCGTGCCAGGAGTTCCCGCGCCGGCCAAACAGCAGACTGTGATTGTCCATGGTTTCCGCCGGTACGGCCGTGTCGAAGTCCGAGAACGCCGGGCTCGACTGCGCCGACAGGCGACCGCCATCGTCGAGGATCACGGTCTCGCCGCCCCAGGACGGATCCCATTCCTCGCGAGAGTTCATGTAGAAAATATGCGAGCCGAGTTTTCCCCGGGCGTCGCAGTGGGGCGATACCGAGCAGCCGTTGGGGGTGTAGTGCCAGTGAAACCGGAACTTGAAGGCGGCTCCGCCCAGCAGATCGCGGATAAAACCACGATAGGCATCGCCCTTGAGTTCCTCGACAAACAGCCGCCAGGGTTCCGGCAGGACGGTGTCGTCGGTGTACTCCAGCACGTATCGCTCATGACTTTGCTGACCGTGCTTGCGCACCTTGCCGAAGAACGGGGTGAACTGTTCGACCGGCGGCATCGTGGCGAGCAGTTCCCGGTAACCGGATTCGGTCAGAAAGCCCTGGGGGTTGATCCATGGGAACGGGTCCCGGTTGCGAAACGCATCCGGATCGATCCGCGAAAGCATGTCGAGGTTGAGATAGCTCATGGGGTCGTGTGTATCCGCCGGCATCAGGCCGGTTGGCTGCCGAACTCCGCGCAGGATAGTCCGGGACGCCGCTGGCGACAATAATCCGGGAGCATTGTCCTGCCCGAACGCCACGGGAGACCTGACGAAGCCGGGGAGGGCGGGCCGGCGGAATTCCCTGTCCCGGGGCGCGGGCACAGGCGGCAAGCCGTGTATCCTTGAGGAGATGTCAAGAAGCGGGATCACCTATGGGTAGCAAGTCCGGCGGCCGCGAGCCGCGCAGGGGCAGTCGACGGGGAAGCCGGGGCCGGGGCGGCGCGCCTCGCCAGTACCGGACGGTCATTCCGTCCCGGGACGCCGTACTCGAAGTCATGGAAAAAGCCGGCCGGCCCCTGTCGCCAAAGTCCCTGCACCAGGGCCTCGGGCTCGTCGACGACACGGACGTGGAGGCCATGTCGAGACGACTGGCGGCCATGGTCCGGGACGGCCAGCTGCTGATCAACCGGCAGGGCCGGTATTGCCTGACGGACCATTTGCCCGTGGTGATCGGACGTGTTTCCGGGCATCGGGACGGCTATGGGTTCCTGGTGCCGGATGACGGCGGCGAGGATCTGTTTCTCGCCCCCAGGCAAATGCGCTCGGTGATGCACGGTGACCGCGCCGCGGTGAGGCCGCGGGTAGCCGACGGTGACCGGCAGGAGGCCACGCTGGTCGAAGTACTCGAACGAGCGCGCACGGAGATGGTTGGACGCTACATCCGGGAGCAGGGCCTGGGTTTCTTGGTGCCCGATGATTCCCGGATTACCCACACCATGGCCCTGCTGCCCGGCAAGACCGGCGGCGCGAAGCCCGGCCAGATCATCGTGGCGGAAATCGTCGAGTATCCGGGCCGGGATACCCAGGCGGTGGGTCAGGTGATCGATGTGCTCGGCGACGCCGGCGCTCCCGGTGTCGAGACCGAGATGGCGATCCGCGCTCACGGTTTGCCCCACGCCTGGCCCGAGGATGCGCGTGCCGAAGCGGCCACCAAGGGTGCTCACGTGGCCTCCGCCCACAAGCGCGACCGTCTGGACCTGCGCGATCTGCCCCTGGTGACCATCGACGGCGCCGATGCCAAGGATTTTGACGACGCCGTCTTCGCCGAGCCCACGAAGACCGGCTGGCGCGTACTCGTGGCGATCGCGGATGTGGCGCACTACGTGACGCCGGGCAGTGCCCTGGACGCCGAAGCGCGTGAGCGTGGCACCTCGGTGTACTTCGCCCGCGGCGTTCTGCCGATGCTGCCGGAGGCGCTCTCCAATGGCCTGTGCTCCCTCAATCCCCGGGTCGACCGACTCTGCATGGTGTGCGAGATGTGGCTGGATCCGCAGGGCAAGGTGACCCGGTCTCGGTTCCACGAAGGCCTGATGCGATCCGCCGCCCGCCTGACGTATCTGCAGGTTGCCCGGGCGATGGAGGACGGGGACAAGCAAGCCCGGGCGTCGCTCGGGGACCTTCTCGAGCCGCTGGGTCATCTCTACGACGTCTACCGGGCCCTCGCGGGCGCGCGACGGCGGCGGGGCGCCGTCGACTTCGACCTCCCGGAAATCAAGGTCCGCTTCGACGATGCCGGCAACGTGGCTGCTCTGGATCCGACCTTTCGGCGCACCGCCCACAAGGTCATCGAGGAGTGCATGATTGCCGCCAATGTGCAGGCCGCCGGTTTCTTCAGACGGCACAAGATTCCCTGTCTTTACCGGGTTCATTCGGGGCCGGAGGAGGAAAAGCTCGAACGGCTCAACGAATTCCTCGAGGCCTTCGGGCTCAGGCTGCGGCCGGGCAAGGTAAAACCCGGCGACTTCCGCAAGATCCGCGAGGCGGTGGCCGGTGAGCCGGAGGAAATGCTGGTGGAATCCGTGCTGCTGCGGTCCATGAGCCAGGCGGTCTATCAGCCGAACAATATCGGCCACTTCGGGCTGGCGCTCGAGGAGTACGCGCATTTCACATCCCCGATCCGGCGCTATCCGGATCTCCTGGTCCATCGCGGTATCCGGCACGTTCTGCGCGGCGGCAAGCCCCGGGAATTCCTTTACGGCCGCTCGGAGATGGAGGGCCTCGGCCGGCACTGCTCCCACACCGAGCGACGGGCCGACGAGGCTACTCGCGATGCCATGGACTGGCTTAAGTGCGAGTTCATGGTCGACAAGATCGGCGAGACCTACCAGGGCATGATCACGGGGGTGACGAATTTCGGGGTATTCGTCCAGATCCCCGAACTTCAGGTGGACGGCCTGGTGCACGTCAGCCAGCTGGGGCCGGACTACTTTAAGTTCGACCCGGCGGGGCACCGGCTGGTGGGCGAACGGACCGGAACCCAGTTCCGGCTGGCGGATCCGGTGGCGGTCCGCGTTGCCCGGGTGGACATGGAAGAACGCCAGATTGACTTCGATCTGGCCGACCGGCCGGCGCGGAAGCGACGTCGGTGAGCCGACGGGAGCGCGCGGACAGCGGGACGCTGGTGTTCGGCTGGCATGCCGCCGAGCGCCTGGTCGCGAGCGCACCCGATGCGGTCCGGGAAATGCTCGTGCTCGAGGGCCGGGATGACGAGCGGGCCCGGTCGCTGCGCGAGCGCGCAGCCGAGGCCGGCGTCGACATCAGGCGGGTTCCCCGGAAGCGCCTGGACGAACTCGCCGATGGGTCCCACCAGGGGGTGGTCGCGCGGCTGAGGCCGAGGGAGCCTGAAGGCGAGGGTGCCCTCGATGAGCTTCTGGACCACCTCGAGGGGCCGCCGTTCCTCTTGATTCTCGACGGGGTCCAGGATCCTCACAATCTCGGCGCCTGCCTGCGCTCGGCCGACGGAGCGGGCGTGCATGCGGTGGTCGTGCCGCGCGACCGGGCCGCGGGGCTCACCGCTACTGTCAGAAAGGTTGCCTGCGGGGCCGCGGAAACCACCCGGCTGATCCGGGTGACGAATCTGGCGCGCACCCTTCGTCACCTAAAGGCCCGGGGGTTGTGGCTCGTCGGGACCGCTGAAGATGCGCCGGTTACGGTTTTCGAGGCGGACTGGACCGGCCCGCTCGGGCTCGTCATGGGAGGCGAGGGAAGGGGCCTGCGCCGGCTCACCCGCGAAGCCTGCGATACCGTGGTCAGTCTGCCCATGCGCGGCGTCGTTGAGAGTCTCAATGTCTCGGTGGCCACCGGCATCTGTCTCTACACCGCCCTGGGACGTCGATCCACGGGTCAGACCGGGGACGATTGATTGCCGCGGAGCGTCTTTGTCGGGCCACGCCTTGCGAAGGCGCGGCCGCTTAATTAGAATTCGGCGGTTCCATGTCCGGTCCGAGAGTCGGGCCTACTCCTTGCCTCACCGTATTCCGGGAGGCTGTTTACCCGTAAGGAGACACAATGCGTCACTACGAAATCGTGTTTCTGGTCCACCCTGACCAGAGCGAGCAGGTGCCTGCCATGCTCGAGCGGTACCGGTCCCTGATCGAGGCCAGCAGTGGGCACATCCACCGTGAGGAAGACTGGGGCCGCCGGCAGCTGGCTTTCCCGATCCAAAAGGTCGTGAAGGCCCACTACTGCCTCCTCAACATCGAATGCGACAAGGCCACCCTCGACGAGATCGTCGGCGCCTTCCGGTTCAACGACGCCGTTCTGCGGCACATGGTGCTGGCCCGCGACGAAGCCGTAACCGAGCCGTCGCCGATGGCGCGCTCCGAAGAGGAACGGGACCGGGATCGCAGCCGCGACAGGGACGAGAAGTCCGCAGACGGTGCAGCCGCTCCCGCCAAGCCCGCGGACAAGGAGCCCGCCGCGGAAAAGCCCGCGGAAGCGCCGGCTGCCGAGGCCAAGGCCGATGAGGCCGCGGCTGCCGTCAAGGCGGCTGACGCAGACGCGTCCGGGGACGAAGCCCCCGCCGCCGCCAGCGAATCCGACAAGACGCCGGCCTGAGCCGCGTCCGTCCAAGCTATTCAGAGGATTACATTGCCATGGCCCGTTTTTTTCGCCGCCGCAAGTTTTGCCGCTTCACTGCCGATAACGTCAAGGAGATCGACTACAAGGATCTCGCAACGCTGAAGCAGTACGTTACCGAGACCGGCAAGATCGTTCCCAGCCGGATCACCGGGACCCGCTCCCACTACCAGCGGCAGCTAGCTGCTGCCGTCAAGCGGGCCCGCTACCTGGCCCTGTTGCCCTACACCTGTCTCTTATACACATCTGACGCTGCCGACGACTTCGCCGTAGTGGAGATCTCGGGGGTCGGCGGCTCATGAAGAGAGGGGGGGGGGGGGGGGGGGGGGGGGGGGGGGGGGGGGGGGGGGGGGGGGG
>JARFQW010000191.1 GCA_029287575.1 Gammaproteobacteria bacterium | reverse complement strand
GTATGTGCCGTTTCATCTGCGTGCCTGGCACGCCGGAGTCTCCTGCTGGGGTGACCGGGAAGCCTGCAACGACTTCTCCATCGGGATCGAGCTGGAGGGCACGGACGACGGCGCCTACGAGCCCGTGCAGTACGACCGGCTGGCGGGGCTGATCCGCTCCCTTTGCGCAACTTACCGGGGGCTGTCACCCAAGCGTGTTGCCGGGCATTCCCAGATTGCTCCCGGCCGCAAGACCGATCCCGGCGAGGGCTTCGCCTGGGACGCTCTGACGGAGCGGCTGGCATGATCGGACGGGTATACTTCAGGCCGGTCCTCCAGCGAGCGTCTGCATGAACCTTATCGCCTTGTTCCTCGGGCTGATTCTGGAGCGGACCCTAACCAGCGTCCTGGAGCTCAGGGAGCCCCGTCTGCTGGACTCGTACTTCGACTGGCTGTTACGGGGCATGGACCGCAATCCGGGTCTGCTGTCCTATCTGATCGCGGGAGCGGGCATTGTCGTTCCCGTCCTGCCTGTCATCTACGTGGCCCACGTGTTCGGAGATGCACTGCTCGGTCTGCCGTATGTCCTGTTTGCCAGCCTCGTGCTCATCGTCAGCCTGGGGCCCAGGGACCTGGGACAGGAAGTGCGCGAGTACATATCGGCCGCCGAGGCCGGCGATGCCGCGGCGGCGGAGCGCCTGGCCAAGGAGATCCTCGAATCCGACCCGCCCTCCGGGCGTGACGGTCGCGTACGGGCGGTGGAGGAAGCAATACTCGTGCAGGCTAACAACCGCATATTCGGTGTCATCTTCTGGTTCATGGTGCTCGGCCCGGCCGGCGCCCTGCTGTTCCGGGTGGCGGACCTGTTTCGCCGCCGTGCAGTATTCGAAGCGGGACGCTCTGCGCTGGCCGGGGCCGGTGAACCCCAGTCCCTGTTCGTGCTGCACTCGCTGTTCGGCACGCTCGCCTGGCTGCCGGCCCGGCTGCTCGCGATCGGCTACGCCATTGCCGGCAGCTTTGAAGACGCGGTGGCTGACTGGCGGGCCTACTACGATGACTGCTCCGAGAGCTTCTTCCAGATCAACGAGGATGTGGTGTGCGCGGCTGGCATGGGCGCCTTGCGGTCCGGGTCCGGCGGGCAGGCGGCTGGCGAACCGGCAGTCGCCGCGGCCGCGTCGCTCAGGCTGGTTCACCGTACGCTCGTCGTCTGGCTCACCGGGATCTCGATTCTGACCCTGCTTGGCTTCGCGGGTTGAGACACCTTGCCGTTCTGGTTTTGCTGGGTCTGGCGCAGGCGGTAGCGGCGGAACCGGCGCGAATCGTGACCCTGGCGCCGCATCTGGCGGAGATGGTGTTTGCCGCGGGCGCCGGGGAGCGGCTCGTGGGTTCCGTGGCCCACACGGATTATCCCGAGGCGGCAAAGGCTCTCCCCCGGGTGGGAGATGCGTTCGGCGTCGACGCCGAACGCCTCGTCGCGCTCCAGCCGGATCTGGTGCTGGCCTGGGAAGGCGGCAACCCCGCATTGGTCATCGACCGGATTCGCGCTCTCGGGATCAGGGTGGAGGCATTGCCCGCCACCGGGGTCGAGGACGTGCCGGACCAGCTGGAGACCATCGGCGCCCTCGCGGGCACGCCGGATACCGCCGGACGGGCGGCCCGTGCCTACCGCCAGCAGATCGACCGCCTGCGCGCGGCTCACCGGATCGCCACGCCATTACGGGTGTTCTATCAGATTTCCGCCCGGCCCCTGTATACGGTGGGGGCGGATCAGCCCATCAGCGCGCTGATCGAGTTGTGCGGCGGGAGCAATGTGTTCGGCGATGCCGGCCGGGGCGCCTTCGTGGTATCGCGGGAGGCCGTGATCGCCCGTGACCCCGAGCTCATCCTGGCCGGCGGCGATTCATCTTCCAAGGACTTCGCGCAATGGCGCGAGTTGCGGGGGCTCACCGCCGCCGACGCCGGGAATCTGTTGCAGGTAAACGCCGATTACGTGGCCCGGCCCGGCCCCCGGCTGGCCCTGGGGGCCGCCGACGTCTGTGCCGCCATGGACCAGGCCAGACGAGCGCTCGGGCGCGAGACCTCCCGGGACTAGGGCGATCCCGACGAAGAGCGGCCGCGGTTTCGCGCCTTCTCCCAGATGACCTCGCCGCCGCGCTCGTGGCGCACGAGGGTTCGGGCCAGGACAAAGAGCAGGTCCGAGAGGCGGTTCAGATACTTCAGGGAGAACTCGTTCACCGGCTCGTGCGTGGACAGCGTCCAGACCTGGCGTTCCGCCCGCCGGCAGGTCGTCCTTGCCACATGGCAGGCGGCAGATGCGGCGCCGCCTCCGGGCAGGATAAAGTCCTCCAGCGGTGGCAGCGGATCGTTGAAGGCGTCGAGTTCGTTTTCGAGTCGCTCCACGTAGGACTCCTCGATCACCGAGCAGCCCGGTATGCAGAGCTCGCCGCCCAGATCGAACAGGTCGTGCTGGACGTCGGTCAGACACCGCTGAATGTCCGGAGTGATGCCGGGGACCGCGAGGATGACGCCGATGGCCGAATTGGTTTCGTCCACCGTCCCGTAGGCTTCCACGCGGGGGTGATCCTTGGAGACGCGTGTCCCGTCCCCCAGGCCCGTCGTGCCCTCGTCCCCTGTTCGCGTGTAGATTTTGCTCAGCCGATGCCCCATAACCGCCCTGCCTGATTTGTGTGTGCGCGGCGACCGCGGGCGCGGCGCCGGTTGCCGGGATGTCGTACCCGCCAGCCTCCGCCAGTTCGCGGGCGCTGTCCACCCGGATTCCCCGCCACGATGCCGGGCCGCCAGCTGGACTAGAATGCCGCGGCACCCAACTCCGGAGATTCCCATGACCGTCAGTCCTCGACTCGACGCCGCCCTTCAGGCCGCCAGGGCGGCCGCCGGCGTGATCGCCAAGGCATATCGCGGCAATATCGACGTGCGCACCAAGGCGGATCGGACACCTGTCACCGATGTAGACGTTGCCGCGGAGCAGACCATCCGGGAGATCCTCGCGGAGCGCTTTCCCGACGACGGGTTCTATGGGGAAGAGACAGGCGTGCACGAAGGCGGAAGCGGCTGGCTGTGGCTGGTGGACCCGATCGACGGCACCCGGAGCTTCGTCCGCGGATACCCGTTTTTCTCCACCCAGATTGCCGCGATGAATGACGGAGACATTGTCCTGGGTGTCTCCAGCGCACCCCTGTTCGAGGAGCTGGCGTGGGCCGAGCGGGGCCAGGGGGCATGGCTCAACGGCGAGCCATGCCGGGTGAGCGAGATCCCGGACCTCGCGGACGCCGCCGTCTCATCGGGGAATCTGAAGACCCTGGCCCGGGGGCCGCGCTGGAAGGCCTGGGGCGAAATCGTCGCCGAGGTGGCGCGAATCCGGGGCTATGGTGATTTCTATCATTACCATCTCCTCGCGGCGGGGCGCATCGACGGCATCGTGGAGTCCGATGTAAATATTCTGGATATCGCGGCGCTGTCGCTGATCGTGTCGGAAGCCGGCGGCTGCTTCACCGATCTCGATGGCGCCGCAATCGGTCTGGACACCACCAGCGTTCTGGCCGGTAACCCCGCCATTTACGACAAGCTGAGGAGCCGCCTTTGAGGATTCCGATTTTTCAGGTCGATGCGTTTGCTCCACGGGCTTTCTCCGGCAATCCGGCCGCCGTTTGTCTCCTGGATGACTGGCTGGATGACGCCACCCTCCAGGCCATTGCCGCGGAGAACAATCTGTCCGAGACCGCCTTTCTGGTCGTCGTAGACTCTGGCGTGGCCATTCGCTGGTTCACGCCGGCTTGCGAAGTGAACCTGTGCGGCCACGCCACCCTGGCCGCGGGAGCGGTGATGCTGGCAGAGGCGGGGCCGGACGCCGGGGAGATCGTTTTCGATTCCCCGGCCGGGCCATTGAAAGTCTCACGGTCCGACACGGACTACACGGTCGAGCTGCCGGCCCGGCCGGCCCGGCCGGTGCCTGTCCCCGACGGCCTGGAGCAGGCCCTCGATACGGCCGTTTCCGGCTGCCTGCTGGCGGACTATCGAATGGCGCTGGTGGGGAGTGAGTCGGTAGTCCGGAAACTCGCACCGGACCTGGACTGGATCGCCGCTCAACCCGAGCTCGGGCTGATCGTTACGGCGGCCGGCGATGACGCGGATTTCGTGTCGCGATTCTTCGCTCCCGGCGGCGGCGTGCCGGAGGACCCGGTTACGGGTTCGGCTCATTGCACCCTGGTGCCGTACTGGGCCGATCGGCTCGGCAAGGACACCCTGCTGGCTCGACAGCTGTCTCCCCGGGGTGGCGAGCTGGCTTGCGAGAACCGGCCCGACACCGTGCGCCTGACCGGCGGGGTTCGACCCTACCTGCGCGGAGAGATCACGATCTAGCGGCAATCGCTGCCGTGTGCGACAGGCGCCACGCCGGGACGCTAGGGAGCGCGGACCCAGCCGATTTCCGTCGCGGAGACCGGTCCAACCACGGCCAAGCCAAGCGATTCGGGCACGCTGGCCCGGCTTGCCGATATCGGAACCCGTCCACCCATGATCTCGGCCCGCTTCTGCGGGTAGCGCGGTGTCTGTTCCGGATCGGCGTAGCCGTCCGGAAATCGCGGCAGTCCGGTGGCCGGGTCGTACTTGTCCGTTGCACCGACGACGTGCAGCAGTTCGTGCGCCATCACAACCCGGTTACTGCCCTGCATAGCGGGATCCGCAAACGCGTTCACGATTCCGAACCGCCCCTTTGTCAGACCCAGGGAATGCGGCAGCACGGCGATCCGCTCCGCATCGTGGTAGAGGACGTACAAGGCGATATCGGGGCGTGGCCCGGTCTGCTCGCCCAGCCGGGCCCGGCTCCAGGCACGCATTTTCAGGCTCCACGCCGCGATCGCGAGCGTGCCGGAGTCCGGCGGCTTCGGCGGCTGCGACCCTATGGGCTCTCCTGCAACCAGTTTGAACGGCGTATCCAGGCCCAGCCCGAGGGCCGTGGCCTGCCGCCCCAGCCATGACTGCACATCGGCATATGTGTCCGGTTCGAGGCGCTCGATCCAGCGAGCCGTAACCTCGCTGTCGTCCGCGGCGATCGGATAGATGCCGACCCACAGGGGTTCCCGCCACTGCTGCAGCGAGCGGGCTGAACGCCATTCTCCGAAGGCCACGGCCGCGAGGATCAGCAGCAACGCGCCAATCCGGACCCGTCGCGCAATACTCAACGGTCTGCCTGCCTTGCCTCGAAGCCCGCGACGCCGTCGGCGCCGGCGCGAATCGTGATCTCCAGCGGTCGGCAACAGACCTCGCAGTCCTCGACGTAGATTTGCTCGGGGACACTGAGGTCCAGCAGGACGGAGATGGGCGCCCCGCATGCCGGACAGTCGAAGTGATGTTCTTCGATCAGGTCGGACACCCGCTTCGCTCCAGCCCGTGCGCTATTGCCATTGTCTGCGTTCCCCGTTGACCGGCACCCAGAATGCGTCGGCGTCCGTGGCCGATTCGTCCAGAACTCTGGCGAGATCGGAAACCGGCTGATCCTGGCCGTCGTCGGCCAGCCGGAAGGTGCCGAAATGGATGGCCATGGTCTGACTGGCCCCCAGCGCGCGATGGGCTTCCACGGCTTCGGCCGGATTGATGTGCTGGGCCGACATGAACCAGCGTGGCAGATAGGCGCCGATGGGCAGCATCGCCAGGTCCGGCCTTCCCGTCCTGCGGGCGATCTCGGCGAAATGCGGCCCGGCTCCCGTGTCGCCGGCGAAATAGACCCGTTTCGGCCCGTTCAGCACATAGCCGGACCACAGCGCCCGGTTTCGGTCCCACGCCCCGCGCCTGGACCAATGCCGGGCCGGGACCGCCTGCACCGTCAGACCCGGGGCGATATCGGTGGCCTCCCACCAGTCCAGCTCCCGACAGCGCTCGGTGCCCGTGCCCGCGAGATAGTGGCAGTTCGCCAGCGGCACGACGAACACCGGGTCGTGCCGGCGGGCCAGCCGTTCCAGCGTGGGCAGGTCCATGTGATCGAAATGATTGTGGCTGACGAGCACGGCATCGATCGCCGGCAGGTCGTCAAAGGCGATCCCGGCAGAGGCGTAACGGCGCGGCCCGGCCCAGGACAGCGGGCTGATTCGCTCCGACCACACCGGATCGGTGAGCACGTTACGCCCCGCCATCTGGATGAGCGTCGTGGCGTGATTGACCAACGTCACCGTCATGGCCGTTCCGTCGGGTGCAGCCCCGGGCGTTGTCCGGCGCACTTCCCGAAACTCCCAGTCCGGCCCGGGCTCCCGGCCGAGCTGCCACTGGATCACGTCGAGCAGCGACTTGTCCAGGTCGTCTCCGGCAACGAACCGGCCGTCTTCCATGGGCGCCGCAGTGGGCCCATTGTGCCGCGGTGCCGTGGCGCTGCAGCTTGCCAGCACCGCGGCGGTGGCGAGGGAAACGATGATGAGCCCGCGAATCATGGCCGCATATTCTGACAGAGGCCGGCCGTCCGCAGTTCCCCCGGGTGCGGCCTCACGCCGGCGTCTGGCGCCCCGGGGGCGGGACGGGTACAGTCAGTGGGCTAAGGTTTGTGGAGTTTCTCCCCATGGTTGCAGAACTGAGCACCATTTCTCCGGCGGCCCGCCCGGTCGATCTGCCGGCGGTCCTCGCCGCCCAGAAAGCGGCCTTCGAGGCCGCGCCGATGCCGTCGGCGAAGGAGCGCAAGGCGCATCTGCGGACCCTCAAGGACGCGGTCATCCAGTCGCGCGAGGACCTGGCGGATGCCGTACACGCTGATTTCGGCGGCCGGTCCAGACACGAGACTTTTGCCGAACTGCTCTCGTCCGTGCAGGGCATGCGCTACTGCATGCGGCATGTGAAAGGGTGGATGCGCCCTGATCGACGGCGCAGCGGCCTGCTGATGGCGACGACCCGATCCCGCGTGTACTACCAGCCCAAGGGCGTCGTCGGCGTGATCGTGCCATGGAACTATCCGCTGGCCCTTGCCCTCGGCCCGCTGGTTTCCGCGCTGGCCGCCGGCAACCGCGTCATGATCAAGATGTCCGAGGCCACGCCGCGGACCGCCGATACCCTGAAGGCCACCCTGGCGGGCGTCTTTCCGGAGGACCACGTTGCGGTCATCACCGGGGACGTGGAAGTCGGCGTGGCATTCTCCCGGCTGCCCTTCGATCATCTCCTGTTCACCGGCGGTACCGACATCGGCCGGCACATCATGCGATCCGCGGCGGACAATCTGACGCCGGTGACCCTGGAACTGGGCGGCAAGTCCCCCACGCTGATCACCGACAGCGTTCCGATGACCATGGCCGCCGAGCGTATCTGTTTCGGCAAGGCGTTCAATGCCGGCCAGACCTGTGTGGCACCCGACTATGTCCTGTGCCCGGCGCCCCGGGTGGACGAATTCGTGAACGAATTCCGCGGCGCCTTCGCGGCCATGTACCCTGATCTGCACGGCAACGTGGACTATTCCTGCATCGTCAATGACCGCCACCACGCGCGGCTCGAGGGTTATCTGGCGGATGCCAGGGCCAAGGGCGCGGAGGTCATCACCCTGGCCGAGCCGGGGTCGGCAGACACCCGCAAGATGCCCCTGTCGCTTCTGAAGGGTGTGACCGAGGACATGACAGTCATGCAGGAGGAGATCTTCGGACCCCTCCTGCCCATCGTCCCCTATGAACGCATCGAGGACGCGGTGGCCTTCATCAATGCGCGGCCCCGGCCGCTGGCCCTGAATCTGTTCGACAACGACAAGGCCAGGCGCGAACAGATCCTCGCCCAGACCCATTCGGGCGGCGTGTGCATCAACGACGCGGTAAGCCACTTCATCGCCGAGGACCTGCCGTTCGGCGGCGTGGGCGATTCCGGAATGGGCCACTACCACGCCTATGAGGGGTTTCTGACCTTTTCCCATCACAAGGCGGTGTTCTCGCGGCCGCGACTCAATACGGCCAGGGTGCTGTATGCCCCGCACGGAGGCTGGATCCAGAAGCTCGTCTACAAGCTGTTCATGCGCTGAGGGCGGCCTTTGGACAGGGACGATCCCGGCGCCGAGACCCGCAAGCTCCGCGAGAGTCTCGCGGTCCTGCGGCGCGAAGCGGAAGCCAACGAAGCGATCCTTCGCCGTTCCCAGGAGCGCGAACTCAATCTGCTGCGGGCCGCCGATCTTCGCGAGCTCCTGACTGCCCTGGTCGCCGGTCTGAGGTCGGCTTTTGATCTCGAGGTCGTGACGGTCTGTATTGCCGATCCCCAGCACGAAATTCGCCATCTCCTCATGGCCGACGGAATCGAAGCCGGTGACCTGCCGGGCGTCCGTTTCGAGGAGGCGCTGGAATCCGTCGCCCCGCAGTTCAACAGCCTGTACCGTTCCTGCCTGGGGCCCTATATCGGTTCCGACCACGGCCTGGTCTTTCCATCCGGTTCAGCGGTCCGGTCCTGTGCCCTGATCCCCCTGAGGCGTCAGGACCAGCTCGTCGGAGTGCTCAATTTCGGTAGCGGGGCCGCGGACCGTTTTACTCGTCACCACGGCACGGATTTTCTCGATCACCTCGGCAACGTGGCGGCTGTCTGTCTCGAGAACGCCGTCAACCGGGCTCGCCTCGTGCGTAGCGGTCTGACGGATGTGCTGACCGGCTGGCACAACCGGCGGTACCTGCAGACCCGAATCCGGGAGGAAGTGGCCCGCGCCCAGCGGGCCGCGAAGCCGCTGAGCTGTGTTTTCCTGGATGTGGACTTTTTTAAGCGGGTCAACGATACCTGGGGCCACCCGGCGGGAGACCGTGTCCTGCGGGAAATGGCCGAGCGGGTCGAGCTGCTGATCCGCTCCAGCGATGTGGCTGCTCGCTACGGGGGCGAGGAGTTCGCCATACTGCTGCCCGCGACCGACGCCCCGTCCGCGAGGATCCTGGCTGAACGGATCCGTGCGGCGGTAGCCTGCGAGCCCGTGATTCTGGATGACGGCACGCCGGTCCCGCTGACCGTATCCCTCGGCGTGGCCTCGTATGCCGGTGTTCGCGAGAGCAGTGATATCAAGGCCGTGGCCGAGGAACTGATTGCCCGGGCAGACGTCCAGCTCTACCGGGCCAAACGCGGCGGCCGCAACAGGGTCTGTGTCGAGGCTGAGGACGGGTAGTCATGTGGATCGAAGTGGACAAGGTCTGCCAGCGCTACGGCGAGGAGCCGGTCCTCGACGGTCTGTCCTTCCGCCTGGAGCGGGGCACCATCGGTTGTCTCCTGGGGCCCAGCGGCTGCGGCAAGACTACGGCGCTGCGCTGTGTGGCCGGGTTCGAGGCGGTGGCCTCCGGCCGGATCGTGGCAAACGAGAAAACCATCAGTGCCCCGGATCTGACCGTGCCGCCGGAGCGGCGCCAGATGGGCATGGTGTTCCAGGAGCACGCGCTGTTTCCCCACCTGAGCGTCGTCGACAACGTAGCCTTCGGCCTGACCGGCCTTGATAAAGCCGAGCGCCGGCGCCGGGTCGGCGATCTGCTGGAAGTTGTCGGTCTGGCGGATCTGGCCGATGCGTGGCCTCACGAACTGTCCGGCGGCCAGCGCCAGCGGGTCGCGGTCGCCCGCGCCCAGGCGCCGCGGCCGCGCCTGTTGCTGATGGATGAGCCCTTCTCCAGCCTGGACAGCTCCCTGCGGCTGCGTCTGGGCGTCGAAGTACGCGATATCCTGAAGGCTCTTTCCACAACGGCGCTGTTGGTCACCCACGATCAGAACGAGGCCTTTGCCATGGCCGACGAGGTGGGCGTGATGCGTTCGGGCCGAATCGAGCAATGGGCCGCCCCGTACGACCTTTACCATCGCCCCGCGAGTCGCTTCGTCGCGGACTTCGTCGGCGATGGCAGCTTTCTCCCGGGCGAGGTGGCCGAAGACAGCGCGGTGAGGATCGAGCTGGGCCTGCTGCCGGGCAGGACCATCCATCCCCTGCCGGCGGGGACCGCCGTGGACGTGTTGCTGCGGCCCGACGACATCCGGCACGAGCCGGAAGGCCCCCTGGAGGCCACCGTACTAAGGAAAGCATTTCGCGGCGCCGACATTCTGTTCACCTTGGGCCTGCCCAGCGGCCACGAGGTTCTTGCGCTGGTTCCCAGTCATGACGACCACGAAGTGGGTGATCGCCTGCCCATCCGGCTGGCGACCGACCACGTGGTGGCCTTTCCCAGGGCAGCCAACTGATCCGCGTCCCGGATTGACCGGTGGCCGGCGCCGTGTCTGGCGAGGCTTGGGTCGATGTGCAAAAATCCAGACAAGAAAAACAGTTTGACAGTGCATGAACGACTGGATCGACGAGCACGGCTTCCGCGCAAACGTCGGGATCATTCTCACCGATACCAAAGGCCGGGTGTTCTGGGCCGGACGGGCGGGACGGCGCGGCTGGCAGTTTCCCCAGGGTGGTATTTACCGGGGTGAGAAACCGGCGGACGCCATGTATCGGGAGCTCGAGGAGGAGATAGGCCTGCGTCCCGAGGACGTGGAGCTCATGGGAAGTACCAGTGGCTGGCTCCGTTACCGCCTGCCCAGCCGGTTCATGCGGCGCCACCAGAAACCGGTCTGCGTCGGCCAGAAGCAGCGCTGGTTCTTGCTGCGTCTCACCGGTCAGGAGTCGAGCGTGTGCTTCGATCGCACGGAGGAGCCGGAGTTCGACCGCTGGCGCTGGGTCAACTACTGGCACCCGGTACGCGAAGTAATCTATTTCAAGCGCCATGTGTACCGGCTTGCCCTGCAGGAGCTGGGCCCGCTGGTTTTTCCCGACGGGCTCCCGCCACCGCCTCGCCGCCGGCGCCGTCGCCCCGCGGCCTGACGTGGGTTTCGCTTGCGGCCGGGGACGGTTAGCATCGACCCCTTCGCCAGGACAGGATTCCCATGTCTGAACCCCGGCTGGTCGTAACCACGCAAGAGCCCGGTCGGCGCCGGCGCGCGTTCCTGATCATCGCCTTGCTTGCCGCCGTGGCGGCCTGGGGGCTGTTTGCCGCCGGGCAGCGTACCGGCGGCTATCGTCACGGCGCCGCGAACGACGCGCGCGGAGCGCTGGAGGACGAGCTCGCTGCGGTGACCGGCGAAAACGAGCGACTGCGCAGCGAGCTGGCCGAGGTCCGGACCTCCGCCGAGGTCAATGAGCAGGCCCGCCAGCTGCTGAAGGACGATCTCGCGGATCTCCAGTCCCAGGTGGCCGAACTCAACGGCGAGCTGGATTTCTACCGGGACATCATGGGTCCCGGAGAAGGTCCCGAAGGCCTGCAGATCCGTTCGGTGGACATGGAGCCTTCGGCGCTGAATCCGGCCCGCTGGCGGGTCCAGGTGGTGCTGACTCAGGTACGCAAGCACGATCGCCGGGCCACCGGGTCCATGAGCATAATCGTGGAGGGACGGCAGGGGGCGGACACGGTGCGCCTGAATGTCGAAGACCTCACGGATCAGGAGGACGATCTCGTGTACGGTTTCCGCTACTTTCAGACCATTGAGCGGAATCTCGATCTGCCCGACGGATTTGCGCCGCAGCGGGTGGTTGTGACCCTCAAACCCAGGGAAAAGGGAACCGACCCCGTGACCGGGTCTTATGAATGGCGCCGACCGGAAAGCTAGGGAGCAGGCAATATGCTGGGCAAGAATCGACAGAAAAAGGCCACGATCGACACACTGATCGGGGCTGGAACGACCGTCATCGGGGACGTGGCCTTTCGGGGCGGGCTGCACGTGGATGGCGAGATCCGGGGCAATGTGGTCGGCCAGAACGACAGTCCGACCCTGTTCAGTATCGCCGGTGATGGCCGGATCGAGGGGAGCGTCGACGCCTCCGAGGTGATCGTCAACGGCGCTGTGGACGGCGACGTCATCGCCAGGGACCGGGTCGAACTGGGCCCGACTGCCCGGGTGACCGGAAATGTCATATATGGATTGATCCAGATGGCCATTGGCGCCGAAGTCAACGGCAAGCTGATTCATCAGCCCACCGCCACGCCCATCGTGAACCCCGAGGGGCCCGCGGACCCCGCCGGGGCCGAACCTGCGGCCGCCGATGACGCACTCGGCGTGAGTTAGGTAGAATTTCCGGCGAGCACTGCGGTCCAATCGCTCGGAACAGCAAAGGAAATTCGCCGATGAACATGACTCAGGAAGCCCACGACGCACCGTTGGTATTTACGGACGCGGCCGCGGTGAAGGTCTCCGAACTGATTCGCGAGGAGGACAATCCCGCCCTCAAGCTCCGGGTCTTCATATCCGGCGGGGGCTGCTCCGGGTTTCAGTACGGCTTCACGTTCGACGAGAAACTGGAGGAAGGGGATACGGCCGTGGAGAACGGCGGCGTCACCCTGCTCGTGGACCCCATGAGCGTCCAGTACCTGATGGGGGCCGAGATCGACTATCGCGAGGATCTCGAGGGGGCGCAGTTCGTGATCCGAAATCCCAATGCGGCCACGACCTGCGGCTGCGGGTCGTCATTCTCCGTCTGATTGCGGTTTCGCTGCGGGTCGGTTGAGGGGCGCCTCCGGGCGCCCCGTCTGTTTCACGGGCCGTCCGGGTCCGGCCTCGCAAGGGGGATGCTATGAACCAGGGTGAGCCGCAGGTTCTGGCGGCAGTCGATCTGGGCTCCAACAGTTTTCACATGGTCGTGGGGCGGTACAGCCACGGCGATATCGTCATTCTTGACCGAATCCGGGAGATGGTGCGGCTCGGGGCCGGCCTGAATGCCGAAGGCGTGATCAGCGAGGAAGCGGCCGACCGGGCGCTGGCCTGCCTGGCGCGTTTTCGGGAGCGTCTGACCGCGATGCGCGCGGGCAGTGTCCGGGCCGTGGGCACGAATACGCTTCGCCGGGCCCGCCGCAAGCAGAATTTTCTGGTCCGCGCCGAGCATGCCCTCGGGCATCCCATCGAAGTGATCTCGGGCATCGAGGAGGCGCGCCTGGTCTATCTGGGCGCGGCCCACAGTCTCCCGGCAAGTCCCGGCCGGCGTCTGGTTGTCGATATTGGCGGCGGCAGCACCGAGATAGTCGTCGGCGACGGTCTGCAGGCGGGCCTGCGGGAGAGTCTGTACATGGGCTGCGTGAGCATCAGTCAGGCGCACTTCCCGGACGGGGCGGTCACGAAGAAGGGTTTCGAGCAGGCGCGCCTCGCCGCCCTGCGCGAGCTGGACCCGGTGGTCAGCCGGTTTCGCGACGCGGGCTGGGAAGTCGCCGTGGGGACCTCCGGCACGATGCGGGCCACCGGCCGGATCGCGGAACACCTGACCGGCGAACCCGGAATTGGTATCGCCGGGATCGAGGCGATTCGCCAGCGCATGCTGGACGTCGGGGGTGCGGCCAGTTCCGACCTGCCCGGCCTGAGTCAGCAGCGCGCGCCGGTCTATCCCGGCGGCCTTGCCATCGTGGCGGCTGTCTTCGAATCCCTGGGTATCGAGCAGATGGCGGTTTCCGACGGCGCGCTGCGGGAAGGCCTGCTCTACGATCTGGTCGGCCGGCTGACCGATGAGGATGCCAGGGATCGCGCCGTAAGGGCGTTTCAGGAGCGCTTTCACGTGGATCTGGCCCAGGCTCTGCGGGTCGAAACCACAGCCCGGCATCTGGCGGCTTCGGTCGAAGGGGTCTGGGAGGTCGGCGATGAGGAGAGCACGGACCTGCTCGCCTGGTCGGCCAGGCTTCACGAGGTGGGTCTGGACATCGCCCATTCCCACCATCAGCGCCACGCCGCGTATCTTGTCGGGCATGCCGACCTCTCGGGCTTCAGTGCCGACGAGCAGGCGAGACTCGCTCTGTTGGTCGGCGCCCACCGGCGCAAGATCGACAGCCGGCTGTTCAAAAAACTGGAGGCGCCCTGGAAAGCCCGTCTTCCTCGCCTCCTGGCCCTGCTGAGGCTCGGTGTCCTGCTCCATCGCAGCCGGTCACCGCAGCCCCTGCCGCCGCTGCGCCTGAAGGCCGGCCCGCACAAGATCAAACTGCGTTTTCCGCCGGGCTGGCTGGAACTGCATCCCCTCACTGCGGCGGATCTCAAGCAGGAACGCTCCTGGCTAAAGGCCCTGGATCTGCAGCTGGACTACAAGTAGCTTCCAGCGTCTCGAGCCGGCGCGCCGGTCAGCTCTCGGTGAGGTTTTCCAGTAACACCGACTGGCAGGCCACGGGCAGGTCCGATTCCGGGCTCAGGCGGGCAAATTCCCCCCGCGGCCCGAGAGTCCAGGCCTGGCTGTTGTCCCACAGGTTGAGCTCCAGGTCGTCGATGATCCTCTGTTTGAGGGTCGCGTCTTCGACCGGGAAACAGGTCTCCACCCGGTAGAAAAAATTCCGGTCCATCCAGTCCGCGCTGGATGCCCAGACCTCCGGCTGGCCGTCGGCCTGAAAGACGAAAACCCGCGGATGCTCGAGGAAGCGGCCGATAATGGACCGCACGCGGATGTTGTCGGAAATGCCCTGAACTCCCGGCCTGAGGCAGCATACGCCCCGGACGATCAGGTCCACCGATACCCCCGCCTGCGACGCTTCGTAAAGGGCCCGGATGATCTCCGGCTCCACCAGCGAGTTCATTTTCGCCACGATCCGGCCGTTGCCTCCCCGGGCGGCGATTTCCGCCTCTGCGCGAATTTTCCCGATCATCGCGTCATGCAGGGTGAACGGGGAAATCAGGAGCTTCTTCAGCGACGGCACGTGCCCGGGGCTGGTGATCTGCATGAACACGTCGTGAACGTCCCGGCCGATGTCTTCCCGGCAGGTCAGCAGCCCGTAATCCGTGTACAGCCGCGCGGTTTTCGGATGATAGTTTCCCGTCCCCAGATGGACGTAGCGGCGCAGGCCGTCCGGCTCCCGGCGTACCACCATCAGCATCTTGGCGTGGGTCTTGTAGCCCACCACGCCGTAGACGACGTGCGCTCCCGCTGCCTGCAGCCGGTTTGACAGCTCGATGTTGGCTTCTTCGTCGAACCGCGCGCGCAGTTCGACCACCACCGTCACTTCCTTGCCGGACCGGGCCGCGGCAACGAGACCGTCCACCACGGGCGATTCCGGGCCCGTTCTGTAGAGGGTCTGCTTTATCGCGAGGACATCGGGATCGGCGGCGGCTTCCTCCAGCAGCTCGATTACCGGAGTAAACGACTGGTAGGGATGATGCAGCAACACGTCGCCACGCCGCATGGCGCCCATGATGCCGGCGCCGCTGGCCAGCTCCCGGGGATACCCCGGGACAAACGGGGCAAACTTGAGGTCGGGCCGGTCGGCCAGATCGACGACGGCCGAAAGCCGGTTCAGGTTTACCGGGCCGTCCACTTCGTAGAGATCCCGATCGGTCAGCTCGAACTGGCGCAGCAGATGGCGGATGAGTTCTTCGGGGCACCCGCGGGCTACTTCCAGCCTCACGCCGTCACCGTACCGGCGCGCTGCCAGCTCTCCTTCCAGCGCGCGCTTGAGATCATCAACCTCCTCGTCGTCCACGAACAGGTCGCTGTTTCGGGTCACCCGGAACTGATGGCAGCCGAGCACATCCATGCCCGGGAACAGCTCGCCCACGAACTCGTGAATGATCGACGAAAGAAACACGAAATCATCCGGTCCGGTCTCGGGCACGTCCTGCAAAATCCGGGTGAGCCGGGGAAGTGAGCGGGGTGCCTGGACTACGGCCAGGCCGGCGGGGCGGCCGAAGGCGTCGGTTCCGTCCAGGTCGACGATGAAGTTGAGCGACTTGTTGATGATCCTGGGAAACGGATGCGCCGGATCCAGACCGATCGGTGTCAGCACCGGCAGGACCGACTCCCTGAACAAGCGGTGCAGCCACCGGTACTGGGCCGGTGACCAGTCCCGGCGAGGAATGAAGCGGATGGCCTCCGCAGCCAGCTCGGGCACCAGAATCTCGTTGAAGACCCGGTACTGTTCCGCGACCAGGTCGCGGGCAATCGTGGTGATGGCCGCCAGGTTTTCCGCCGCGCTCAGGCCGTCCACGGTCCTCTGGCTGGATCCGACCTCGATCATCTCGTGCAGGCCGCCGACCCGTATTTCGAAAAACTCGTCGAGATTGGTGCAGGAGATGCACAGAAAACGCATGCGCTCCAGCAGCGGGACGGACTCGTCCTTGGCCTGTTCCAGCACCCGGGCATTGAACTCGAGCTGGCTGAGTTCCCGGTTGAAGTAGAGCTCGGGATTCGCCAGGTCGATGTCGTCGGGGAGCGCACTGGCTGCCGCTGTGTTCATACGAAGAGCTTACCGCCTGGGACGCGGCCGGGCGAGCCTTCTGCCAGGGCGTTCGGCCCGGCCTGCCGTTTTCGGTGCTGGTGGGTGGTTCCCGGCCGGAAAGCGCGCGGCGATCCGCTCGCGAGAGCTAGTTGGCGGCGGCCAGCCGGATGCGGTTCAGCGCGTCGAGTTCGGCGACCAGCGGTGCCGTGGCGCGGAGAAAATCGTCGCGAAGCTCGGGATCCACTGGATCGGCTTCGGGGAGTTCGACGGTGCGCGGGTTGCGGTGTACGCCGTTCACCCGGTATTCGTAGTGTAGATGCGGGCCGCTGGCCAGACCGGTCTTGCCGACGTAGCCGATCACCTGCCCCTGTCGCACCCGGCTGCCCACGCGCTGCTTTTTCGCGAACTTCGACATGTGGGCATAGAGCGTCGTGATGTTGCCGCCATGCTGCAGGATGACCGTGTTGCCGTATCCGCCCTTGCGGCCGCGATGAATGATCCGGCCGTCGCCGGCGGCCTTGATCGGCGTTCCGGTGCTGGCCGCGTAGTCCACGCCCTTGTGGGGGCGCCTGACTTTCAGGACGGGATGCAGCCGGCGCATGTTGAAATTGGAACTGACGCGCCGGAAATCCACCGGGGCGCGCAGAAACGCCTTGCGAACGCTCTCGCCCTCGGGGGTGTAATACTCGGCGGTCTCGGCGTCGATCTGGTAGCGCACGGCCCTGAAGGTGTCGCCCTGGTTCTGGAACTCGGCGGCGAGGACCCGGCCGTCCTTCAGCCGCTCGCCGTCCAGCCAGCGTTCCTCGTAAACGACGCTGAACCCGTCGCCCTTGCGAATGTCCAGTGCAAAGTCCACGTCCCAGGCGAAGATGCCCGCCAGATTCATGATCGTGGTGTCCGTCAACTCGGCGTCCATGCCTGCTTCGTAGAGGGACGAGGTGATCGTGCCGTGAGCGGTCCGTACCCGGATGTCCGGGGTACGCTCGAAAATTCTTGCCCGAAAGCCGTCCCCCTCACGTTCCACCAGAAGCGACGACAGGTCGCCGACCGGGCGGGACAGGGCCAGCACCGACTCGCCGTCGTGGCGAATGTCGATGCGGTCGCCGGGGCGTATCTTCTTGAGATGGCGGGCCGCCTCGTCGAGCTTCATGATGTAGGCCAGATCGAGGGTGGAGATGCCGTTGCGTCGAAACAGCTTGTCCAGGCTGTCACCCCGACGAACTTTCAAAGAGACCAGCGAGCCCTGCTCGGCCGGCGATTCCGGCGTTTCCGAGGCCTCAACACCCGGTGCCGGATCCTGGTCGGGAACAGCCGGCGCCGCCACCGGGGGCGCTGCTTCGATCTTGCTGGCCGGAACCGGACCGGCCAGACGCGCAGTGGGGGCTGCCCTGGCGACAATCTCCTCCGGCGCCGGCTCGCTTGCCCTGGCCGGCAGCGTCAGCGGAATAGTCCGGGAGTTGGCTGTGGCGGGACCGTCCGCAGGCAAGCGGGATTCGGGCTCTGCAGACTTCACGGCGGAGACCTGTTTTTCAGCCCGATTGCCGGCTTCGACGGTATCGGTGAGCACGACGGACTCCGTTTCGGGACCGCCGGATTTATGCGCCGGAAGGGCCGCAAGCCCCGCGGCGCCGAGGCCGACGATGGCCACGATCACGGGCAGGACCGGGCGGACACGCGGGCCCGGCTCCGGTGTCGTTGCGTGCGGATTCAGCTTGTAATCGTGGCGGATACCGCGACTCACTCGACCCACCCGGGCGTTCCCTGCAAAATGACGCGCATACCCTAGCCCGAGCGCTGCGGGTGGTCAATGCGCTCAGTCCCAAAAAAATCACTGACTTGGGAGAAACTATGCTCTCGGTATCTGAACAGCTGAAGGAGCTCGTTCGCGGCACCGACGAAGTTCTTGTGCTGGCCGAGCTGGAAAACCGCCTGGCTCAGTCCCGTCCGCTCCGAATCAAGGCCGGTTTCGATCCCACCGCGCCGGATTTGCATATCGGCCATACGGTGCTGATCAACAAGATGCGTCAGTTCCAGCAGCTGGGGCACGACGTGACGTTTCTGATCGGTGATTTTACGGGGATGATCGGCGATCCCACCGGCAAAAATGCCACCCGGCCTCCGCTGACCCGCGACGAGGTGGTGGAAAACGCCCGGACCTACCAGGACCAGATTTTCAAGATCCTGGATCCCGACCAGACGACCGTGGCCTTCAATTCCAGCTGGATGGGAACGATGTCGGCGGCCGACCTGATCCAGCTGGCCGGCAAGTACACCGTTGCGAGAATGCTCGAGCGGGACGACTTCTCGCGCCGGTATGCCGATGGCAAACCGATAGCCGTGCATGAGTTCCTTTATCCGCTGGTGCAGGGGTATGACTCCGTGGCCCTGGAATCCGACGTGGAGCTGGGCGGCACGGACCAGAAATTCAACCTGCTGGTCGGGCGACAACTTCAGCAGACCTGGGGGCAGCCGCCGCAGATCGTCATGACCGTGCCCCTGCTCGAAGGCCTCGATGGCGTGCAGAAAATGTCCAAGTCACTGGGCAACTACGTCGGCATCGCCGAGCCGGCCAGTGAAATGTTCGGCAAGCTGATGTCGATATCGGACGATCTGATGTGGCGCTATTTCGAATTGCTGAGCTTCCGTCCGCTGACCGAGGTGGCCGCTCTGAAAGCCGGTGTCGAGGCGGGCCGAAACCCGATGGAGGTCAAGTTCGAACTGGCCCAGGAGATCGTCGCGCGCTTTCACGACCAGGCGGCGGCGGAGGCGGCGCGTGCAGAATTCGTGGCGCGTTTCCGAAAAGGCGCCCTGCCCGAGGAGATCCCCGAGGTGAGCCTGTCTGCGGAAAACGGAGGCATAGGTATCGCCGATGTGCTTCGGCAGTCGGGTCTGACCTCGAGCAATTCCGAGTCCTTCCGGATGATCCGGCAGGGGGCCGTGCGCATCGACGGGGAACGGGTCGAGGACCGTGGGCTGGAACTGGCGTCCGGGTCGTGCGTTGTGCTCCAGGTGGGCAAGCGCCGGGTCGCCCGGGTCACGCTTTCTTGACTTGCACCTCACCGGAGCCGGTTACCTACCCCGGCTTGCGTGGGACGGGGGCCGCTGACATTGTGCAACGATTCGTTGAAACCACACGAGGGGGAGTGACAACGTGCGAAAACTGACTTTGGTGATTTTCGGGGCACTGGCGGTCTCGTCGCTGGCTTACGCGCTCGACCAGGACCAGGCGGAGAAAGTGACGGCGGTCCGGCAGGGCGCGCTCAAGGTCGTCGGCTGGAACATCGGCCCGATGAGCGCGATGGCCAAGGAGGAAATTCCTTACGATGCCGATCTTTTCGCGCTGCATGCGGAGCGCATCGCGGTGCTGACCGGCATGCTGCCGGAAGTGTTCAAGGCCGATACCCGGGATAACCCGGTGGACACCGAGGCGCTGGACGCGATCTGGGAAGATTTCGACGAGTTTACCCGGCTCGCGAACGCAGCCGAGAACCAGGCCCTGCAGGCCTCCGCCATGGCGAAGAACAAGGACTTCGGAGACGCCCGGGCCGCGCTGGGCGAGCTGGGTCAGGCCTGCAAGGATTGTCACGAGAAGTTCCGCGAGGATTAGCTGAGCCACGGGCCGGCGGTGGTGATCCGCCGCCGGCCCGAGGCGTCCGTCAGGAAAAGTCGAAACTCGCCAGGTCGGGTTCCGGCGCGAACGCCAGTATCAGCCACACCGCCGCGGTCACCGAAAGGGCCAGCGCCAGCGCCATCCAGAGGCGCGAGCCGGAAATGCCGGCCTGGCCGGTGGCAAATGGCCCTTTCTTGCGGCCGGTGAGCATCCCGCTGACGAGACGCTCGCCGGCCACCAGGCGATGAACCAGCAGCGCCAAAAGATGCGCGCCGATCAGGATCCACAGCAGATCGGCGTTCGTGGCGTGGACGCCGCCCAGGTCATCGGCGAGGTTCGTGGAAACCGCCGCCCGCATCGGTCCCGCGGTCAGAATGTCGTCGGTGTGGAACAGGCCGCTGGTGGCCTGAACCAGCACACAGATCAGCATCAGGACAATGACCCAGCCGGCGATCGGATTGTGTCCGGCATACGCGGGCGGGCGTCCTTCGAGCCAGCTCCTGGCGTAACGCCAGACGGCTGCCGGCCCGACCAGAAAGTTCGAGAACCGCGCATAAGTGGGGCCGACAAATCCCCACGCTATCCGGAACACAACCAGGCCCAGCGCCAGGTAGCCCAGCCGCATGTGCCATTGCATCCAGGCAACCCCGAGTGTCTCGGTCAGCCAGCACCCGAGGATCGTCAGCGCCAGAAGCCAATGGAAGACCCGCAGAGGAAGATCCCACACGTGAATTTCGGCTGGGTCTTCGGCGCTTCCGGTTTGATCAGATTCGACCATGGGTTCGCCACATTCTAGCCGCCCGGTGCCCTTTGGCGAAGACACGCTCGTGCCCTGCAAGGCGCCCGATCCAGCGGCGTCAGTGGAGACAGCGATCCATGATCAGCGCAATGTCAACGCTTCGCACCGCCCGAGGCGGGGCGGTACTCGGCCTCCTGCTGGGCTGCGGTCTGGTGCTCTCGGCCATGGTCTTAGGCCAGGCGCTCGTGCAGGTGCGGGTCGCCGACCGGTACGTAACGGTTCGAGGCCTCGCCGAACGGGAGGTGCCGGCCGATCTGGCCGTATGGCCCATTCGTTTCTCGGTGACCGGCGGCGATCTCGAATCCGTGCACGCCGGCGTCGAGCAGGCTACCCGGGCCATAGGCGACTATCTGACGGAGCACGGGTTCGCCGACCCCGATCTGCACGCCTCACCGGTGGCGATCTCCGATCTGCGGGCCCGTTCGGCGAGCGAGCCGCTGGCGGCGGAGCGATACATGGCGGAGGGCGCCGTGACCCTGCGATCGACGCGCGTGGACGCAGTCACAGACGCCGTCAGGGGCGCACAGGGCCTGGTCGCGCGGGGTGTCGCCCTCCGGCCGGGCTATCCTGCCGGCGCACAGTATTTTTTCACCGGCCTGTCCGATGTGAAGCCGGCGATGATCGCCGAGGCGACCCGCGATGCGCGCCGGGCCGCAGCGCGCTTTGCCGAAGACTCCAACAGTCGCGTCGGCGGCATCCGCCGGGCGAGCCAGGGCTACTTCACGATCGAGGACCGGGACCCGTTTGCACCGCAATACAAGCGGGTTCGCGTGGTCGCGACGGTGGAGTATTTCCTGGCCGACGGTCCGCTGTGACCTGTCCCGGGCATGCCGTCCACGGACTTCTGCGGGGGCCGACGGGAATAAAGCGGCGGGGGTGTTGACGGCGACCGAAGCGGGCTTATAATGCGCGCCCTCTGTCGAGGCACTCATGGCCTGCGGCGGGCCCCGGCGCCAGAAGAAATTCTCGCAAAGGGGTGTTGACACCACCCGGTCTTGGGATAAGATAGGTGGTCTGCCTTGGCGACAGGGCACGCGCTCTTTAACAATCAGGATTAGACGACTTGTGTGGGAGCTCACGTCGATGTTTGCGAACGTGCAAACTGTGAGCGACCAATAAAAGTCACTCTTTTTGAGTAAGCTTTGATTGGGATTGCTCTTTTTAGCTCAAAACTTTGAACTGAAGAGTTTGATCCTGGCTCAGATTGAACGCTGGCGGCATGCCTAACACATGCAAGTCGAACGGTAACGCGGAGAGCTTGCTCTCTGGCGACGAGTGGCGGAC
>JARFQW010000184.1 GCA_029287575.1 Gammaproteobacteria bacterium | reverse complement strand
GCGACACCGGGCTCATGCCCCACTTCGAGGCGAGCGACTGAGCCGCCGACGTCAGGCGCGAACGAATGGCTGAACCGGCAACCCAGGGAACGCATCCATGACCTCGGTTCGGCGCGCCGGGACCACCGATGCCGGGCCACTGGCGGCGCTGGCCGAACGCACCTTCCGGGACGCGTTCGCGGAGAGCAACAATCCCGTGGACATGGAGATCCATTGCTGCGAGCGCTTTGCAGCCGAGGTCCAGGCCCGGGAGATCGCCGACCCCGGCTGGGTCACGCTCCTGGCCGAGGCCGACGACCAGCTGATCGGGTGCGCCCAGGTCCGGCTCAACGCCCCCAAGGACTGCGTGCCCACCCGGCGCCCCGCTGAGCTGTACCGGATCTACGTGGCCAGCCCGTGGCACGGCCAGGGCATCGCTCCAAAGCTCATGGACGAGGTCCTGGCCGTGGCCGCGCAAGACGGCAGCGACCGGATCTGGCTGGGCGTGTGGGAGGAAAACCGCCGCGCGATGGCCTTCTACCGGAAGTACGGATTCGAGGTGGTGGGCGCCCACGAATTCTGGTTCGGCACCGAGCGCCAGCAGGACCTGGTGATGGCGACGGCGGTCAGGGACGCAGGGATCGCGTAAGGCGCTCCGCCCGGCAGTCGCAGAAGGGTCAGCGGATCCCGACTCAAGCACCTCTACACTGACAGTTCACTGGTTCATGCCGCATGGCCACGATCGCCTACTTGCCCACGGCCTCGAACGGGCAGGCGGTGTAGCGGGTGTTCAGCGGTTCGCGGCGTCTGGTCCGCCGGTCCTTGCGCCCGCAGGCCAGATACAGCGTGACCACGGTAACGCGGGCGGCCTCGACATCAGTCAGCGGCCGGATCGTGTGCTCGCCGTCTTCGAACTCCCGCACCTGATGGGGCGCGGGCTCGATTGCCAGGTGCCGGGCCATGGCCTCACCCGGGGCCTCGCTTCTGGGAAGAACAAAAAAAACCCAGGAGACAATTGCTGTAAGCCATCTCAGACCACCTCCCAGCGAATCCGGAGGCCTGCTGTTAGGTACAGCAAATACGGTGACAGCTCACTTAACTTGTCGCGTCCAATTAGACGGCTCAGCGTTCGCACTCGCCGGCCAAAACGCATCGCTGACCGGCACACAACAACGACCGCAAACACAACTGATTCCTATTCTCAAAATCATCTGATGAAAATCCTGTAACTGCTTGTTTTCTTGAAGACATTTTTCCGATATCCGGTGGCAGTTTCTCGTGCCCTGTCCTAGGGTTAATAAAGGACGAGTCAAAACGTCCGATCAAGGGCAGCGCACCTGCCCCAAAACAGATGCCGCTGCCTCCGTCGACAGGGGGATGCGGCATGGAGCGAAATCACCGGGTCGCGCAGGCTGTCAGGCTTGCCATCACCGCCGGCCTCACCGGCTTTGTGGCCATCTCGCCTACTCTCGGACAGGACCTTTCGGACGAACAGGACACGGCAGACACGGTCGCCGTTCAGGAGAAGATCGTCGTCACCGGGTCGCGCATCAGGCGGGCCGACTACGAGGGTTCCCTGCCGGTCACCGTGATCGACCGAGAGGATATCGACGCGTCCGGCGATATGAGCCTCGCCGAGCTGCTCCGCAGCCAGACCTTCAACACCTTCGGCTCCGACAAGCAACGCTCCGGCGAGCGCTGGGGCAACAACAACACCATCAGCATGCGGGGCCTCGGCCCCTGGTACACGCTCATACTCATCAACGGCCGCCGCATGGCCTCCACCCCCACCGAAAGCACCAGCGTGCAGAGCCTGTCCATGATTCCGCTGGCCGCCGTCGAACGCGTCGAGGTGCTGCGGGACGGGGCCTCGGCCATCTACGGCACCGACGCGCTGGCCGGCGTGGTCAACATCATCCTGCGCAAGGATTACACGGGCATCAATCTGAGCTATGCCATCGGCCGCCCGAGTCAGTCCGGCGGCGACGAGGACAGCTACAGCATCACCGGCGGCATCAGCAGCGACAAGGGCAACATCACGTTCGGCATGGACGTCCAGAAGCAGGACATCGTCTACAGCCGCGATCGGGACTTTACGCAGTTTGGATCCAGTTACTGGGGATTTCCGTCGTCGTATTTTGCCTACCTGAGCCCCGACGATCCCCGCAATCCCGTCGGGTCCTTCCTGACCGTGGGGACCTTCCCGGACCCCCGTTGCCCGGCCGAGCTGGGTTCGGACCCGGAGTTCCCCTGGTCGTTCGAGGAGACCAATGCCTGGGGCGACGCCGAGTGCAGGTACGCCTATTGGGGCGAAGCGGCCAAGGAGGCCGCCAACGACACCAAGAGCTTTTTCATCGACGTCAACTACCAGCTCACCGACCAGGCCGAGTTCTTTGCCCGAGGCATTTTCAGCGTCAACGACGTGACGGGCGTCTATGCGCCGTCACCCGGAATCGGGCTCGGCATGCCACAGGATGCCCCGCAGAACCCGACGAATCCCGATAACCCCACCAACTATCTCGGAAACGAATTCGGCGGACAGTCGCTCGAGGTGGACACGGACGGGGACGGCGTTGCCGACATGACCATTCAGGGCCCCTTCGACCTGTCTCTGGGCTATCGCAATGTCCCGGGCGGCAACCGGGACCATGGCTGGGACGACACGCTGCTCGACTACGTGGCCGGGCTGCGCGGCCTCGAGGAATGGTTCGGCGGCACCGAATGGGAAATCGCCGCCCA
>JARFQW010000082.1 GCA_029287575.1 Gammaproteobacteria bacterium | reverse complement strand
ATACTAATGTCTGGGTGGACAATCCTGCTTTTCTGGGCAGTACGAGACCCGATCGAACGACGTTTCGTGATTCTCCTGACAGCCTTTCCGGTCGTTTTTGGACTTTCCATGATCGCGCTGATCCAGGTTTTACAGGGAAATACCTTCCAGATCTGGATCTTGATAAAGACGGCGGTCTTGTTCGTATCAATGATTGCAAGCTATTTCCTCGCGGGGAATTCCTTTCCTACGCGGCGGGCTTGAATCGGTATCCAAAGTCAGTGGCCGCTTCCGGCCGCAATCACACACCACACCCCCGCAGCCAACCCATTTCCGCGGTAACGATCCGGTTGTTGCGCGCGGATAAAGGGCGTCCGTAGCCCGCTCTTTCCCTTACTGCCCGATTCTCATGGCATGAAAACATTCTCGGGAACCGTGACGCGACTCTCCAAGAGTGGCGTCGGACCGCAGGTAAGCTGTCCTGCGCCAATCCACGAGGATATTCCGATGCAGCGTATATGGTTCCCGGAGTGGCTGTACCGCTTTCTTCCGCTGCTCTATGTCGTAGGCGGGACTCTGATGCTCCACCTTTTCGGTGACCAAACCGCCGGCCAATTGAGCGGGGGCATGCTGTTCGCTGCCGCGATTCTGATTTGGGCTCTGAGATGGCATGCACGGAGTGATGCTTCCCGACGAAGACCTTGAGCGACTGAAATCCGTGCAGGCCCACTCGATGGGCGGGCTGTTATTTCCTCGCCGCCGACCAGGCAGTTAGTGGTAGGCGACTGCGTTCTGTTTATCGTGGCCTTGAAGGCCCGGATCGCGCCGTACGCACACACGCCGGCAATTGAAAGGTACGCCACCAGCAACAGCTAGATTTCGTTGCCTTCCCGCGAGACGTTGAAAATCCTTGAGCTGGTTTCGATGCACGGCCCGCCCGTCCGTATCGCCGGCAAGACCTCCGACCAGGCGATATAGGCAACCGATCCTGCAAAAAAGACGCATATAAACAGCAGCAGGGTGGCGGCGATTCCGTATACCAGCGGCTTCATCACTCGATGTCGGGTCAGTGCGATACCGGCCATGGCAATTCGGGCGATCCGAACGGCTGTATTCGGCCAGGAGCGGCCGAGAAACTGCAGCCGCCCGCAATGAAAAAGCCCCGACACAAGGCCGGGGCTTTATGGAATATTGACTGAAAAATGCCTATTTCTTCTTTCCTTTCTTCGGCTTCTTTTTGCAGCCGACGGTCTTTACTTTATCCGTCCCGATGACGCTGTCTCCAGCGTAGGTCCCGCCCGTGAGTTCCACTTCCGTGTCACCGCACTGGAGGCCCACTTCAGGCGTTCTGAAGCGGAGCAGGAGATCCGGCAAGCGGTCACGGTTCACATCCTTGACCCGATACCGGTCCACCGGAGCTTGACCGGGGCCCAGGGCGACAAACTCTGGATCTACCTGCAGCGCATCAAACTCCGCGTCGCTCAGAATCGCCAACCAGAAGCGTCCCCTGGAACGGGGATTGATCGCGTTCCGCCGGTTCCCGGGTTTGAAGTCGAGAGCGACTTCCACTTCGAGGGACAGTGCCGCCGTGTCAAACACATAGATTCTTGCCTCCGAATCGCCCTCGGCGGCATAGGCGAGACTAAGGAACGTGCCTCCCTCCAGGTCAATCCACTCACCGAACTCCAGGTTGGCAAAGGGATCTTCGGGGATAAGGCGCGCGAGAGGCTGCCAGTCGCCTTCGCCGGAATTCCGGAACGCCCAGCAGGATCCTGACTCGCCTGTTGCCCAGCGGCCCTGATTCTCGCAGATGTAAACCAGTCCATTTTCAATGGCGACGGCGTTGCCGAACTGTGCGCCGTATGGCGGATCAGGACCATCGAAGGGTGGGAGCAGTTTCGCTTCCTCGACCCACTTGTCGTCACTGGTGCGCCGATAAATATATGCGGCTCCGGCACAGCTTTCCTCCGGCCCAAGGGCCCAGTCGCAGGGCGAACCGACAACGATGAAATCCTCGGCCACGGCCACATCGAGCCCGTAATAAGCCTCTTCCATCCCCGTGGGTGTTGCCACCAGCTTCTGGGCGAATTCCCAGATTCCTGTGGCAGGCTTGACATACACGTAGGCCGCGCCGGAGTCGACACCCGCTACGACAGCAGTAGAGGCCCCGACCACGAGCGTATCGCTGGATAACGCGACCGATACGCCGAAGCCGTCGTCATCTTCGGGCGACACCAGCCGTTGCTGGAACGACCAGACATCTCCGTCGCGCTCGAAGACCGAAATCCCGACTCGCCCGTACGGCAAAAGAGACCTGCTGCCCAGGACGACCGTGTTGTCGGCGACCTCCGGTTCTGGTTGCCCAAGGAGTACATGATTCTCGTCGCCGACAAACTCTGCGCTTTCGATCCATGTGCCGGTGGAAGTTCGATTGAACAGCAAGAAGGTCAGGCCAGGCGATGGACTCGCAGACGCACTGATGAGGGCCTGGGAGACCGTAACCGCGATGTCGTCACCAAATGACATGCCTGCCACCGGCTCCGCGGGCCCAATCTCGCCAACCTCAATCCATGACGACCCGTTTGAGCGGGACAACACATGGACGACGCCGCTTGCCACCCCGTTGTATTCGCCATCCGGCTCGCCTACGAGGATCTCCGCGCCATTCGTGCCCATAGGCGCGTTGCCAAGGACTGCCGTTTCATGGACTTCCGGAATGCCCGCGATTTCAGCCCAAAGACGGGCTCCCGGAAGCAAAGCGAGCATGCTTGCCGCTACGATCCCTATAGAAGAGCAATAACGTTTAATTCTCACTGCGCGATACCTCCCCCCGGTCATGCGCCGTCGTCCTTCCTGGTCAAGGAGACGCGGAGGGCGGCCGGCAGAACGCCGGGCCATTTCGGTCCTTCTCATCTATTCCTATAGCCGGCTGAGGCTCGTCTTTCCTTCAGGGTATATACGACTTGAATTTTCTTGACCCCGGAATCGACCGCTCAATGTCGGAAGCAGACACCATGCATCCCGCGGCCAACACGTTACCGCGGTAACGTTCCGGTTTTGTACGCGCAAAAAAAGGGGGCCGAAGCCCCCTTTTTTTGTTCTTACCGGGCGATGCGCTTACAGCAGCGGCGCGATCACCAGGCTCACGATGGCCATCACGTTGATGAGAATGTTCATCGACGGACCGGACGTGTCCTTGAAGGGATCGCCGACGGTGTCGCCAACGACCGTGGCCTTGTGCGTATCGGAGCCCTTGCCGCCGAAGTTGCCCTTCTCGACGTACTTCTTGGCGTTGTCCCAGGCACCGCCCGCGTTGGCCATGGTCAGCGCCAGCATCACGCAGCCGAGCAGCGCGCCGCCCAGCATCCCGCCGAGCGCTTCCGGCCCGAGGGTGAAACCGACCACCACGGGGCTGAGCACCGCCAGCAGGCCCGGCAGCACCATGCGCCGCAGCGCCGCGGTCGTGGCGATGTCCACGCAGCGGACCGTGTCGGGCTCGGCGGTACCCTCCAGCAGACCGGGAATCTCCCGGAACTGACGGCGGATCTCCTTGATCATGTCAAAGGCCGCAACACCCACGGCATTCATCGTGATCGACGCCACCAGAAACGGGAAGATCGAACCAATGAACATGCCGATCAGCACGGTCGGGTCGGAGATCTCCAGCGAGAAGCCCTCGTTGTGATGGCTCACCACCTCGATGTAGGCGGTGATGATCGCCAGCGCAGCCAGGGCTGCGGCGCCGATGGCGAAGCCCTTGCCGATGGCAGCGGTCGTGTTACCCACCTCGTCGAGCGAGTCAGTGATCTCCCGGGTCTCCTTGCCCAGGCCGGCCATTTCCGCGATGCCGCCGGCGTTGTCCGCCACCGGGCCGTAGGCGTCGATGGCCATGGTCATGCCAACGGTGGCCAGCATGCCCACCGCCGCGATGCCCACGCCGTAGAGGCCCACCCACAGATTGGCCAGGTAGATGATCGTGGCGATGGCGAGGATCGGCACGACCACCGACTGCATGCCGATGGAGAGGCCCGAGATAATCACGGTTGCCGGACCGGTCTCGCCGTCCTGGGCAATCCGCCGCACCGGCGGCCCGGCGGTGTAGTACTCGGTAACCAGACCGATGATCATGCCGCCCACGGCGCCCGCGAGAACCGCGTACCACACGCCGGTATCCACGCCCATGGCCCGGATCACGAAGAACGCCGCAACGATAAACAGCACAGCCGCGCCGATCGTGCCCACCCGTAGCGCTTTCTCCGGCGGCATGCTGCTGGCCATGCGCACGAGCAACACGCCGAGCAGGCTGCAGATCAGGCCCGTGGAGGCCAGCATGAGAGGAAGCGCCATGAGATTTTCCTGGGAGCCCAGGGCCGCCAGCAGGCCCGCGGGGAGCGTGCTGGCAATGGCGATCGTCGCGATCATCGAGCCGCAGTAGCTCTCGAAGATGTCCGAGCCCATGCCGGCCACGTCGCCCACGTTGTCACCGACGTTATCCGCGATCACGCCCGGGTTGCGGGGATCGTCTTCTGGAATGCCCGCTTCGATCTTGCCGACCAGGTCGGCGCCGACGTCCGCGCTCTTGGTGAAGATCCCCCCGCCGACACGCGAGAACAGCGCCACCAGGGATGCACCCATGCCGAAACCGTGAATGGTCTCGGCCGACTCCGGGTCGCCGCCGAACAGCACATAGAGGAAGCCCAGGCCCAGCAGGCCCATGGCGGCAATCGTCAGGCCCATGACGGAACCACCGTAGAAGGCCACCGAAAGCGCGTCACCGGCGCCTTTCGTGTGTGCCGCCGTGGTGGTGCGGACGTTGGCCCGGGTTGCCGTGTACATACCGATGAAGCCGGCGATGGAGGACGTCAGGGCGCCAACGAAAAACGCCAGCGTCGTGTCC
The DNA here is from genome assembly GCA_029287575.1 of Gammaproteobacteria bacterium. GTDB lineage: Bacteria > Pseudomonadota > Gammaproteobacteria > Steroidobacterales > XN24 > JARFQW01. Next base: position 8,156 of record JARFQW010000082.1, on the reverse strand, counting down.
CAGCCGAGATCCGACAGGCCAATGGCCAGCATGATGACCAGGGCAATGCCCCAGAGGATGATGTACTCGCGGCGCATGAAGGTCATCGCGCCGGTGTGAATTTTCTCGGCAATGTCGACGACCTTACCTTCGCCGGCCGGGTAGCTGAGCACCACCCGGTAGACGATGAACGCGGCCGCCAGGCCAACGGCGCCGATAATGATCGGCAGATAATCGATGTTCATTTCTTCCCTTTTGTTTTGACCCCGGTCCCCGGACCCGAACCGTCCCGGAAGCTGTCCGCCCGAAAGAGCGGTCCGGCAACCATTCACCGTCCGGGCTGCGAGTCCACCCTGTAGATTTTGCGTACCGGCCGGCCGGAATCCGCGGCCGCTGCGAGCAGCCGACAGGCCCCCGGCGGGCCAAAAGACACGGCATTATAGCGGCTAGCGAATCGCCGAGTCAGCCGGAGGCTGCGTCCTCCAGCGGCGCGGCCAACGGCTTGGGCCGGCCCACGACATAACCCTGGACGAAGTCGACGCCCAGGGACCTCAGGCGGCTGTATGCGGTCTCATCCTCCACCTGTTCGGCGATGACCCGTATATCCAGGGTGCGGGCCAGGTCAATCATTGCGCCGAGCATCGCCTGACTGACCTCGTCGGTGCCGAGGTCGCGCACGAAGGAACCGTCGATCTTCAGGAAGTCGAGGCTCAGGGTCTTGAGCTGGGCGAAGGACCCCATGCCGCCGCCGAAGTCGTCGAGGGCGAACTGACAGCCCATCCCGTGCAGCACAGCGATAAAGCGCGCCGCGTGGGATAGATTGCTGATCACCGCGGACTCGGTGATCTCGAAACAGACCCGCGCCGGCGCGACGCCGCTGCGATCGAGACAGTCGACGACGAAATCCAGGAACTGCGGATCTCCCAGGGTCTGTCCGGACAGGTTGATGGCACAGCTGCGCTGGTCGGGCAGCCGCAGCGACCCGCTCCCGATTGCGGCAAACGCGGTCTGCAGGACCCAGCGGTCCACGTTCGGCATAAGATGGTAGCGCTCGGCTGCCTGCATGAAGTCCGCGGGCGAGATTGTCCCCGCGTCGTCGTCGCTGAGCCTCAGGAGCACCTCACAGGCCGGCCCGGTTTCCACGCGTCCGGCCGCCGATACGATGGGCTGCACGTACAGCTCGAAGAGGTCCTCCTTGAGGGCGGTCTGCAGCCGCTGCAGCCAGAGAATTTCGCCGCGCTGGCGGGCCACCGCCTCGTCCCTGGAGGAATAGACGTGCACCCGCCCGCGGCCGTGCTGCTTGGCCACGTAGCAGGCCGAGTCCGCGGCGGACAGCATGTCCTCCATGGAGCCGCTTTCATGGGCTATCTCCACCAGGCCGATGCTGACGCCGATCGTGAATATCTGGTCCCGCCAGACGTAGCGGTAGTCGCGAATGGCGGCGCAGACATCGTCCGCGAGCTGCCGCGCCTTATCCAGCGGGCAGCCGGTAAGAAGCATGCCGAACTCATCCCCGCCGATACGCGCCACGGTATCCGAGTCCCGGACCTGGTCGCGGATCACGCCGGCAACCTCGCGCAGGAGATTGTCGCCCGCCATGTGGCCGCAGGTGTCGTTGACGCGCTTGAACCGATCGAGGTCCAGGTAGCAGAGCACGTGGCTGCCATTGCCGTTGCGGGCCATGGCGATCGCTTCGCCGACCCGCCGCTCGAACTCCCGGCGATTGCAGAGCCCCGTGAGCGGATCGTGGCTCGCCTGGTAGGACATCTGGCGGGCCAGGCCGCGGATTTCGGATACATCGTGCAGCACCACGACGCAGCCCGAGATCTGCCGGGCCGGCCCACGTATCGGCGAGACCCGCACCTCGATGGAGCACTCCTCGCCGGTGTGCCGGCTGACCAGGATGGCGCGACGGCCCAGGTCGATGCGCCGTTCTTCCTCCAGACAGAGCGCAACGGGATCTCCCAGGGAGCGCTCGTCCTGCTCATCCACGAGGGTCACCAGATCGGCCAGCGTGCGCCCACGGGCATTCTCCCGGCGCGCGCCGGTAAGGTGTTCGGCGGCGGCGTTCATATAGCCGATTCGGCCGTCAGCATCCGTCGTGATGATGCCTTCGGTAATCGACTCCAGCGTCTCCGTGGCCAGCCCCGGGCCCGGCAAATCCCCGGCTGACGCACTGAGGTCGGCGCGAATCAGCGTGCAGGCCAGGCCGTTGGCCAGGTGCTCGCCGACCGGCTCGAGAATGCAGCTGCGGGGACCGTCCGCAAGGTCCAGGAGAATGCCTTGCGCCGCGGCCGCCGTTCCGTGGAGGCGGGCCACCACGTAATCCATGACCGCCTCACGGGACTCCGGGTGAGCCACGACCTCGACGGGCCGGCCGACGAGAGCCTCGGGCGCCATGCCGAAAAACCGACCCGAGGCCGGGTTGGCGTAGCTGATGCGGTCGTCATGAAGTATGACCGGATCGGTCATCAGATCGAGCAGGACCGGCCCGATGCCGGCGCCGGGAAGGCTCGGTTCCAAGGGTTCAGCGGCCGAAGCCGCCGGCGTCACCGGTACGGTCGCCGGCTGCCGCCCGGCAGCCCTGACCGCCCACTGCCGCCATCCCAGCAGCAGGAGAAACCCGAGCGCCCCGAGTCCCGTGACGATGGTCAGTGTTTCGAGAATTCCCATCAGTCCGGTCAACCCTTGCGGTAGACCTGGCCCCCCAGTTGCCGGAACTCCAGGGCTTTTTCCTCCATGCCCTGGCGTAGTGCATCGGACTCCACGACGCCGTGGGCGCGGGCATATTCCCTGACCTCCTGGGTAATGCGCATGGAACAGAAGGCCGGGCCGCACATCGAGCAGAAGTGCGCCACCTTGTGGGCGTCCTTCGGCAGCGTTTCGTCGTGGAATTCCCGGGCCCGTTCCGGATCGAGCCCCAGGTTGAACTGGTCTTCCCAGCGGAACTCGAAACGCGCCTTGGACACCGCATTGTCCCGGACCTGGGCGGCGGGATGGCCCTTGGCAAGATCCGCGGCGTGGGCGGCGATGCGATAGGCGACAATCCCGTCGCGGACGTCATCGCGGTTCGGAAGCCCCAGGTGCTCCTTGGGGGTCACGTAGCAGAGCATGGCCGTGCCGTACCAGCCGATCTGGGCGGCCCCGATGGCCGAGGTGATGTGATCGTAGGCGGGCGCGATATCCGTGGTCAGCGGCCCGAGGGTATAGAAGGGAGCCTCGTGGCAGGCGGTCAGCTGTTCGTCCATGTTCTCGCGAATCCGCTGCATGGGCACGTGGCCGGGCCCTTCGATCATGACCTGCACGTCGTGCTCCCAGGCCGTCCGGGTGAGCTCGCCCAGGGTCCGCAGCTCGGCGAACTGGGCCTCGTCGTTGGCATCCGCGATGCTCCCCGGACGCAAACCGTCACCCAGGGAAAACGAGACATCGTACGCGCTCATGATCTCGCAGATTTCCTCGAACCGGGTGTAGAGAAAGCTTTCCTCATGGTGGGCCAGGCACCACTTCGCCATGATCGAGCCGCCCCGGGAGACGATGCCGGTCACCCGCCGCGCGGTCATCGGGATAAACGGCAGACGCACGCCGGCATGAATCGTGAAATAGTCCACGCCCTGCTCGGCCTGCTCTATGAGGGTGTCCCGGAATATCTCCCAGGTCAGGTCCTCGGCGCGGCCGTCCACCTTCTCCAGCGCCTGGTAGATTGGCACGGTTCCTACCGGCACCGGACAGTTCCGCAGAATCCACTCGCGGGTCTCGTGAATGTTCTTGCCCGTGGACAGGTCCATGATCGTGTCCGCGCCCCATCGGGTCGCCCAGACCATTTTCTCCACTTCCTCCGAAATCGAGGACGTGACCGCGGAATTGCCGATATTGGCGTTGATCTTGACCCGGAAGTTGCGGCCGATGGTCATCGGCTCCAGCTCAGGATGATTGATGTTCGCCGGAATAATCGCGCGGCCCCGGGCCACTTCGTCCCTGACGAACTCGGGCGTGACCACCTCGGGCAGCGTGGCGCCGAATGCTTCCCCGGGATGGCGGGCAAGCAGATCCGCCTCCGCGTAGACGCCCAGGAGTTCCTGCAGGCGGGCATTCTCCCGGATGGCGACGTACTCCATTTCGGGCGTCACGATCCCGCGGCGGGCGTAGTGCATCTGGCTGACCCGCTGTCCCGGCCGGGCCCGAAGCGGCCGGCGCGGTTCACCGAAACGCAGGCTGTCGAGGCTCGCGTCGTCGCGCCGCCGCCTGCCGAAGTCCGAGCTCACTTCACTGAGGCGCTCGGTGTCGCCGCGTTCCTCGATCCAGCCGGCGCGCGCCGGCGGCAGGCCTGCCAGGAGATCGATCGTGGCGGCGGGATCCGTATACGGGCCGGAGGTGTCGTAAAGCGTCAGGGGCGGATTGGCCACCGGTCCGGCCGAACTGGGGGTCGGCGACTGGGCGACCTCGCGCATGCCCACCCTCAGGTCGACCCGGGAACCAGTGACGTAGATTTTGCGCGATGCCGCATGGGGCTGCGTCACTTCCTCGCGGAGACCTGCAGACTGGGAGAGGGAGTCCCGGGGATTTGCGCTCATTGTTGTCCTCTGCCCGGGCAGCGTGCCGCGGACGCGCCTGTAACGGCGCGCCGAGCGGAGCCCGGGACGATTTCAGCGTAGATTAGAACAGGTGCCAGTCCGGCATCGGGTGATTCACCATAATGCAGGCGCTGTTGCTTGTCACTGGACCTGGGACTACGTACCCTTCCCAGCGTCTTTCGACGCCCGGAAACCGGGCAAATCAGGGGTTTTCAGACATGAGGTCGGCATGGATCTGAGTGTTGCCAGAGAACAGATGATCGGGCACCAGCTTCGGGCATGGGACATCGCGGATCCCCGGGTTCTGGACGTCATGGCGTCGGTGCCGCGCCAGGATTTCGTGCCGCCGGCCTACCGGAACCTGGCGTTCGCGGACATGGCTATCCCGATCGGACACGGCCAGGAAATGCTCGCCCCGAAAATTCAGGGGCGGCTGCTGCAGGCGCTCGAACTCACGCCGGGAGACGAGATACTGGATGTCGGCACCGGCACCGGATTTCTCGCCGCTTGCCTGGCGAACCTCGGCGGGCAGGTTACCAGCGTCGACATTTACGAGGACTTCACCGAGCAGGCCCGCAAACACCTGGCGACCGGGGGTGTGCATGGAGTCCGCCTGATCACGGGAGACATATTCGAGTCACAGTTGACCCGGCGCTTCGACGCCATCGCCGTGACCGGCTCCCTTCCCGTCTATCCCGAAGCGTTCGAGGCCTGGCTGAAGCCGTCAGGCCGGATGTTCTGCTTTGTCGGCACCGCGCCGCTCATGGAGGCGGTGCTGGTGCGCAAGGGCCCCGAGGGGACCGCGGCCCGCCGGGAGCCGGTATTCGAAACCCTGGCCCCGGCGCTGGAGAACGCGCCGGCCGGCAAAACCTTTAACTTCTGAGGTCCGCGGCGTGTACGAGCTCAGGGAAGTTTCACCCCAGCAATTCAAGGCCCTTGCGGAAGAGGACGGGGCAGTCACGCTGCTCGACATTCGTGAGGAATGGGAGCTGGCGCTGGCCAGTGTCGCGGGCGCAACCCACATGCCGATGGGCCAGGTGCCCGACCGGATGACCGAACTCAAGTCCGAGGAAACGATTGTGGTTATGTGCCACCACGGGAGCCGCAGCGCGACCGTGGCCGGCTTTTTGATGCGCAACGGGTTCACCCGGGTCCTCAACCTGACGGGCGGCATCGATGCGTGGGCGCGGGACCTGGATCCGAACGTTCCGTCCTATTGAGCACACCCTCCGTCCCGTGGGGCGTTCCCCGGACGGCGTGCCGACGCTATGCTTCGTGGCTTGTTCCGATCCGGTATAGTGATATAGTTAAGTACAACACCAGTATTCCCGGATGCCCGGGAGGGAGACGTCGATGACCGCCCGCCTGCCGATGCTGTTTCTCGCCACCGCCCTTGCCGGCGGCCAGGCATCCGCCGCCGGCTTGACGGATGCCTATGGGGACGCCCTGCGCAGCGATCCGACGCTCAGGGAAGCGGCCGCCGTAAGGATGGCCACGCTCGAAAGCCGGCCACAGGCGCTGGCTGCACTGTTGCCGCAGCTGTCGGCGAACGGTGAATGGAGCACCAGCTGGAATTCCGGCAGCAACACGTTCAGCCAGGCGGTGACGGACGGCAACGAACAGACCATCGTCAACGTGCGCTCCGGTTTCAGTTCGACCACCAACGAACGCCAGGCCTGGCAGCTGCAGCTGACCCAGAGCGTCTTTCGGTGGGATCAGTGGGTCACGCTGCGGCAGGCGGACAAGCAGCTCGCACAGGCGGAGGCCGAGTTCCGTGCGGCCCAGCAAAATCTGATGGTGCGGGTGTCCCAGCGCTATTTCGACGCACTGGCGGCGAACGCCACCCTGATGGCCGCCGAGGCGGCGAAGGAAGCCATCGGCAGACAGCTCGAGCAGGCGGAGAAGCGATTCGAGGTGGGGCTGATCGCCATCACCGATGTGCAGGAGGCCCAGGCGTCATACGACTCGGCCATTGCCGGCGTCATCGAGGGCAAGCGCGCCGTCGCGGTCGCCCTCGAAAACCTGCGCGAGGTGACGGGGCAGTATTACGGCCAGCTCGCCGACGCCGGGCCGGAAGTGCCGCTGGTCGCGCCCGCCCCGGCCGATGTGGAGGCCTGGGTCCAGTCGGCCCTGGAACAGAATATGAGCCTGGAGGCCAGCCGGCTGGCGGCGGACGTGTCCCGGGACTCGATCGACATCCAGCGGGCCGGGCACATGCCGACCCTGGACCTGTTCGCCAGCCGCTCCAACGACAACCGGGACGTGGACCGCCAGAACAAGCCGGACCAGCCCGGCGCCGTCATTTTCCCGCGCCGCCCGGCCGATTCGGACGTCTGGGACGACACAATCGGGCTCAGAGTGAACGTGCCCATCTATTCCGGTGGCGCCACGTCGTCGCGGGTCAAGCAGGCAACCTTCGAGCATCGGGCCGCCCGCGAGCGGCTCGAACGGGTAGCCCGGGAAACCGAGCGCCAGGTTCGGGACGCGTTTCTCTCGGTGAATTCCGAGATTTCGCGGGTCAATGCGCTGTCCCGCTCGGTGGAATCCAACGAGACCGCCCTGCGGGCGACCGAAGCCGGTTTCGAGGTCGGCACGCGGACCACCGTTGACGTCCTCAATGCCCGTCGCAACCTGTTCGAGGCCCAGCGCGACTACGCCCAGAGCCGGTACACCTACCTGGTGAACGCCCTTTTGCTGAAGGAGGCGGCCGGCAGCATCGGCGAGGCGGATCTCAAGGAAGTGGACTCCTGGCTGGACGAGGACGTGCCGGAGGTAACTCAGCCCTGAGCGGCAACACCTGACGGCAGACGCGACCGGCCTGAAACAGGGCCCGAGCTCAGGATTTCTCCGCTGCGGGTATGAGAGGCTCCAGCAGCGCCATGAGCCGATCCAGCGAACCGCGGTTGGCTACCACCGCCTGACGGGCTCGCTCGCCCTGGGCGGCACACGCCGCCGGGTCGGCAAGCAGCGCCAGCACCGCATCCGCCAGTTCGCGGTCGTCGTTCACCACGCGCGCGCCGCCCTCCTCCACCATGATCTGGGCCACGTCTTCGGCGTTGAAATTGTGCGGCCCGGTCAGCACGGGCTTGCCCAGAGCCGCGGGCTCCAGGAGATTGTGGCCGCCGATCGGTACGAGGCTGCCGCCGACGAAGGCCACATCCGAAGCCGCGTAGAACATCAGCAGCTCGCCCAGGGTATTGCCGAAAAACACGTCGGTGGCCGCTTCCCCGCTATCGCCGCTGCTGCGGCTCACATAGGACACCTTCGAGGCCTTGAGAATCCCCTCCACTTCGCCGAAACGTTTGGGATGGCGCGGAACCAGGACCAGCAACGCATCCGGGAACCGCTCTCGCACCCGGGCCGCGGCGGCAAGGACCATCGTTTCCTCTCCGGCGTGCGTGCTCGCAGCGATCCAGACCGGCCGCTCCGGGCCCATGGTCCCGCGGAGCTCCCGGCCCTCCTCGGCCACGCCGACCGGTAACTCGTAGTCGAACTTGATGTTGCCCACCACCCGGGTCCGTTCGGGGAAGGAACCCAGCTGAAGAAACCGTTCCGCATCGGCCTCGGACTGGGCGGCAATGACAATGCCGTAGGACAGGGCCCAGC
>JARFQW010000022.1 GCA_029287575.1 Gammaproteobacteria bacterium | reverse complement strand
TCGTGAATCACGAGGGCGACCTGTACCGCACACGTCTGACCCATTCCCTGGAAGTCGCCCAGATTGCCCGTACCATTGCCGGGGCGCTGGATCTCAACGAGTATCTGACCGAGGCAATCTGCCTGGCCCATGACCTGGGCCATACGCCTTTCGGCCATGCCGGTCAGTCCGCTCTGAACGAGTGCATGCGCCCTTACGGGGGGTTCGAGCACAATCTGCAATCGCTCCGTGTCGTCGACGAGTTGGAAGAGAAATACGCGGATTTCGCTGGGCTCAACCTCACGTTTGAAACCCGCGAGGGAATACTCAAGCACTGCTCGGCCGCCAATGCCCGGCAACTGGGTGACCTGGGAAAGCGATTCATCGAGCGCACACAGCCCGGGCTGGAAGCCCAGATCGCCAACCTGGCGGACGAGATCGCCTACAACAATCATGATGTCGACGACGGACTCAGATCCGGTTTGCTGGACATTGAGGAACTCGGCGAAGTGGGCCTGTTCCGTGAAGAGCACCGGGCGGTGCTCGAGCGCCATCCCGGTCTTGCCGGGCGCCGTCTGGTGTACGAAATCGTGCGCCGGATGATTGGCCTGATGGTGGAAGATCTCGTTGCCCGGACCCGGGACAATATTCGGGCCGCCGCGCCGGATTCCAGCGACGCGGTGCGCGCGCTTCAGCGGCCCCTGGTCGCTTTCAGCCCGGAGCGGCTCGAGCAGATACAGGAGCTGAAGCGTTTTCTCCACGAGCGTCTCTACCGGCATCACCGCGTGAACCGGATGACCACCAAGGCGCGGGAAACTCTCGCGAGCCTGTTCCGGGCATTTTTCGACGATCCGCGCCTCATGCCGCGGAGTCATGCGGACGCTGCCCATCTATGGGAAGGTTCGCTCGGGGAAGCCGGCCGGGCGCGTGCGGTGGCCGACTACGTTGCCGGAATGACCGACCGGTATGCGATTGTGGAATACGAGCGGGTATTCAATCCCCGCGCGCGCACCTGACCGCCCGGGCTCGCAGAGACGGGCGGCTGACAGGGCCGGGCTGGCGCGGTCATCCGGCATGCTAGAATCGCCCGCCAATTTGCCAGCGATACGGTGCCATGCCAAAGGCTGAAATACCCGTTAGAGACCGTCTGATCTTCGCCATGGACGTGCCCGATCCGGAGGCGGCGCGCAGTCTGGCCACGCGGCTCGGCGACAGCGTGACCTTCTACAAGCTGGGTCTCGAACTCATGATGGCCGGCGGCTATTTCGAACTGCTGGAATGGCTGGTCGCCAGGGACAAACGGATATTCGTCGACCTGAAGTTCTTCGACGTGCCGGCGACCGTGGCGCGCGCCGTGGGCCGTCTTAAGGACCGCGGTGTGACCTTTTGCACCGTTCACGGGAACCAGTCGATGATGGAAGCGGCGGCCGACGCCAAGGGAGACGTGAAGGTCCTGGCGGTGACGGCCCTGACGAGCCTGGACCGGGGTGATCTCGATGACCTGGGTTTTGCCTGCGATGTCGAGGCGCTCGTGCTCTCCCGCGCCAGACGGGCGCTGGAGGCCGGCTGTGACGGCGTGGTGTCATCCGGCCTCGAGGCCGCGCAGCTCAGGGAGCACGCCGACAGCAAGCTGCTCGTCGTGACACCGGGCATCCGCCCCGTGGACAACCGGGAATCCGACGACCAGAAGCGGGTCGTTACTCCGACACGAGCCTTCGAGAACGGCGCCAACTACATCGTGGTGGGTCGGCCGATCCGTGATGCGGCGGATCCGGCGGCGGCGGCGGAAGCCATTCAGTCCGAAATCCAGGCGGTATTTTCCGAATGACGGTGCAATTGAAAAACGATCGATTTTTGCGCGCGCTCCTGCGCGAACCCGTGGACCGTACCCCGGTCTGGATGATGCGCCAGGCCGGCCGCTATTTGCCCGAATACCGGGCGACCCGTGCCAGGGCCGGATCGTTCATGAAGCTTTGCGGCAATCCGGAGCTTGCCTGCGAGGTGACCCTCCAGCCGCTGGCCCGCTATCCGCTGGACGCGGCCATCCTGTTTTCGGACATTCTGACGGTGCCCGATGCCATGGGGCTGGGGCTGAGCTTCGAAGCAGGGGAAGGGCCGAAGTTTGCGTCCCCGGTTCGGAATGAGGCGGCGGTCCGGGCGCTGCCGATTCCGGATCCGGAGGTCGAGCTGCGCTACGTCATGGACGCGGTGCGCCTGATCCGGCGGGAGCTTGACGGTCGTGTTCCTCTGATCGGCTTTTCCGGAAGCCCGTGGACGGTGGCGACCTACATGGTGGAGGGCGGCAGCAGCAAGACCTACGCCCACATCAAGGCCATGCTGTATGACCGTCCGGACCTTCTCGAAGAACTGCTGGACCGGGTGACCCGTGCAACCCTGGCCTACCTGAGCGCGCAGGTCTCCGCGGGCGCTCAGGCGCTGATGGTGTTCGACACCTGGGGCAGCGTACTGACTCCAGCAGCGTACAAGGCCTTCTCACTGGGTCCCATGCGGCGTCTCGTGGAAGGGCTGCCCAGGGAGCACAACGGACAGCGTATCCCCCTGGTGTTGTTTACCAAGGGCGGCGGACCCTGGCTCGAGGCGATGGCCGACACCGGCTGCGACGGACTCGGCGTCGACTGGACGACGGACCTGGCGGATGCCCGGGCACGGGTGGGGGACCGGGTCGCGCTGCAGGGAAACCTGGACCCGTCCGTGCTCTACGCCCGACCGGAGATCATCCGCGAACGGGTTGCCGAGGTGCTGGAGAGTTTTGGCAAGGGCAACGGGCACGTCTTCAATCTCGGCCACGGGATTCATCCGGAAGTGGATCCGGAGCATGCGGGTGCCATGATCCGGGCGGTTACCGAGCTGAGTCCCGCATACCACCAGCCTGACTGACCGCAGCCGGGCCGGTGCGCCGGGTCAACCGGACGGCGGCTCCGCGCGGGGTGCATCCGGCGGCGCCCAGCCCGCGGGCGGCTTGCCGGCAAACAGGGCTTCCATGAGCTCCCGCTCCCGGACCGAGATGGTGTCGAGAAACGTCTCCGCGCCCTTCATGTGGCGGAAGGCCTGAAAACCCCGTTCGATGAAGTGATGAAGTTCGCCAAGGCCGCTCATCCGGGCGGGGGGGCCCGCCATCCGGACGAGGCGCCAGAGACCGGGCAGGAAGACAACCGAGTCGAGGCTTCGACCCACGACGCCGACGAGGTCGATCTGCGCCTCTCGCTGCGAACGGTTATCGCAGCGACGATATGCTTCGGCATAGCCGTCAGCGGTCACCGGGCCGGTGTGCCCCATATTCGTGTAAAGCATGTCGGTGAGGGCCAGATCCAGGGTCTGGCTGAGCGCATGCAGTTCGACCCCGAGGGCGATCGTTTTCAGCGCCTTGCCCGGCAGGAGGCGCGCAAGCATGGGATAAATTCGCTCGACCCCTTCATCGCGCGTCGTGAAGTCCTGGTCCCCGTAGAGGTCGGTCATGAAATACGTCGTTGGCGGCCCGTAGCGTTCCGAGGCCAGCAGATCGGCGTGCGTGTGAGCCAGACGGCGGGCCTGCCAGGCGGCCACATAACGGCTCTGGGGGCGCCACTCGTGGCCGTCGAACTGACGCAGGCGGGCCTCGCGGCTCAGTTCCAGCTGATGGGCAAGTTCAAGGGCTGCGGCATGCCGCTCGGATTGCTCTTTCACGCGAAGTGTCTTCTGGGCTGCTGTGACGGAGACCTGACGGATTTCATGACCAGCACAGGGGCTGGCCGGGGCTAATGATGGTATATTAACCAGATCAAACACTCGTTTGAACCGGAGATCGACGATGAGCGGCAAGAACGCTTCCCTTTCCCTCACCGACAATCAGCTCACCCGGCTGGTGCGCGAGTCCGCCCACCAGGTGTGGCTGGCCGGCCTGGGCGCGTATGCCAGGGCCGAGGCGGAAGGCAGCCGGCTCTTCGACGGGCTGGTATCCGTGGGGGAGCGCATCGAACAAGGTGCCCGCGACCAGGTCGCGCGGCGCATGGAGGCGGCCGAGGAGCGTGTGACGGGGGCCCGCCAGACGGCGCTGCTCACCTGGGACCGGCTCGAACGGATGGTGGAGCACCAGATTGCCGCGACGCTGAATCGCCTGCAGATTCCCACGTCCCGGGACATCCGTGAACTGGCCCGGCGGGTTGAAACCCTGCAGGCGACGGTGGAACGGCTCGAGACCGAAGCCAGGCCGCGCGCCCGGCAGGCGGCCGGTCGCAAGCCAGCCGCGGCATCCAAGTCGGCAGCCCGGAAGAAAGCCGGGGCGAAGCCGGCTGCCCGGAAAAAGGCAGCGGCAAGAAAATCCGCTCCCAAGGCTGCCGCCAGCCGGGGGCGTCCGGCATCGGTACGATCCGGCGCGGGATCGAATGGCCGCCGCAAGCCGGCGGCGGCCCGGGCTGGCAGCCGCTAGCGGCGGAGTGAATCTTGCTTCAGACCCAGACTACCCATCAAACCTCAAAGAGCCGGGGCCGCCGTGTCGGCCTCGCCCTGGCCGGCGGGGGCCCGCTGGGAGGGATCTACGAGATCGGTGCGCTGCTTGCGCTCAACGAGTCCCTGGACGGAGTCGATCTGCACAATGTGGATACGTACGTGGGTGTTTCCGCCGGCGCGTTCGTGGCCTCCACGCTCGCCAACGGCATTTCCTCCGAGGAAATGGCGTCGTTACTCCTGGACAGGCGGGGGCGCCCCCAGCGTTTTGATCCCACGCTGTTTCTCAAGCCGGCGATCGGCGAGTATGCGCGGCGCGTGTCCCGCGTGCCGGGCATCGTGGCCGGCGGCCTCTGGGACTATCTCCGGCATCCGCTGAAGGTGGGCTTCGTGGAGGCCATGAGCGGATTGACCCAGGCGGTGCCCACGGCGGTCTTCGACAACCGGCCCATCGAGCGATTCCTGGCCGATTTGTTCAGCAACCGGAGCATGACCAACGACTTCCGGAAGCTGAAGCACCAGCTGCTCATCGTGGCGGTGGACCTGGACACGGGCCAGGCGGTTCGGTTCGGCGCCGAGGGGCACGACGACGTGCCGATCTCCAGGGCGGTACAGGCAAGCACGGCGCTGCCCGGGCTCTATCCGCCGGTGGAAATCAACGAACGCTTCTACGTTGACGGTGGACTGAAGCGCACCCTGCATGCGTCCGCGGCCCTGGACGAAGGCATTGACCTGCTGTTCTGTATCAACCCCATCGTTCCCTACGACGCCAGCGTTGCGCCATCGGCACCGGAGAAACGCCACGACACGCTCGTGGAAGGCGGCTTGCCGGTCGTGTTGTCACAGACGTTCCGGTCGATGATCCATTCACGCATGAAGGTGGGCATGGCCAAGTACGATTCGGCCTATACCGATCGGGATGTGCTGCTCTTCGAACCGGATCGTCATGATTCGAAGATGTTCTTCACCAACGTGTTCAGCTATTCGAGCCGGGAGCACGTCTGCCAGCACGCCTATCGCACGACCCGACGTGACCTGCTGGCCCGGCGGCGAACCCTCGAGCCGATTCTCGCCCGCCACGGCATTCGTCTGGATCTGGATGTCCTCAAGGATCCGGCGCGGCACTTCACCGCCGCGCTGGGCGATACCGACCAGCGCCGCGAGCTCGGCGTCTACAAGAACGATCTCACGAACCGCCTCAGCCGGGCCCTGGACCGCCTGGAAACCGCGTTGAAGCTCTAGACACGAGGCCGCCCGCCGCCGGCTCCCGGTTGTCCTCAGGCCTTGCCGGCCGACTGGAGATCCTCGTCCCGGAGAGCCCTGCGAAGAATCTTGCCGACGTTGGTTTTTGGCAGTTCGTCCCGGAACTCGACCTTCTTGGGAACCTTGTAGCCGGTGAGTTCCTCCCGGCAGAAGTCCCGCAGCGCCTTCTCGGTGAGGCCGGCGTCCTTGCTAACCACGAAGAGTTTTACAATCTCGCCGGACTTCTCGTCCGGAATGCCGACCGCCGCGCATTCGAGCACGCCGGGATGGCTTGCGGCCACCGACTCGACCTCATTGGGATACACGTTGAATCCCGACACCAGGATCATGTCCTTCTTGCGGTCTTCGATGAAGCAGTAGCCGTTCTCGTCCATGCGCGCCATGTCGCCGGTTTTCAGCCAGCCTCCCTCGAGCATGGTCTTTTCGGTTTCCTCGGGTCTGTTCCAGTATCCGGCCATGACCTGCGGGCCCTTGATGCACAGCTCGCCAACCTCTCCGGTCGGCAGTTCTGCACCGTCCTCGCCACGGATGCTCACGTAGGTGGAGGAGATCGGTAGCCCGATCGAGCCGTTGTATCCCTCGCTGTCCAGCGGGTTGATGCAGGCAGCCGGAGAGGTCTCGGTCAGCCCATAGGCTTCCAGGAGGGGTTTGCCCGTGACTTTCTCCCAGTGCTCGGCAACCGGACGCTGAACCGCCATGCCGCCGCCCAGGGCCAGCCGCAGGTGAGAGAAGTCCAGGTCGGCGAATCCCGGCGTGTTGAGAAGCGCGTTGAAGAGCGTGTTGACACCGCTGATAAAGGTGAAGGGATAGCGGCCGAGTTCCTTGACGAAGGCGTCGAAGTCCCGGGGGTTGGCGATCAGGATGTTCTGGCCCCCCACCGACGCGAACGTGAGCAGGTTCGCCGTCAGGGAGAAGATGTGATACAGCGGCAGGGCGGTGATGACCACCTCCTGGCCTTCAACGATCGCGCTGCCCATCCAGGCGCGCGCCTGGAGAACATTGGCCACCAGGTTGCGATGGGTCAGAACCGCGCCCTTGGAGACCCCGGTGGTTCCCCCGGTGTACTGCAGAAAGGCGATGTCCTCATGACCCAGTTCCACTTCGTCCATCGTCGAGCGGCCGCCGTCGGACAGGGTCTTCGTGAACCTCGTGGCGTCCGGTATGTTCCAGGCCGGAACCATTTTCTTGACCTTGCGAATCACGAAATTGGTGATCCAGCCCTTCGGGTTCGGCAGCATGTCGCCAACACCAGTCACCAGCACGTGGCGGACGTCGGTTTTCTCCCGCACCTTCTCCAGGGTGGACGCAAAATTTTCCAGGATGATGATGGCTTTCGCCCCGGAATCCGTCAGCTGGTGCTCCAGCTCCCGAGGCGTGTAGAGGGGATTGACGTTCACCACGACCATGCCGGCCCGCAGAATGCCGAAAACCGCGACCGGGTACTGAATCAGGTTGGGCATCATGACCGCGACCCGGTCACCTTTCTGCAGGCCGGCGCTTTTCTGCAGCCACGCCGCAAAATCGCTGCTCAGCCTGTCGGCTTCGGCGTATGAAATCGTGTGCCCCATGCTCGTGAATGCCGGCTTGTCGCCGTATTTCGCAAACGAGTCCTCGATGAGCGCCTTTAGCGATGAGTAGGTGGACGGGTCGATTTCGGCGGCCACGCCGGCCGGATAGTGTTTCTGCCAAATGGGGTCCATGAGATCTCTCCGGGGCTTGCCGGGCCCTCTTCGTGTGGGTCGGTGGTAAATGCCGCTGCGCCCCTCCGGTATAGCACCTGACCGAGGGCTCGGCCAGTTCAGGGACCGGCCAGCAAGGGAACCAGGAGCGGCCAGACGTTGTCGAGTATGACGGGCTGGGCGGCGGCGTTCGGATGGATTCCGTCCGCTTGCATCAAATCGGGATTCAGCGCCACATCCTCGAGTATGAACGGCAGCAGGGCGACATCGGCCGGGGAGCTCAATTCGGAATAGATGTCCTTGAAGCCCTGGGTGTAGGCAGGCCCGTAGTTCGGCGGGATGTAGACGCCCGCGAGCAGGATGCGGGCCCCGGCCGCCCGGGAACGATCGATCATTTCGTCGAGGTTGCGGCGAATCTCAACGAGGGGGATGCCGCGAAGACCATCATTGCCGCCGAGTTCCACGACGACCACGTCGGGAACGTGCTGCTCCAGAGCAGCCGGCAGGCGGGTAAGGCCGCCTCGCGTCGTCTCTCCGCTGATGCTGGCGTTGACTACGCGGTGTGGGTAGCCTGAGGCCTCGAGCCGTGCCTCTAGAAGGCTGGGCCAGGCCTCCGCGGTTTTCATGCCGTAACCCGCACTGAGACTGTCACCAATAATCAGGACCACCGGGTTCGAGGTTGCGCTGCCGAGGGAGGGCAGCCAAAACATGATCAGTACGATGAACAAGCGCCGTCCGGATTTGGGCGGAGAAAAAAGCATGGCAGACCTTTCTGTTGCTCCGGTGGTCCCGGTCCAGGCGCTGGAAACCCGGGGGTTGACGAAAAAGGTTACCAGCCCGGAAGGCGAGCTGACCATCGTCGACGACGTGAACCTGCGCGTGGGGGCTGGGGACTCGTTCGCCATCGTGGGGGCTTCCGGAGCCGGCAAGTCCACGCTGCTAGCGCTCCTGGCGGGTCTGGATGCGCCTTCGGCGGGCGAGATCTGGCTGGACGGCATCGCGATGTCGAATCTCGACGAAGACGGCCGGGCGGCTCTGCGCGCCAAGCGGGTCGGGTTCGTTTTCCAGTCATTTCATCTGATCGCGTCGCTCACCGCGCTGGAAAACGTAATGCTTCCCCTGGAGCTCGCGGGCCACGAGCGGCCCGCGGCCGCGGCGGCTGCGGCACTCGAGGACATGGGTCTGGCAGCGCGTCAGCGCCACTATCCCCGTCAGCTTTCGGGTGGCGAGCGGCAGCGGGTCGCAATTGCCCGGGCCTTCGTGACCCGGCCAGCCGTTCTGTTCGCCGATGAACCCACCGGCAACCTGGATACCGCTACCGGTGCCCAGATAGCCGACCTCCTGTTCGAGCTGAACGCCGCTCGCGGGACGACGCTGGTGCTCGTCACTCACGACCGTCTCCTCGCCGAGCGCTGCGCCAGCCAGCGGGAGATGGCGGGCGGCCGTCTGAAGTGAGCAGCCTGGGGCTGGCCCTTCGCGGGCTCCTCCGCGACCTCCGATCGGGCGATCTTCTTGTCCTGCTGGGCGCTCTGGCTGTGGCGGTTGCGGCCATGACCGCGGTGGGAGCATTTACCGATCGCGTGGGCCAGGTCGTGCTCAATCGGGCATCGGAGGTGCTTGCGGCCGATCTGGTCCTGCGTTCCAACCGGCCCATACCCGACGCCTATGACCGCGCCGCCGCCGAAGGCGGACTGCGAAGCGCCCGGGGGGCGAGCTTCCCGACAGTGGTGGTGGCCGGGGACGCCAGCGCGCTTGCCGAGGTGGAGGCCGTCTCGGCCGGCTATCCCCTGCGCGGCCACCTGGAGGGGGCTCGCTCGCTGGACGGCCCTGTTGAACGGCTCGACAAAGTGCCCGCTCCCGGCGAGGCCTGGGGGGATCCACGCCTACTCGCCCGCCTGGGAGCGCGTCCCGGCGATCGCCTTCAGGTCGGCGAGGCGTTTCTGGAAATCACGCATACCATCGAGAGTCGCCCCGACCAGGCCTGGGATTTCGCGGATTTCGCGCCGACGCTACTGATCAACATCGGCGATGTGGAGGCCACGAACCTGGTTCAGCCGGGAAGCCGGGTGGGCTATCGGCTCATGCTGACCGGCGAAGCGGATGCGCTTGCGCGGTTCCGGGCTCGGTCGGAGCCCGCGCTCGGCGTCAGCGAGAGTTTCCGCGATTTAACGGACGCGCGCCCGGAGATCCGCAGCTCGGTGGATCGGGCCCAGCGGTTTCTCGGCCTCGCGGCGATGGTCGCCGCGCTTCTCGCCGCCGTGGCGGTGGCCGTGGCGGCGAATCAACAGGCCAGGCGGCAGCAGGACACGGTTGCGTTGATGAAGTGTTTCGGCGCTTCCCGGCGACAGATCGTCGAGATCGTTGTCTGGCAGCTCCTCGCATTGGGCATCCTTGCCGCATTGATCGGAGTGCTTGTCGGTTACGTTGCCCAAGCCGGGCTGGCGGGTCTTGCCGAGGAGTTCCTCGGAACAAGGCTGCCGCCGCCCGGATTGACCGCCGGCCTGGTCAGTGCCGTATCCGGCATTATTCTCCTCGCGGGTTTCGCGGCAGCTCCGCAGCTGTCTCTCGCCCGCGTCCCGCCCATCCGCGTCCTTCATCAGGATCTGCCGCCGTCCAGCCCGGCGCGGTGGGTATGGATTGCGGTATCGGCCGCAGCGTTTGTCGGCTTGCTGTGGTGGCAGATTCGGGATCCGCGTCTGCTGACCCTCGTCGTCGCGGGTCTGGCCGGTACGCTCGCCGCCCTCGGAGCAGCCGGCTGGCTGCTTGTGAAGGCCGCCGGGACGATCCGGGGCGCGGGCGGTGCTGCCTGGCGGTACGGAATTGCAAGCCTGGGGCGGCGGGGACGAGACAGCGCGATTCAGCTGGCGGCCTTCGGGCTGGGCCTGATGGTGCTGCTCTTGCTTTCGGTGGTTCGCGGCGACCTTATGGACGAATGGCGGGCCTCACTGCCGGCGGACGCGCCGAACCGGTTCGTGATCAATATTCAGCCCGCAGAAGCGCAGGCCGTGGCCGAAAATCTCGGCGACCGGCTGGCCGATCCCGGTCTGGTGCCCCTCGTGCGGGCGAGACTGACGAACATCAATGGGGAAGCCGTGGATGATCTCGAGCTCGCAAATCCCCGGGCCCGGCGCATGGTCAACCGCGAGGCAAACCTCAGCTGGATCGCCGAACTGCAGGCAGACAACGAGCTGGTCGCGGGTCAGTGGTGGAGTGGAACCGGAGCCGCCGAGGTCTCGGTGGAACTGGATTTTGCGAGGGACATCGGCATCGAGCTCGGCGACACCCTGCGCTTCGATGTGGCCGGCCAGCCGCTGGAGGCCGCCGTAACCAGCCTGCGGACGGTCCGGTGGGATTCCTTCCGGCCCAATTTCTTCATGGTGTTTGCCCCGGGCGTTCTCGATGACTATCCGCGGACCTACATCGGCAGTTTCTTCGTGCAGCCGGGCGAGCGCGGAGCCGTTCTCGACTTGATCCGGGCGCATCCAAGCCTGACCGTCATCGATATCGAGGCGTTGATGGGTCAGGTGCGTTCCGTGATGAATCAGGCGGCGGCTGCGGTTCAGTACGTCTTTGCGTTCACCCTCCTTGCGGGTCTGGCCGTCATGTTTGCGGTCATCCAGGCAACGCGTGAGGAGCGGCGCTACGAGAGCGCCATGTTGCGGACCCTGGGAGCGCCGCGGCGCACGGTGCTGGCCGGGGTCGCCGTCGAGTTCTCGGTGCTCGGTTTGCTGGCAGGCCTGTTGGGGGCCGCAGGCGCGGCCTGGGTTGGCCGGGTCATGGCCGAGCGCCTGTTCGAGCTGCCTTACGCCGGCGGCGTCGGACTCTGGCTGGCGGGCCTGCTGGGAGGAGCGCTGCTGATCGGCGTGGCCGGCGTGCTGGCCACGCGCCGGGCCGTCGCCAGAGCACCGATGGAGATCCTCAGGCGATACTGACGCCGGGCAGGTCGGCGGCGCGTTCGGCGAGTGCGTCGGCCAGGAGGGTCAGCGTTTCTTCCCGCGCCGCATGTTTTCGCCACACAGCCGCGATGGTGCGCTGGGCGTAGGGCGAGTCGAGCGGGCGGATCTCCAGATTGGCGTTCTCCTGATCGGCGGGCCCGGTTGCCAGGGCCGGCAGCAGGGTCAGGCCCTCGCCGGCGGCGACCATCTGGCGCAGCGTCTCCAGGCTCGTGGCCCGAAAATCCTGAGGCTTGGCGGAGCCGGACAGATCGCACAGGGCCAGCGCCTGATCTCTGAGGCAATGACCTTCCTCGAGCAGCATCAGCGCCTCTTCCCGCAAATCCTCCGTCCGGACCCGGTCCTGTCCGGCCAGGTGATGATCCGTTGGCAGCGCGGCAAAGAAGGGTTCGACGAACAACGGTCGCCGCACCAGGCCATCGCCCGGGACCGGCAGCGCCAGCAAGCCCATTTCCAGATCGCCGTCGGCAAGGGCCCGGAGCATCGGGTCGGTCTGCCGTTCGGACAGGACCAATCGCAGGCCGGGAAAACGCTCGCGAAGCCAGCCCGAGATATGCGGCAGCAGGTACGGCGCGAGCGTCGGTATGAAGCCGAGGCGGATCTCCCCCGCCAGCGGATCCTCCAGGCCGCGGGCAAGTTCCTCGATCTGCTCGGCTTCCCACAACATCCGCCGTGCCCGCGCGGCAACCAGCTTGCCCACGGGCGTGAGGCGGGCCCGTTTCGCGCCCCGTTCGATCAGTCCGACGCCCAGCTGGTCTTCCAGCTTCTTGAGCTGGGCACTGAGGGTCGGCTGACTGACGAAGCATTGCTCGGCGGCGCGCCCGAAGTGTCCTGTGTCGGCGAGGGCGACGAGGTAGGCGAGAGGTTTCAGTGTCAGGCGGACGTTCATAGTCAAAGCCTATCAGAATTATCCGTTCTATTCATTAGACAAATCATAGGGCCGACTGCATCCTTGTCCCCGTCACCGGCCAGACGGCCAGAAATTTCGCAAACCCTAAGGAGAAATCATCATGTTGGGAGTTGGCAGTCAGTTTCCCGAGTTCAAGCTCACCGGCGTCGTCAGCAACGACGTCAACACGGCATTCAAGGACATCTCGAGCAATGACCTCGAGGGCAAGTGGAAGGTCGTGTTCTTCTGGCCGAAGGACTTTACCTTCGTTTGCCCCACCGAAATCGCCGCGTTCGGCCACCTGAACCGGGAATTCGAGGACCGCGATGCGGTGTTGTTCGGCGCGAGCACGGATTCGGAATTCGTCCACGTGGCGTGGCGGAAGGAAAAGGAAGAGCTCAGGGATCTGCCATTCCCGATGCTCTCCGACATCCGCCGTGAGCTGTCGTCCTCCCTGGGCATTCTCGACGAAGCCGAGGGCGTGGCCCAGCGTGCGACGTACATCGTCGATCCGGACAACATCATCCGCTTCGTCTATGTCACCGACCTGAACGTGGGCCGGAGCCCGGAAGAAGTTCTGCGCGTCCTGGACGCCCTGCAGACCGACGAGTTGTGCCCCTGTAACTGGCAGTCGGGTGACGACACGCTGCAGGCCGCCTGAGCACGAACTCCCGGGTCCCTGCTTCAGACAAGATTCAAGGAGAAAACGCGATGACCATCGACGATATCCGCGGGCGCCTGCCCGACACCGCAAGAGACATACGCCTGAACCTGGGCAGCGTCCTCACCCCCGGCGGCGCCCCTGGCCTGTCCGAGACCCAGCTCTGGGGGGTGGCAGCGACCGCGGCTCTGGCCAGCCGTCGCCCCGATCTCGCCGACGCGGTGGAAGCGTCGGCCGGTGCGTCGCTGAGCCCGGCCGATCGCCAGGGCGTGCGCACGGCGGCGGCCCTGATGGGTATGAACAACATCTACTACCGCTTCGTGCATCTCGTTGAGGACGCCGAGTACGGCAGCATGCCGGCCCGGCTGCGGATGAACGCCATGGCAAGACCCGGCATCGACAAAGTCGATTTCGAGCTGTATTCGCTGGCCGCCTCCGCGGTCACCGGCTGCGGTATGTGTATCAAGGCCCATGAGAAGACCCTGCGCGGCAACGACGTATCCCGGGAGGGAATCCAGAGTACGGTACGGATCGCCGCAGTGATCCACGCCACCGCCCAGCTTCTCGACCTCGACCAGGGCGTCGCCGCCGAGGCTGCCTGACGGCGCGGGCGGGCGTCGGAGTCCGCCCGATGGATATACTTCGGGCCCATGGACGGGCCCATTTCCAATCCGGCGACCCGCCTCTCCTCGGGCGTGGTCGTCGTTCGCGACAACGGAGACCGCTGGCTGTTCCTGATGCTGAGGGCCTTTCGCCACTGGGATTTCCCGAAGGGCATGGTGGAGTCCGGGGAAGGTCCCCTGGAGGCCGCCATCCGGGAAGTGCAAGAGGAGACGACGCTGACCGACCTCGCGTTTCGATGGGGCGAGTCCTACCAGGAGACCGGCCCGTACAACCGGGGCAAGGTAGCCAGGTACTATCTGGCGGCGACGGCCGCAGAGGCGGTGTTCCTGCCGGTGAACCCGGAGATCGGACGGCCTGAACATAACGAATTCCGCTGGGTCACCTATGCCGAAGCGCTCGGTTTGAGCTCACCTCGGCTAATACCGGTCATCCACTGGGCCGCGAACATCCTCGATATCGATTGATTTTCCCGGCGCCGGGCGGCACTTCCCGGCGGCCCGGGCGCCTGCCCTGAAATATTTCGCGGCCTGCCCGGGTCTTCGTTTGTGATCCGGCGTCCCGCGGGACGCGTCACGGCCCCATTCGATGACTCATTTCCCGAGGACCCGCCCGCGCGATTTCCGCGACCGGCTCCCGCAGACGGCGGGGCGACGTTCCAGGGCGCGGCACGGCTGGATCCGAGTTCCCCGCGACGGCGACCTGCCGTCAACCGCCGCACCGGCGTGCCCGCCGGTGGGCGTATTCGTCCCATAAAGGAGTTCCTCGAATGAACAGACGCAATCTGATTCTCGCCGCCGCCCTGACTGGCCTGACGGCTCTTGGCGCGACCAACGTGATGGCCGCGAAGGACGGCAAGGAAAAGTGTTACGGCATTGCCAAGGCCGGAGCAAACGACTGTGCCGATGCCACCGGAACCCACTCCTGTGCCGGCCAGGCCAAGGTGGACAACGATCCCAACGAATGGAAGTACGTCGACAAGGGGACCTGTGAAGAAATGGGTGGTTCCCTGAAGCCGGGCGCCTCCAAGAAGTGATCCCTGACGCGCGGCGGAGCGGGTCTGTCGGCCGACACCCGCGTCGCCGCGCGACGCTTTCTCCGGGGTTTCCTGAATGAACCGATCTGCAGACAGCCTCGCGGGCGTGGGTATCGGACTGCGTGGGGGACACTACCGCGACTTCCTCGACCAGCGACCGGACGTGGACTGGATCGAAGTCCATACCGAGAACTATTTCGGGGACGGCGGCTGGGACCTCGCGGTCCTCGACACGCTACGCAATGACTATCCTCTGAGCCTGCACGGCGTGGGTCTGGGCATAGGCTCTGCGAGCGACGAGCACTTCGCCGATCATCTGGAAAAGGTCCGCACCGTGGCGGCACGCTTCGAGCCCGCGCTGATCTCCGAGCATCTCTGCTGGGCCGCGGTGCCGGGGCGTCATCTCAATGACCTGCTGCCGATGCCCCTGACCACCGAGGCTCTGGACCTGGTCTGCCATCGTGTCGATCGGGCCCAGGACATTCTTGGCCGAATCCTGCTGGAGAACGTTTCCACCCATCTGCGCTTTGCCGCCGATACGCTGAGCGAGGCGCAGTTTCTCGATGAAGTTGCAAAGCGCACGGGTTGCGGTGTCCTGCTGGATATAAACAACCTCTACGTCAACGAATGCAATCATCGAGAGGATGCCCGCCAGGCCATGACCGCGATCCGTCCCGAGGCGGTCGGTGAGCTGCATCTCGCCGGCCACCTGGTTACCGGGGATTCGGTCATCGATCACCATGGCGCGCCCGTGGCCGACGTGGTGTGGGCCCTGTATGGGGAGGCTGTTTCCCGCCTCGGGCGAGTGCCGACCCTGATCGAGTGGGATACGGACCTGCCGGCCCTGTCCGTCCTGCTGGACGAGGCACGCAAGGCGCGCAAGGTGGCCGGGCAGGCCGACAAGGACGGGGCGAATGCCGTGGACCCGGAAGCGATCCGTGCCTGAGCTTCGCGATCTTCAGGCGCGCTTCGCCGCGGCGCTCCTGTCGTCGGACGAAGCGCCGGCAGAGCTGTTTTCCGGTTCCGGCGAGCTGGCGGCCCGGCGCTTCGCCCTGTATCGCGGCAACCTATCGGCAAACTGGGACCGAAGCCTCGGTAACGCCTATCCGGTGCTCAGGCAACTTCTCGGGGCGGAGTTTTTCCGTGGTCTGGCCCGGGAGTACGGGCGCGACGTGCCCCTGTGCGCCGGTGACCTGAACCGATTCGGCGACCGGCTGCCCGAATACCTGGAGACCTTCGAGCCGCTCTCCGACTACCCGTACATGCCGGATGTCGCGCGCCTGGAATGGGCACTTCACACCGCCCACTATGCGCACAACGCCCCTGCAGCGAGCGCCCCGGCCCTGGCGTCGATGGACACCGAGGCGTTGGGTGCCCTGCGGCTCCGCCTGCACCCGGCCTGCTCGCTGGTGTATTCGGCCTGGGCCGTTGAGGCTATCTGGCGGGCCCATCAACCCGGCGGCCGAACTCCCGGGAATATCCGCGCCGAGAGCCGCACGCTGATCTGCAGGCCGGCCTGGCGGGCGGAGGTGCTGCCGCTGTCGCGCGGTGAAT
This sequence comes from Gammaproteobacteria bacterium, assembly GCA_029287575.1. Taxonomy (GTDB): domain Bacteria; phylum Pseudomonadota; class Gammaproteobacteria; order Steroidobacterales; family XN24; genus JARFQW01. Next base: position 31,967 of record JARFQW010000022.1, on the reverse strand, counting down.
TCGCGGCTCTGGACGCGATTCGCACCGGTGCTGACCTGGGTACAGCGCTGGAGACTGCCCAGGACGCCGAGACGGCGTTCGATCCGGCCGTCGGGCTGTCCCGATGGCTGGGCCGCGGGGCGTTCCTCGTCCCGGCGGACCCATCGAGCGCCTGAGGCGCCGCCTCTGATGCCCCCCCTGCTGGAGCTGCATGCCTCGATTAGCCGGTTCGATAGCCGGCTGTCCGACTGGGCAGGGGGGCTGATTCTGCTGGCGATTCGCCTGTTTGTCGGCTGGCAGTTCTTCAAGGCCGGGTTGACGAAGGTCAGGGACTGGGAGAGCACGCTGTTTCTGTTTCGCGACGAATATTCCGTCCCGATCCTGCCCCCATGGCTTGCGGCGGCGGCGGGCACTGCCGGCGAGCTGCTGCTGCCGGCGCTGCTGTTTGTGGGCCTGTTCTCCCGGCCTGCCGCGCTCGGGCTTTTCGTTGTCAATGTAGTCGCCGTGATCAGCTACCCTTCTTTGTTCGAATTCGCCTGTCCGGCAGCCCTGAGGGATCATTTCTACTGGGGCGCGCTCCTGCTGGTGGTCATGGCCTTCGGCTCGGGCCGTTTCTCCCTCGACGCAGCGCTGAAGAGCCGCTAGTCGGACTAGCTCCCGGACTTGATGGCCCCGAAGGCGTCGAGGGCCTCCTGCCGGCTGGTTTTGAGGTCCACAACCGGCGCGGGGTATCCGCAACGCTCGTTCTCGCCGGTCTGCCACGGCGCATGCAGGGCCTTGCCTTCCAGTCCGCCCAGCTCGGGCAGCCAGGTCTTGACGTAGCGGCCCTCGGGGTCGAAGCGCTCGGCCTGGCGCAAGGGATTGAATATCCGGAAGTACGGCGCGGCGTCCGCGCCGCAGCCCGCCGCCCACTGCCAACCCATGGTGTTGCTCGCAAGATCGGCGTCCACCAGCGTATCCCAGAACCAGGCCGCCCCCTTCTGCCAGGGAATACGCAGATTCTTGACCAGAAGCGATGCGACGATCATCCGAACCCGGTTGTGCATCCAGCCCGTCTGCCACAGCTGGCGCATTCCCGCGTCCACAATGGGGAAGCCGGTGCGGCCGCGCCGCCATGCGCCCAGGAGTTCGTCGGAATCCTTGCGCCACGGAAACCGCGCGAAGCGGTCATCCATGGGCTCGGTCGGCGTGTCCGGATAGTGAAACAGGACATGGTGCGCAAACTCCCGCCAGCCCAGCTCACGGTGGAAGTGCTCAACCTGATCCCGGAGACCGGGCTCATCCTGGCGCAGCGCCGTGGCGTGCCAGGCCTGGCGAGGGGAGATCTCGCCGAAGTGCAGGTGCGGGGACAGCCGGGAAGTGCCGGCCTGCGCGGGGACGTCACGGTCGCTGCCATAGCTGGCGACAGGGCCGTCCGTGAATGTGACCAGACGCTCCAAGGCGCCGGCCTCGCCCGGCGTCCAGCAGTCTGCGATGCTCTCGAACCAGTCGCGGGTGGGCATCAGCCCGAGTTCGTCAATGCCCAGCCCGGGCGGCCAGCGTTCCGGCGGGGGCATGATTGCCGGCGCTGGCAGGGGCGGCGCCGGGCGGATGGTCTTGCCGAATGCCCGCCAGTAGGGGGTGAAAACCCGGTAGGGTCCGCCGGCGCCGGTCCGGAGCGCCCAGGGTTCGGCAAGCAGCGCGGCATTGAAACTGACCGCCTCGATACCGTCTTCCAGCAGAGCGTCCTTCAGCTCCGTATCCCGTTGAATCAGGGCGGGTTCATAAAGCCGGTTCCACAGAACCGCGGTTGCGCCGGTCTCCGCGGCCAGCGCCGGGATCACGGTCGCCGCCGGTCCCTGGCGAATAATCAGTTTGCTGCCCTTCTCCGCCAGGCTGCGCTCAAGCCGGTTCAGGCTCTCGTGCAGCCACCAGCGCTGCGCTCCGCCCGGCGCCCATTCGCCTTCGTCGCCTGGAGCATGCACGTACACGGGGATCACCGCCCCGCTGCGCTTCAGTGCGTCGGCGAGCGCGGGATTGTCAGTGAGGCGGAGATCGCGCCGAAACCAGAGAATCGTTGTCTGCATGCTCAGTCGACGCGTCCGCGCCGCCCCCCGTCGAGAAAAGATCGAATGTTGGCAGCGATTTCGTCCAGCGCCCGCTGACGGGATTCCCTGGCTGCCCAGGCCATGTGAGGCGTCAGTATGAGATTCGGTATATCCGGGGCCAGCAGGGGGTCGCCGGCGAACGGCGGTTCCTCCGGCAGCACATCGACTCCCGCACCGCCCAGGCGCCCTGTGCGAAGCGCGTCTGCGAGCGCCGCCGAGTCCACGAGCGCGCCGCGGGCCGTGTTGATGAGTACCGCATCGTCCGCCATGAGGCCCAGTTCCCGGTGGCCTATCAGCCCGCGGGTTTCGGCGGTGAGCGGACAATGCAGACTGAGCACGTCGGCGTTTGCCAGGAGTTCATCCAGGGGGATCCGCCCAGGGCGCTTGTCTTCGCCGCCCGGTCGCTGGCCAACCATCACGTGCATGCCGAACGCCTCCCCGGCGCGGGCCACTGCGCTGCCGAGTTCGCCGAGGCCGACGATGCCCAGCGTGCGCCCGTCCAGTTCGCGCACCGGCAGGTCCAGAAGGCAGAACTGGGGGCTGTCGCGCCACGCGCCATCGATCACCAGCCGCTGATAGCCCTCGAGCCTGCGGGTCAGGCTCAAGAGCATGGCGAAGACATGCTGGGTGACAGACGAGGTGCAATAGCCCTCGATGTTGCAGACCCCGATGCCGCGGCGGGCGGCGGTTTCGAGATCCACGTTATTGGTTCCGGTGGCGGCAAGACAGACCAGTTTCAGCCGCCCGGCAGCCTCAAGGACGCCGCCGTCGAGAACCAGCTTGTTGGTGATCACGATGCGAGCGTCGGCGATCCGCCCCGGCAGGTCTTCCGGAGCGGTGACCGGCCAGGTCAACAGATCCAGGGGCAGGGCCTCCAGCGAGGACATATCCAGATCGCCGCGGCTGACCGTCGCAAAATCCGGGAACACGGCCAGGGGGTTCATCGGCTCGCGCCGCGGACCGGAATCGTCGGCGCCGGAACCTCCCCGCGCCCCAACCCGCTACAATTCCCCCCTATGCTGTCCTTTCTTCGCGGTCCTGTACTCGGCGTGATCACCATCGGCCTGATGGTGCTGAACGTGGTGGTCATTGCCATACCCCTGTTGTCGGTGGCCTTGCTGAAGGTCCTGCCGATCCCCCCGCTGCGCCGGTGGCTCAGCGGCGTGCTTACAAAGATCGCTGAGCTGTGGGTAGACATCAACGCCGTTATCTTCCGGCTTACGCAGGATTTCGAATGGTCGATCGAAGGCACCGACGGCCTGGACTATGGGTCCCACTATCTCGTGATGTCCAACCACCGTTCCTGGGTCGACGTCGTGGTGCTCCAGAACGTGTTTCGCCGCAAGATCCCGTTTCTCAAATTCTTCATAAAAAAAGAGTTGTTCTGGGTGCCGTTTCTCGGCCAGGCCTGGTGGGCCCTGGATATGCCGTTCATGCAGCGTCACAGCCGAGAGTATCTGAAGGCGCATCCCGAGGCGAAGGGGCAGGATCTCGAGGCGACCCGCATTGCCTGCGAAAAATTTCGCGATATTCCCACCTCGGTGATGAACTTCGTCGAGGGCACGCGGTTCACGAAGGAAAAACACGCGGCCCAGTCTTCGCCCTTCGATAATTTGCTCAAGCCCCGTGCGGGGGGCGTGTCCTTCGTGGTCTCGGCGATGGACGGCATGCTTGACACGCTTCTGGACGTCACGCTCGCCTACCAGCCCGATCCGCTGAACTTCTGGCAGTTCTGTTGCGGCAGGATGAAGAAGATATCGGTCCGGGTGCGGCACCGTGAACTCCCGGCCTGGGCCGCCGGGGACTACCAGGCCGATCCGGCGTTCCGGGCCCGGTTCCAGGACTGGCTCAACGATCTGTGGACGTCGAAGGACGCTGACTACGCCGCCCTGGTCATTCAGGCCCGTGCCTGATGAACCCTACTGGGAGCGCAAGACCCTCGCCGAGATGAGCCGCGAGGAATGGGAGGGTCTTTGTGACGGCTGTGGTCGCTGCTGCCTCCACAAACTCGAGGAGGAAGAGAGCGGCCACCTTGCCTACACAGCCGTCGCCTGTCGTCTTCTCGATACCCGGACCGGCCAATGCAGCGACTACCCTCGCCGCCAGGACAAGGTGCCCGACTGTCTGGTCCTGGATCCCGGGCGGGTCAGCGAGTTCGTCTGGCTGCCGCAAAGCTGCGCCTACCGTCGGCTCGCGGAAGGCCGGGGCCTGGCCTCCTGGCACCCGCTGGTTTCCGGTGACCCGGAAACCGTACATCGTGCCGGCATTTCGGTGGGCGGGCGGGTCGTCAGCGAAGCGCACGTGCCGGCGTCGCATCTTCATGAATACGTTATCCACTGGATCAAAGGAGGTCTGCGTGGACCGGACGCATAGCTTCAGACCGCTTACCGAGTACCGTGAGTATCCACCGCAGGAGATGCTCCGTCGTGTCAGCGAGTTTGCCGATGACCTGGAACGGCGGCGAACCGTCAGGGATTTTTCGGCACGCGCCGTGCCGGCGGCCCTCATCGCCGATGCCATTCGCGCGGCGGGCACGGCTCCCAGCGGAGCGAACATGCAGCCGTGGCACTTCGTTGCGATTGGAGATCCCGGCATCAAGCGGCGAATCAGGCTGGCCGCGGAGGAAGAAGAACGACATTTCTACGAGCACAGGGCTTCGGAAGAGTGGCTGGATGCCCTGGCCCCGTTGGGTACGGACGACCATAAGCCGTTTCTGGAGACCGCGCCCTGGCTGATCGCGATTTTCGAGCAGCGCTGGGGCTATGGGCCGGACGGAAAGAAGATCAAGCACTATTACCCGAACGAATCCGTTGGCATTGCCACGGGTATGCTCATTGCGGCCCTGCATCGAGCAGGCCTGGCGACACTGACTCACACGCCCAGCCCGATGAAGTTCCTGAATGAAATTCTCGGCCGTCCGAAGAACGAGCGGCCCTTTCTCCTGCTCGTCGCCGGCTATCCCGATCCCGAAGCCCGGGTGCCCGACATCGAGCGAAAGGCCCTCGAAGACATCGCCGAGATCCTCCAGCCCGGTTAGCCGGCGCGGTGTGCCTATACTTTCCTTGCAGGCGGCCGTCTGTCGCCGTAACAGGAGAGCGCTCATGCGAATCGCCTCCATCATCGCCGCAGGCCTGGTGGTCAGTCTTGCAGTCACCGCTGGCTGCGAACGGAATCAAGACCTGTCGTTTGCGAAGGATGTCAAGCCGGTCATCGACGAGCACTGCAGCAACTGCCATGCAAAAGGCCAGGCCGGCTACGAGGTCAGCGGTTTTGCGTCCGATAGCTACGCAAGCCTCTTGAAGGGCACGAAATTCGGACCGGTCGTGATTCCGGGGGACAGTTTCAACAGCACGCTTGTCGTGCTCATCGAAGGGCGGGCCGATCCTTCGATCAATATGCCCCACGGAACGCTCCGCGAGCTTCGCTCAGAGGAGATTGATATCATCCGCCGCTGGATCGATGGCGGCGCGATGAATGACTGAGCAGCAATCCGGCGGATTCATGCACCAGCTCACTGCGGCCGTGGACGCGGCGGCGGGCTTTGTCTGGGGGCCCTGGTGCCTGATTCCGCTGCTCTTGCTGACCGGCTTTTTTCTCACGATAAGGCTGCGCGGCCTCCAGTTCACGCAGCTGGGCCCGGCCCTCTACACCGCCCTGGTGGTTCGCACCGAGAAAGGCGCCGAGGGCGACATTTCCCACTTCCAGGCCCTGATGACGGCCCTGGCGGCCACGGTCGGCACCGGCAACATTGTCGGGGTCGCCACTGCCATCGCGATGGGTGGACCGGGGGCCCTGTTCTGGATGTGGGTTACCGGCCTGGTGGGTATGGCCACCAAGTACTGTGAAGCACTTCTCTCCGTGAAATACCGGATTACCGATCACCGCGGCGAGCAGGCCGGCGGGCCCATGTATTACCTGTCACGCGGCCTTAAGCAGAAACGCCTCGGTGCGGTCCTCGGCTGGTTGTTCGCCCTGTTTACCGCGGTTGCCGCGTTCGGCATCGGCAACATGGTGCAGTCGAATTCCATGGCCGACGCCATGCACGTCGCATTCGGCGTCCCGGAGTGGGTCACCGGTCTCGCCGTGGCGCTGGGCGTGGGCGCGGTCATACTCGGCGGCATCCGGTCCATCGGCCGCTTTACCGGCGTGTTCGTCCCGATGATGGTCCTGTTGTATCTCGTCGCGTCGGGCGTCGTTCTGGTCCTGTTTGCGGACCGGATACCCGCGGCCCTCGCCCTGATTTTCCACGATGCGTTCACGGGCAGCGCCGCGGCCGGCGGCTTTCTTGGTGCTACCCTGGCCCAGGCCATGCGCTACGGCGTGGCCCGCGGCATATTCTCCAATGAATCAGGCCTGGGATCGGCCGGCATCGCCGCCGCGGCTGCGCAGACCAAGGAGCCGGTGCGCCAGGCGCTCGTATCCATGACGCAGACCTTCATCGATACCATCGTTGTCTGCACCTTTACCGGTGTCGCGATCGTCGCCACGGGTGTGTGGAACAGCGGCGAGAACGGTGCCGCCCTGACGCAGTCGGCATTTGCCGCTGCGATGCCCAACGGTATCGGCGCAGCCGTTGTCGCCGTATGCCTGGCGCTGTTCGCGTTCTCCACGATCCTCGGCTGGGCCTACTATGGCGGCCGCAGCGTCGAGTACCTCTTGGGGGAACGCGCCATCCTGCCCTACCGGCTGGCGTTTATCGCCGCGGCGTTTGCCGGATCGGTCTACAGTCTGGACTTCGTCTGGCTCGTGTCGGACCTGATGAACGGTCTCATGGCGCTGCCCAATCTGATCGGCCTGCTGCTGCTGTCGGGGGTGGCGGCCAGAGAAACCCGTTTGTATTTCGAGCGCCAGTCCGCCGCTGGCATGACGGGCAGGCCGGGTCAGTAGGCGCTGCCCGGGCGCCCCGTCCCGGCGTCGCCGAAGCGCCAGACGACGCCCAACGAGGGAAACAGCCGCAGATAGTTGTCCGGGTCCAGGTCAAGGCCGGCGGGCTCGCCGTCCTCGTAGTCGTAGTCCGCGCAACACTCGTTGAACCGGTTAGTCAGGTTACTGACCTCCACGAAGCCGGTGAGGGTGCTGCGTTTGAGCTGCCACTCCCTTGCGAGCCGCGCGTCGAGGCTGAAGAACTCTCCGAGACGTTCGTCGTTCCGCGGGCCCGTCTGCACGAGCGGCAGGGGCGTCTCCGTGACCAGCGCCGCATCGGTGGTCGGCCAACCGGTATTCCAGGTGGCCGCAAGACTGGCCTGCCAGGGTCCCCGTCGCCAGGCCAGGCCCCCCTTCACGGCGTGGGTCTGGTCCCAGGATCTGCGGACGTGTTCGCCCTCGAAATCGTCCTTGACCTCGGACCACGCATAACTGAACCACCAGCTCAGGTTGTTTCCCCGGTCCCGGGCCAAGCTGAGTTCGACGCCGCGGGCCTGCGCTTCGCCCGGATCCAGGCCAATGCGATCCGGTCGTAGTTCCGGAAGGAGCACCCGGCTGTTGAGAATATTCTCGAACCTGGGGCGCAGCCGGTCCATGTCTTTCTGGTAGACCTCCACACGCAGATCGATATCCGCGGGCAGGCGATGATCCAGGCCCAGCACCACATGGTCCGCGCGCTGCGGACGGAAATACTCGGTGATGCCGTCGTTGATCTGCAATTCGTCAATGCCCTGCACCTGGAAGTGCCGTCCCCAGTGGGCCCTGAGGCTCGTGCGGTCTCCCAGCTTGTAGATGGCCCCGATCCGGGGGCTCCACATCGCATGCTCGTTGTCGGTGAGCGTTTCCATGTCCCAGCGCAGACTCAGGTCAGCGACCAGTTGCTGAGTGATACCGATCCTTGCGTTTGCGTAGCCCGCATACTGCTCGCCGTCCGGGTTGATGTGGAACTCGCGTGAGCGTTCTGGCGTGGATGGCGTCCCGGGGGTGAGGAACAGGAGGTCGAATTCCACTTCGTCCAGGTAGTCGTAGTTGCCGTCCATGCGGCTGATCTCACCGCCGACCAGTACCTGGGTCCGGTCGCTGGCCCACCAGCTCCATTGGGACTGCAGCGTATTGATGGTGAAAGAGCGCTCGTCCTTGAGGCTTCCGTTGCTTACGCCTTCCTGTTTGACCCGGCCCTCGCGATTGCTGTCGAGATAGGTATGGGAGATGAGGGTTCTGCCGGTCAGTCCCTCCGCCAGGTCGTGGTCAAGCCTCAGCCAGAGATAGTGATCTTCGCCAGACCCTTCGGCCAGCTCCTCGTCGTCATTGTCGGTCAACCGGATATCGTCCACGAATACCAGCGCATTGCCGGTCACACGCAGGGTGTCTGTCGCCTGTACGCCGAATCGTCCGTAGAAATCCATATAGCTGGGGTCGCCCAGGTCGGGATCCGCGATATCCAGCAAGAGGTCCAGGTTGCCGCGGCGGGCCGATGCCACCCAGTCGATACGCCCGTCGTCCAGGGTACCGGCGCTAAGCGCGGAGGAGTTGAACAGCGTCTGGGTGAACTCGTGGTAGGGCGCGGCCGGTGTTTCCACCGGGGAGATGCTCACGGCGCCACTCATCCGGTCACCCAGCTCCGCCGGGAGTCCTCCGGTATAGACGTCCAAGCCGCTGATAATCGCGGGATCGATTGCGCTGAAGACGCTCTGATAATCCTTCAGATGAAACGGACTACGTAAACGGAGGCCATCGAACATCACGAGAGTCTCGTCGGTTTCCCCGCCACGCAGATTCGATTTCGCGGAAAAGCCGTTCGTGGCCGTGCCGGGTAGCCGGGCCACCGAGCGCAGCGGGTCGTCGCCGAAATCGGGCAGCTGCTCGATCTGCTCAACCGGGAGATACCGAAACGACGCGGACCGGCTGCCGGCCACATCGAAGCGGCTGGCGCTGACCACCACGCGGGACAGGGACTCGATCTCCGGGTTTTCCACCTCCAGTTCCAGAACACGGGTTTCACCGGCCCGGACGGTGACGTCGACCACAGCCGGCTGCCCGTGACCGCCCGGGTCGACACTGAGGGTGTGTGTCCCCGGTGCCAGGCCGATGAGGTGAAACTGTCCGCTGGCGGACGTGACGACAGGCGCAGCCGCGCCATCCACCAGGACTTCGGCGCCGACAATACGGCGGGCAGTGTGCCGTTCCCGGACCACGCCCAGGATGGCGCCGGGTTGCTTGCGGCCCGCTTCGGGCTGGCGAATGATCAGCAGGCTGTCGCCGGGGCCCGGCCGTGTCGTCAGGCCAAAGGGCGCCAGGATCTCATTCAGCAGAGCTTCCGGCTTCTCGGTACCGGCCCCGGGTTCCTGGTCCACCTGCATTCCGGGCTGGATCAGATCACTGCTGTAGTAGACAACGACACCGTCTGACTCCAGTGCCGTTATGACGTCGATTACGGACTGGCCCGCGAACGTTGCCTCAGCCTGGCCGGCTGTCGGTGCCGCCATGCCGGCAAGCGCCATCGTCAGAAAGCCGGCAAGCAGCCGAAGACTCAGCCAGGGAATCACTCGCCTGTGGGCCTCAACGACGGGACCCGAACTGTCCCGTGGCAGCCGCGGTTTCACGGCCCCGGCCGGGTTCCGTCCATCCGACGCCTGTCAACAAGGATTTCCCTGTCTCCGGCCACCGTGTATTCGAAGTCGGTGGTGCGCAGCATGACCGAAAGAGCTTCCATGGGCGAGAACCGGTGAGGGCTGCCGTGCAGCACCGTGGTGTGCATCCGGGACTCGACCTCCGGTCTGGCGAAATGAATGCTGCGGCCGGTCTCGCGCCCGACCCACTCCAGCAATGCTGACAACGTGATCTCATCAGCATAGGGGGCAGGCGCCAGATCCTCCACCCATCGCCAGACCGGCGACGAGGGCTCGACAGTGTCGCGCTCCAGGCTGCCGTCTACACCAATCCGGATCTGGTCCTGCGCCTGTGCGGTCCATATCCGCTGTTCGGCCTGGGCTTCCACCACACCCTCGCGAACCCGGATGCGCATCTCGCCATCGCCAACATGGGTTTCGAACTGAGTGCCGATTTCACGGGCCGTACCGATGGGAGTCGTAATCAGCAGTCCAGGGCTCTGCCTGCTATCGGAATCCTTGTGCCGGCCGGAGTCCACGTAGATCGTGCCCGTGCGAAGTGCCAGTCGAAGCGAATCATCAAAGCGCACTTCGGTATCCGGTCCCAGTCTCAGAGACTGGCTCTCTCCGAGCAGCAGGCCAAGCCCGCTGCCCCGGCTCGTCCGGATCTCGGTGCCTTGCAGTACGTCAACATCGCCGGATGCCAGCCCACGCCAGCCCTCGTCGTCGGGACCCCTGACCGCCACCGTGCCTACGATCCTGTCGGCGGTTGCTGTGTACAGAGCAACGGCAAGAGAATCGTTCCCCGCACCGCCACGCCAGAGGCCGACTGATGTCGTTACAGCCACCACGGTGACCGCCGCGGCAGCGGCGAAGGTCCAGCGGCGCTGACGCTCGCGGCGCCGCGTCTGAAGACCGGACTGCCAATGCGCCTGGACGGCGTCAAATACCCGTTCACGGGCTGCCTCCGGAGGCGCCTCCCGCCGCCCGGCTTCCTTGAGAAGACGGCTGATGCGGGTCTCGTCCATGTCCTGGACAGAGTCTCCAGGTCGTCGTGTTTCTGTGCTCATGGTGATTTCACCCAATCCTTTCGCAACTCGTCCGCCGGCGCCGATCCGGCGCGAGACAACGCTTCCAGGGCATCTCTGAATGCCTGCCGGGCCCTCGTCAGCAGAGACTCAGCCGCTTTCGGGCCGGTATCCAGGCGCGCGCTGATTTCCTTAACGGACAATCCCTCGACGTATTTCCATTCCAGTATGTCTGCATAGCGCCCGGGAAGCCGGTCGAGGATGGCTTGGACCAGCCGCCGCAGGTCGCGGGCCTGTGCCTGGTTCATCGGCCCCTCCACCGCTGGCGCGGTCAGCGCGTCGAGCACGGCCGTGATATGGGCATGATCCTCCACTGCCAGCGTGCGGGCGGCTTGTCGGGCGCGGCTCCGATACTGGTCGGTTATGACATTGCGGCATATTCGTACGAACCAGGCATACAGGGGCGCTTCGCCCCGATAGGTGTCCAGCCGCTCCACTGCCTTGCAGAAGGTCTGTTGAACTGCCTCCTCGGCCGCTTCGCGGTTGCCGTCAAGGTGCGCCATCGCGTAGCGGTAAAGGCGCGGAAAGAAGTCGTCGAACACGGACCTGAAGGCCGCGTCATCGCCACGGGCGATCCGCTTGGCCGTCGCTTTATCGATATGTGTGTTCGTCAACTCAGGGATCTCCGTTCGTGACCTGATAGACGGCCCGCGCAGGAAAATCCTTCGCCGCTGCGATCCTGCCATCGGCATCGGACGAGTACCAGTGAACGGCCGAAGGATTTTTCCGTGCCCTTCGTCATGGGTATCAGAAGCGGGCGGATTCACCGATGCCGGAACCCCACGACGACAGGAGTAGCGAGGTGGAAAACACACGAACAGAGCATGACGGGCCCAGCGGGTTGTCCGTGGCGATCTGGGTTGCCGTGGCGTGTCTTCTCTGGCTGCTGATGTTTACGTGGGTGTCCATGAACCTGTGAGTAGAGGAGTTGAGATAGGGCGCCAGCAGCCGAGGCGCATTTTCAGACCAGCCATGTTTTTTCGTAGCGACCAGTGAGTCGAATCAGGAGAGCAATGATGAAAAGCGAGTTGAATTTGGGCGCTGTTCCAACCAGGTTGGGGCGTTTGGCTCCCGTAGCTGCAGGAATTGCAATGGCCATGGCTACGATGGCGCCTGGAACCGTGATCGCGGCCTCGGGCAGCGGTTGTTTCAAAACCGCCAATCAGCTCTTTCAGGGCTGCAGGGCCGACGTTATGGAGGAGCGACGGACAGGTAACGCTACGTGTCTCAACGTCGGGGACGGACACGAGCGGCGAGAATGCCGCGCGGAGGTCAGGGAGACGGTGGCCGAGGATAACGAGGAGTGTTTCGACGTCCGGCAAGCCCGGTGGGACGCCTGTGAACTCCTCGGCGAGGATATCTATGACCCGGACCCGCTGACCGTCGAGGCGCTCTTCTCGCCAGAGGAGGTGGCCGACGGCACGGCGCCGCAGAATCCCTACTTCGATCTGCGCGAAGGCCAGACGTTCGTGCTGCGGACCGTGGAGTTCGAGGACGGCGAGTTCGAGGAAACCGGCGGCATCGTGGTCGGCACGGTGCTGGAGGCGGACGAGGCCGTAGAGATCGAGGGCCAGTACTGCACAACGGTCACGGAGGTGGAACTCCAGAGCGAGGAGGAGGAAGACGAGGACGAGGCGGGTGAGATCGACTTCTTCGTTACGGAGAATACCAACGACTATTTTGCGCTGACCGAGTACTCGGACATCATTTACTGCGGTGAAACCACCCTGGCCGCGGAGGATGATCAGCCGCTTCTACTGACTGACGACGGGTCCTTCATCGCCGGCTTTGAGGGTGCGAAGGCCGGCTATCTACTGCGCAACGTCCCGCCGATCGGCACGGCCGAGCGCACGGAGTGGGCTCTGGACGAGGCCGAGGACATCGTGGAGTACCTGAGCGACGCCACGGAGCCCGATGAGGAATTCGGCGGCAACAACACCAATCAGGTTGGCTATTCCTGCGCGGGCGATCAGTGTCTGGGCACCCGAGACACCGATCCCTTGGGTCCGGACGAGTCCGAGCTGAAATTCTACAAGCCGGGCGTCGGATTCGTGCTGGCTCTCGACTTCGAGGACGGCGAATTCACCGGCGAGCGCGAAGAGTTGCTCTGCGACTTCGAGACCCTGGGGGATTTCTATGCAATGGGTCAGGCTGCCTGCGGATTTTCGGCCATGGAGTTCGAGGAAATCACCGAAGACCTTTGCGAAGTGGCGCCCGACTCATTCTGCCCCGATGACGACTAAACGGTCTTGATCCTTGCCTGAGCATGGATGATCGGTCAGCGGCCGGCCCGAAGCCTTCGGGCCGGCCGCGTCTTTTTAGCCTGTGTTTTGCAGACCGTGGGCGATGCCGTTGACGGACAGCAGCAGCGCCTTGAAGGCCTCGCTGTCCTCGCGGTCCGAAGCCCGCCAGCGCCGGAGCAGATCGATCTGCAGGAGGCTCATGGGATCCACGTAGGGATTGCGCAAAAGGATCGCCCGCTGGAGGGTCGGGTCGTGATCCAGCAGGTGTTCGGCGCCCTTGAGATCGAGAATCAAGCCCGCCGTTCGCTGAAACTCGGCGCTGATGTCATCGAAATGGTGCCTGACGTCCGGATCCGCGAGTTCCGAATAGCGCTCGGCAATGGGCAGGTCGGCTTTCGCCAGCACCATCTCCACGTCTTCTAGCAGCGTGCGCATGAACAGCCATTCGGAGAACATTTCCTCGAGCTGGTCCCGGCCGGCATCAGCCAGCGCTTTCTCCAGTCCTCGCCCCATACCGTACCAGCCGGGCAGAATGCTGCGATTCTGGGTCCAGGAAAACACCCAGGGAATCGCACGGAGATCCTGGATCCGGCTGCCCCGGCGACGAGCGGCGGGCCGCGAACCGATGTTCATGCGCTCGATGACATCGATCGGGGTGGCCTGGCGGAAATAGCGAAAGAAGGTCTCGTTGCCGTAGACGAGTGCCTGATAGGCCTCCCGGCTCTCTTGGGCAATCAGCTCCATGCACTCCCGCCAGGCGGCGGGAACATCCGGTATCCGACGGGCGGGATTGCTGGCCATGGCCACTGAACTCGTGGCCTGTTCAAGGGTACGCAGCGCGATTCCGCGAAGACCGTACTTGGTGTTGATGATCTCGCCCTGTTCGGTCACCCGTAGCCGGCCAGCCACCGCCCCCCGCGGTGCCGCCATGACAGCGGTGTGGGTCCGGCTGCCGCCGCGGCTGATCGTGCCGCCGCGTCCGTGAAACAGCGTCAGGCTCACAGCGTGTCCCGCAGCGGTCTCTACCAGCCGCCCTTCGGCCTGTTGCAGCGCCCAGCGGGCCGCAACGATGCCGCCGTCCTTGTTGCTGTCGGAGTAGCCGATCATGACGACCTGGCGACCGCCGCGGCGGTCGAGGTGGGCGGCGTAGGCCGGATCGGAGAAGAGACGGTCCAGGACCGCGGGTCCGGATTCGAGATCGCCCACCGTCTCGAACAGCGGCGCAACATCCATAGGGATTTCGTCGCCGTTACCGAGCCCTCCCCAGCGAGCAAGCAGCAGAACGGAGAGCACATCGTCCGCATTGGCCGCCATGCTGATGATGTAGGGCCCGAACGCACGGGTTCCCAGGCTGTCGCGGCATTCCGCGATGGTCTCGAAAACCTCGACAACGGCACGATCGTCAGCATCGAGGTCGGGCAATTCCCGGGGCGGGCTGGCGAGCACGTCGCGAAGTATTTCGGCCCGCTGCGCCGGAGTTTTCGATTCCCAGTCGCCGTAACCGAGTCCCCGCCCGATCACGCGCCGATGAACGGCGGCATCCTGGCGAATATCCAGCGTGGCCAGATGAAAGCCGAAGGTCTCCAGACGGCGTCTCAACCGAGCCACGGCATGACGTCCGGCGTGGTTTCCCTTGTTGTTCGCGAGGCTGCTGTCGATCAGTTCCAGATCCCCGTCGAGACCGCTGGCATCCGGATATCCCTCCGGCGCGCCGCTCAGCGTGGCGCTGATTCGTGCCGCCATCTGGTGCGCCAGCACCCGGTAGGGCATGTCACGATGTCGGGGGGGAATGCGACTTGAGGCCTCGGGAAGGAGATCCGCATAGTCCTCGATGCGGGCACGTACGTCTTCGTCCACGTGAACCCGGCTCGCGCCCTGGCTGAGAAACTCCGCCAGTTCGCCGAGTTCGCGCCTGTACAGGCCCAAAATGGCGGATCGCTGCCGGTCGAGCGTCAGGCGCACGGTTCTGGCGGTGACATTGGGGTTGCCGTCCATGTCGCCGCCGACCCAGGAGGCAAAGCTGAGAATCCGCGGAACGCGAATGTGTTCGGCTTGCGCTCCCCAGGCCTTGCGCAGTGCGCTTTCGAGGCTTTCGTAGAAGGCCGGGACAACCCGGTAGATCACGTCGGTCAGAAAGAACAGGACATGGTCCAGCTCGTCCGTGACCAGCATGCGCTCGCTCGGGTGCTCCTCGGTTTGCCAGCCGGAGGTGATCAGTGCCCGGATACTCGCCATGGCGCCGGCCTGCTCCCCTGGCGTCAGCGACGGATTCATCCGGTCAACGAGCCTGCGGGCAATCTTCTGTTGCTTGACGAGGATCGTGCGTCTCGTGGGCTCCGTCGGATGGGCGGTGAAAACGGGCTGGATATCCATGTCCGCAAGGAAGGTTTCCACCGCGGCTGCATCGGGGAGACCACTACGCAGTTCGCCCAGGGTGGCGGCAAGATCCCGTGCGGAGCTCTTGGCGGGCTTGCGCATGTAGGCCCGCAGCCGGCGGATGCGATGCACCCGCTCCGCGATGTTGACGACCTGGAACCATGTCGAGAAAGCGCGAATGATCTCCTGCTCGGCGTCCGTGGAGGTGCCTGCGAGTATCTCCGTGAGATCCGCCGGTGTCCCCCGCTCGCGCTGCCTGATTGCCGCCCGGCGGATCGCCTCCACGCTGGCGAAAACCTCGTCGCCGGCCTGTTCACGAATAATTTTGCCGACGAGGGCGCCGAGGTCGCGGACGTCCTTGCGTAGCGGTCGATCCTTCGGAGCGAACTTGATGGTCGGTCGTGTCATGAGCAGACATCACCGAAGGCGTAGCCGTTTTCCCCGGTCAACGTGAACATGCGACGGGGCCCGTCAGTCGCGGAAATTCGTGAACTGCAAGGGCAGGTCGAAGTCGCCTTCCTTGAGAACGGCCATGAGCTGCTGGAGATCGTCGCGCTTCTTGCCGGTGATTCTGACCTGTTCTCCCTGTATCGCGGCCTGGACTTTCATTTTTGAGTCCTTGACGGTCTTGACCAGGCGTTTTGCCAGATCCTTGTCGATGCCCTTGCGCAGCTCCACCCGCTGCCGCGCCCGGTTGCCGACGACTTCGGCTTCGTGGAGCTTCATGCAGCCGACGTCGATCCCGCGCCGGGACAGTTTGCCGGTCAGAATGTCCAGCATCTGCCTGAGCTGGAAATCGGCCTCCGCCTCCAGGCCAATGTCGGTGTTGTCCAGCGTGTATTTCGCACCGATGCCCTTGAAGTCGAAGCGGTTGGACACTTCACGGTTCGCCTGGTCCACGGCATTGGTGACCTCATGGGGGTCGAAATCCGATACGACGTCGAATGACGGCATGCCGTTCTCCTTAATCCGTTTTGCCGGCCAGGTCGTCCTGGTAGCGGCGCGTCAGTTCCAGAAACCTCGGCATCGGACCGGCATCTTCATAAACCGGATCGCCGTGATCATCCTCTGAAATAACTTTTGGCCCGGGCACGTAGGGCATCGTTGCTTCCAGCTCCGCCAGGGCGCTCGAAATCAGGTCCGTGAGGATGCCCTCCGTGCCCAGACCCGGGTACATGTCGGCAAGCGCGTGAATGCGCGCGGCCGCGTCCACCGGAAGGTGTATCGAGTAGCTCTCCGCGGTCACGGGGGTCTCCCGACGGCCGCCCCATCTCTCCAGAAGGTCCTTGATGCGCACGGTCCCCCTCCCATTGTCAGTCCGCTCCATCATTGCCCGCCGCGCGGGGGGGGCGCAACACGGATGGCGGGCTTTTTGTCTCCGAATTACGGAAAAACTCCCGCTGTCGAACCGGTGACACCGATCTCTACAGTAGATCTCCCACGGGAGTGTTGCGAGGCTTCCGTTTCCAGGGAGGAGGGACGCCACGGATGGCAACTCGATTTGATCCGGCTGTGTCGCCGGCAACGGCGGCACAGCCGCTCTCGGCGGCGGCGTGCTGGCAGGACCGCTTCTGCCGGCTGACCAGCACCGGCATGGTGCGACTGCCGGCCACCAACTGGCGAGCACCGGCCGAGGACCGGGTCGCCGACGATTTCGTCGAGAAAGTCTCCGTTGGCGCGGCGATCGGGCAGGATTCGGACCGACCTTCCGACCGGCTTGCGTCGCTCTTTGCCGAGAACAAGCGCGTGACGCTGGTCTTGTGCGCCAGCGGCACAGAGGTGCCGGACGGCCTCGCGGTGGGCCAGGCATTTGCCAGCTTGAGCAAAGCGCTGGGTGCCCTCGGACACGACCTCGCGCCTGCCGCTCTGGCCGTGCCCGCCCACTGGGACGCGTTTCCGGAGATCATCGTGGAAGCGGCCGCGGCGTGCGCCGGACAGCCCGATGTCTTCGCGATGCTGTCGCCGGACCTGCTCGACGCCGTGCAGAGAAAGACCCTCCTTTGCCCGACCGGCGCCAGGCCGTTGCCTGCCCGTCGCCGCTGGAACGAACTGTTGGATTTCGCCGCCGCGGACCCGCGGTTTCACCTGGTTCCGGAGGAAAGTGCCGGACCCGCTGACCCGATGCTCGATTACCGGACAATGCACGGTCCCGAGCCCGGTCTGGCCCAGCCTGTGACCGCCCGAAGCGCCCGGATCCGGCTGGAACTGGACGTTGCCAGGCTGGTCCGTGAAACCCGCTGCCGGCCGGCCCGGATCGCCATCCTCTGCGAGGATCTGGTCGCTCTGGGTGACGGCCTGCTCGAGGCGGCGGCCTGGCCGCTTCCGGAACTTGCCGGGCATGCGGCATCGAGGCGGCGGCTGTCCCTGCATCTGCGGGAGCTTGGGGATGCGGCGGTCTTGCTTGGCGGCCACCCTGAGCGTCTGGCGACGTTCAATCGCCTGGGCGAGCTGCTGACGGGAATCGGGGTTGCCGCCCGGCGGGCTTCGAGAAAGCTGGCATGCGAGGCCGGAGTGTCTGGATCGGTGGATGCGGGCCGGGGCTCTGCCGCGCTGCGCCACAGTCATCTGCTGGTCTGGAGGCCGTGGGACTTCTTTCCGCCGGGGCTCGCGGAAGCCGCTGACCAGGCGGCTTACAGCCATCTCTTTCCGCTGATCCGGCTCGCCGACTCTCCGGGATGGCGGCGGCGCGGAATCGAGGATCCGGGCCTCTACGGGCGCATGCTGAGGCTGGGCTGGGCGTCCTGGCGAAAGAAGTAGCTTCGTTGCCATCTCACGGAGGCCCGTGCTATAGGTCTCGCCTCCCCGGGTCCTCTTGGCCGGTCACAGAGTCGATATCACAGCATGGGAGAAATCCTGACCGTCGCGCTGCCCGGCCCCCACGGGCTCGCGGTGCTCGGCCTGACGGTCGTGGCCCTGTTCCTGTTTACGCGGGACGGGATTCCCATCGAGACCTCCAGCATGCTGGTGCTGACCCTGCTGGTCGTCGGCTTCCAGATTTTCCCCTATTCCGACGGCGGCGTCGCCGTGAAGCCAACCGACTTTTTCTTCGGTTTCGGCCACGAGGCGCTGATCACGATCGGCGCGCTCATGGTGGCGGGAAAGGGTCTCGAAACCACCGGTGCCCTGCAGCCGCTTGCGGTATCCATGGCCAGGGCCTGGGCTGCCCGACCGCACCTCGCGATGCTGGGCACGCTGATCATTTGCGCGGTCTTGAGTGCGTTCCTCAATAACACGCCGATTGTCGTGATGCTGCTGCCGCTGCTGATCAGCATTTCACTGCGCCGGAACATCCCCTCCTCCCGGCTGCTCATGCCGATGAACTTCGCGACCCTGCTGGGCGGCATGGGTACGACCATCGGCACGTCCACCAATCTCCTCGTCGTCGCGATTTCCGCTGATCTCGGCATGCGCCGATTCGAGATGTTCGATTTCACCATGCCGGTCCTGATCGTCGGTTCGGTCGGTATTCTGTTTTTGTGGCTGGTCGCCCCGCGGCTGTTGCCGGAACGCGAACAGCCGCTGATGGATACCTCCCCGCGCATTTACAAGGCCATGCTGTTCGTCAACAAGGACAGCTGGTGCCTGGGGAAGACGCTGGCCGAGATTCGGGAACGGACCGAGAAGCGCATCACCGTGAACCGTATCCAGCGGGGTGACGGGCTGTACGTGGCCAAGCTTCCGTCGATGCGCCTGCAGGAAGGGGATCGGCTGCTGGTCAGCGACAATCGCGAGAATCTCAAGGAGTTCGAGCGCCTCCTCGGGGTCAGCATGAATGACGTCGTCGACGGCGAGTCCGGACCCGGCGACGATCCGAGCATTGCCGGTCCGGATCAGCAGCTGGCCGAGGTTGTGGTCACCAGTGGATCGCCTCTGCACCGGCGAACCCTCAACACAACCCAGTTCCGCACCCGCTACAAGCTCATGCCGCTGGCGATACATCGAGCGCGCTCGGGCATGGACGAACTCAGCGGTGACTTCGAGGATGTGCTGCTGCGGGCCGGTGACGTGATTCTGGTGCAGGGTAGCAATACCAGTATCAGCGAACTGCGGACGTCCGGGTCCATGCTGGTTCTCGATGGCACCGTGGACCTTCCGCACACGCGCAAGGCGCCGCTGGCGATGCTCATCATGATGGGGATCGTCGCCGCGGCCGCGACCGGTGTGCTGCCGATTGCCGTCAGCGCGCTGGCCGGCGCAACCCTGATGATTCTCACCCGATGCCTGGGGTGGCGTGACGCTGTCGGTGCGCTGAGCGCATCGGTGGTGCTGCTCATCGTCGTCAGTCTTGCGCTGGGCGAGGCCATACTCAAGACCGGCGGCGATGAGTTTCTGTCGGATCTTTTTGTCTACACCACCTCGGGCCTGCAGACGTGGGCCGCGCTCAGCCTGCTGATGCTCACCATGGCGGTCCTCACGAACATCGTGTCGAACAACGCGGCCGCGGTCATCGGCACGCCGGTGGCGCTGGGAATCGCCACCAAGCTCGGCGCGGCACCCGAGGCCTTTGTGCTGGCGGTGATCTTCGGCAGCAACATGAGCTACGCGACACCGACCGGCTACCAGACCAACCTGCTCGTGTTCAGTGCCGGTGGCTACCGCTTCACTGACTTCATGCGGGTCGGGATTCCCCTGACCATCGTGATGTGGATCGGCTTCACCCTTGTGCTCTCGTGGCTCTACGGACTGCTGTAAACGCGCGCGCTGCGAGACTTGACCCGTTCGCTGAGGCCGCTACTATCGGACGGATGAGCCTGAGCGTTCCAACGAGCTGGTGGTGGTGGCCGGAGGACCCGGAGAGGGTTCTGATCCGGCGGTCAGCCCACTAGCGGACAGCCAGGACTTCAGGAAACCCATCTCCGGCGCTGCGGGGATGGGTTCTTGCTGCCCTCCCCGGCAGGACTCGGACCCTCAATCGGGGAGACAATGCATCAGTCATTCGACATTTCGGCCGATCTCGATACTCCGGTCTCGGCCTGGCTCAAGCTGACGGCATTCCGCCCGCGTTTTCTTCTGGAAAGCGTGGAGAGCGGCAATCGCCTGGGCCGGTATTCGTTCATCGGTCTGGGCGATGCGCTGCGGGTCCGCCTGGGCGGCGACGGCTTTAGCGTCGGCGGCGATGTCGCGCCCCGGCCGGCTTCCAGCGCGGAGCTCCTCGACGCCTTGCGCAAGGCGCTGGCGCAGGCACCGGCTCTCGCCCCCGAGGTGCCAGAGCTGCCGTTCCAGGGCGGCCTTGTCGGCGCGGCCGGCTATGATCTCGTCCGCTTTTTCGAAAAGCTCATCCGCGAGCCCGGTGACTCGGTGCCCGAAGGCACCTGGGTCGCACCCGAGTCGCTTTTGGTATTCGACCACCTGAGCCGGCGTGCTGCCCTGCTGCACGCAGGACCGGAGAGCGAGCGCCAGGCGCTCCGGCGTGAAGTGATCCGCGCCTTGTCGGGCGGGGTGCCGTTCATGCCGGCGGGCGACTTCTCCGACCCGGTTCCCAGCATGAGCCGTGAAGCCTTTCTCGAAGCCGTTGACGCGGCCAAGGAAAACATCGCCGCCGGCGATGTGTATCAGCTGGTGCTGTCCATCGCCTTTTCCGGCCAATGCCGGGTTCCGCCGTTTCAGGTCTACCGGGCGCTGCGGCTGCTCAATCCCAGCCCCTACATGTACTTTATCGAGCTGGACGGGCTGGCCGTGGCCGGGAGTTCGCCGGAAGCCCTGGTGCGCCTCAACGGCCGCGACGCTGCCCTTCGGCCGATCGCCGGCACCCGGCCCCGTGGCCGGACCGAGGCGGCTGATCTGCGCCACGAACAGGAGCTCCTAGACGACCCCAAGGAGGCTGCCGAGCATGTGATGCTTGTGGACCTCGCTCGCAACGATCTGGGCCGAGTTGGTGTGCCCGGGTCGATCCGCGTCGAACCGAGCCGTTCCATCGAGCGCTACAGTCACGTGATGCATCTGGTCAGCGGCGTCACCGGAACACTCGAAGCCGGCCGCGATGCGTTCGACCTGTTCGCCGCGGCCTTTCCGGCAGGAACGCTCGTTGGTGCTCCAAAGGTGCGGGCGATGGAGCTCATCGATACCTACGAGCCCTGCCCCCGGGAACTGTACGCCGGCACGGTCGGTTACTTCGACAAACGGGGCAATATGGACCAGGCCATCGCCATTCGGACTATCGTTTTCTCCGACGGCGAGTATCGCTATCAGGCCGGCGCCGGAATCGTCGCGGACAGCGTGCCCGAAAACGAATTCAACGAAGTCATGGCCAAGAGCGCGATATTGCGCCGGGCCCTGGAAATGGCCCGGGAGGGGCTGTAGCCGTGCGCGTGTTGATGATCGACAACTACGATTCGTTTACCTACAACCTCGTTCAGGCCTTTCGCGAACTCGGCGCTGAACTGCTTGTACACCGCAACGATGCATTGACGGTGGCGGAAGCCACCGCACTTGATTGCACGCATCTGGTGATTTCCCCGGGGCCCGGGCGTCCGGAGGCTGCGGGTATATCGGTTCCGCTGATTCAGGCGATGGCCGGCCGGGTGCCGGTTCTGGGCGTCTGTCTGGGCCATCAGGCCATCGTTGAGGCGTTCGGCGGCCGGGTTCGCCGGGCGCCCGAACTGATGCACGGCAAGAGTTCCCTGATCGAACATGATGGTGTTGGCGTCTTTTCCGGCCTGCCCGCGCCGCTGGAAGTCGGCCGTTACCATTCTCTTGTGGCCGGCGCGGAGGATCTGCCGGATTGCCTCGAGGTCAGCGCCCGAACGGACGACGGGATCATCATGGGGGTTCGCCACGAGAAATTTCCGGTCGAGGGAGTGCAGTTTCACCCGGAGAGCGTTCTGACCCCGGACGGTCCCCGCGTCATGGCCAATTTCCTCTTCGGTGCCCGCGGCCCGTCTCCGGACGCGGTTGCCCCGAGCGCACCCGGTGAAACGACAGCCACCCCGGAGGCCGCCCATGCCCGCTCTGAATGAGTTGCTGGACGCTCTGCTGACGGGCCGGGACATGGACGCGGCAACTGCCGCGGGGCTGGTCCGGGAACTGGCCTCGGGCGAGGTCGAACCCGTGCTTGCCGGCGCCCTGCTGGCCGCGCTGCGCGCCAAGGGTGAGACGCCTGAGGAAATCCGCGGCCTCGCCGACGGCATGCGCGGCCTCGCGGTGGATCCGGGGATCGCCCCGGAGCTCGGGGCGGTGGATGTGGTCGGCACCGGGGGCGACGGGTCGGGCAGTCTGAATATCTCCACCGGTACGGCGCTGCTGGCTGCCGCCTGCGGCGTTCCGGTCGTGAAACACGGCAACCGTTCGGTGTCGAGTCGGTCAGGCAGCGCGGATGTCCTCGAGGCGCTGGGGGTTTCGCTGCCTGAGGGTGCTGAAGCTGCGGCCGGTATGCTCGAGCGCACGGGTTTTACGTTTCTTTTTGCGCCGCATTTTCATCCGGCGATGAAGGCCGTGGTCCCGGTCCGTCGTGCCATGGGCGTGCGCACGGCCTTCAATATCCTCGGACCGCTTACGAACCCGGCCTCGCCGCCGTTTCTCTTGCTCGGCGCCTTCAGCCCCGAGATGGCCGAGCTGATGGCCCGGGCGGTTGCGGGCAGCGACATTCAGCGGGCCTGGGTGATCCACGGGGCGCCCGGATGGGACGAAGCCACGCCCGTGGGTGAGTTCCTCGTCTTCGAGGCCCGTGACGGTCAGGTGACGCGGCGGATACGGGACCCCGAAGACATGGGTGTGCCTCGGTGCAGCGCAGCGGACCTGGCCGGAGGCGATGCCGAGGAAAATGCGGCACGTCTGGCCGCGGTGCTGGAAGGCCGTGAGCACGGCCCGCACCGGGATGCGCTGCTCCTCGGCGCAGCCCTCGTGCTCGAACTGACCGGTCGGAGCGAGGGCGGACAGCCCGCCGTATCGGCCGCGGCCGCGGCCATCGACGACGGCCGCG
Source organism: Gammaproteobacteria bacterium (assembly GCA_029287575.1). GTDB lineage: Bacteria > Pseudomonadota > Gammaproteobacteria > Steroidobacterales > XN24 > JARFQW01. Next base: position 8,744 of record JARFQW010000022.1, on the reverse strand, counting down.
GCGCCGATCTCCTGAGTCGTCTCAAGGCCGGCGGATGACCGATTTTCTGACCACGATGGCGGCTGCCTCGAGAAGGCGGATGCAGGCATCCCGGAGCCGGCATCCGGAGGCGGAGCTGGTCCGCCGCTGCCATGAATTGCCGTCGCCCCCGGCGCTGGCCTGGGACGGGTTTGGCATCATTGCCGAGGTGAAGCGCGCCTCGCCGTCCGCCGGCCCCCTGTCCGCCGGCGCCGATGCCCTGGAACAAGCCGAGGCCTATCGGGCCGGCGGGGCCTCAGCCATCTCCGTGCTCACCGAGCCGGACCGGTTCGGCGGCTCTCTCACCGACCTCGCGGATGTCGCCGCCGGACTGGGGAGCCCGGCGGTCCCGGCCATGCGCAAGGACTTCCTCGTGGACCCGTATCAGGTCCTCGAGGCCCGGGCCGCCGGGGCCGGCGGCGTCCTCATCATCGTGGCGATGCTGGATGATCCCAACCTGATCGACCTGCTGAGCTGCGCAAGCGAGCAGGGACTGTTCCTGCTTCTGGAAGCCTTCGACGAGTCCGACCTCGAGCGGGCCGCGCGTCTCGCGGAAGGCGTGCCGGGACAGGTCCTCATCGGGCTGAACAGCCGGGATCTTCGCACCCTGGCGGTCGATCCCGAGCGCCTGAGACAACTTGCCCCGAGCTTTCCGTCTGGCTGGCCCCGGGTGGCCGAGAGCGGCCTGGATGGTCCGGAGGATGCGGCCGCGGTCGCCCGCCACGGATATGACCTTGCGCTCGTCGGCAGCGCACTGATGCGCAGCTCCCGGCCCGAGGTCCTGCTGGCGGAGATGCTGGATGCCGGCCGCAAGGCGGTGTCCGGTTGAGCCTTTTCGTGAAGATCTGTGGCCTCACCTCGGCCGAAGGCGTTGCGGCTGCGGTGGCGGCGGGTGCCGACGCCATCGGATTCGTTTTCGCGCCTTCGCCGCGCCAGGTGGATGTTCCGCGGGCGCTGGAGCTGGCGCGGGAATTACCGGAAAAAATGCTGCGGGTCGCGGTTATGCGGCACCCCCCGGCCGCCCTTGCCGAAGCCGTGCGACGGGATTTTCGTCCTGACTGGGTGCAGACCGACTTCGCTGATGTCGAGTCACTGCCTGACGGCCCCGGCACGGTCGTCCCGGTTCTCAGGGCGGGTCGGGAGCGGCCGGATCCGCTGCCGCCCCGACTGTTGTTCGAGGGGCCCGTGAGCGGCTCCGGAGAGGTGGCCGACTGGGCGGAGGCCGCGGATCTCGCGGGCCGGACCGATGTGATCCTCGCCGGCGGTTTGTCCCCCGAGAATGTAGCCTCGGCGGTGGTTCGGGTACGGCCGTGGGGCGTGGACGTCAGCTCCGGAGTCGAGGCGAGCCGCGGCGTCAAAGATCCGGCAAAAATTCACGATTTCATCGCGGCCGCGAGAACGGCCGCCCGCAACTGAGGATACTCCGTATGAGTGCTGCCCCCCTGTTGGAAGACGGTCCGGGTCTCGACGACCTGCTGGCCGGACGGCTACCGGATGAGCGTGGGCGATTCGGCCCCTTTGGCGGCCGCTATGTTCCCGAGACGCTCGTGCCGGCTCTGGATCGCCTGGAAGCGGGCGTGAAGCGTTATTTGCATGACGAGGGGTTTCGAGGCTGCCTGGCGGCGGAACTCAGGGACTGGGTCGGCCGTGAAACGCCGCTGACGCCGGCGCCGGGGCTAGGCCGGGCCTGGGGAGCGGAAGTGTGGCTCAAGCGCGAGGACCTGGCGCATACCGGGGCCCACAAGATAAACAATGCTCTCGGGCAGGCGATGCTCGCGAAGGCGCTCGGCGCGAAGCGTATCGTGGCGGAAACCGGCGCCGGTCAGCACGGCGTGGCGTCGGCCGCCGCCTGTGCCCGTGTGGGATTGCCCTGTATCGTCTACATGGGCGCCATCGACTGCGAGCGGCAGTCCCCCAACGTCGACCGCATGCGGCGCCTCGGCGCCGAGGTCGTGCCGGTCACGTCCGGTGACCAGACCCTGCGCGCCGCGATTGACGAGGCTCTGCGCGACTGGGTGTCCGACCCGGAGGGAACCTACTACCTGCTGGGATCGGCGGTCGGACCGCATCCCTATCCGTACCTCGTTCGCGAGTTTCACCGGGTCATTGGCGACGAAGCCAGGAAGCAGATCCTGGAACGGGCCGGCGCGCTTCCCGACATGGTGGCCGCATGCGTCGGCGGCGGGTCCAATGCCATTGGCCTTTTTCACGGATTCCTGGGGGATCCCGACGTGGCTATCCTCGGTTTCGAGGCTGGCGGTCACGGCGCAGAACTCGGTGACAACTCGGCAACCATCAACTTCGGCCGCCCGGGCGTGCTGCACGGGAGCTACTCGCTTCTGCTGCACGACGAGCACGGCCAGGTTCAGGAAACTCACTCCGTGTCCGCCGGTCTTGACTACCCGGGCGTGGGTCCGGAACACGCCTTTCTCCACACGGTCGGCCGGGTCCGCTACGAGTGGATTTCCGATACCGACGCCCTGGCGGCGCTGGATGAGTGCTGTTCACTGGAAGGCATCCTACCCGCCCTGGAAACGGCCCATGCGTTTGCCGGTGCCAGGCGCTGGGCCGCTGAGCATCCCGGGGGCCGCATCCTGATCGGCCTGTCCGGCCGGGGAGACAAGGATATGCCGACTTTGGCCAAGTTCCCGCCAGGGGTGCGGGAAGGAGACGCCGAATGACTGTCCCCGCCCACGAACGCATTCGCGCCGCCATACACGAGGCTAACGAATCGGGCCGCACGGCGCTGGTGGCCTATCTCACGGCCGGGTTTCCGTCCAGGGACGGCTTCGCCGACGATCTGCTGAAGATTGCACGGAGTGCCGATGTGGTTGAAATCGGTGTGCCCTTCACCGATCCGATGGCCGACGGCCTCACGATTCAAAAGGCATCCCGGCGCGCGCTCGAGGCCGGCGTGACCCTGGGTTGGATACTGGATCAGGTGGCGGCGGTTCGCGAACACCTCCAGGCGCCGGTCCTCCTCATGAGCTATCTCAACCCGCTTCTGGCGATGGGCTACGAGCGTCTGGCCGCCCGGGCGGAACAGGCGGGGGTCGCCGGCTTTATCGTGCCGGACCTGCCGCTGGAGGAGTGTGATGACCTGGATGCGGCCCTTTCGGACCGGGGACTGGCCCTCGTCCAGCTCGTCAGCCCGGTGACGCCGCCGGACCGACTCGAGCGCGCCGCAGCCCGTAGCCGGGGTTTCCTCTACGCGGTCACGGTCACGGGCATTACCGGTGGCGCCAGCGGGTCGGGCGGTGGTTTCCATGACTATCTGGCCCGGGCCCAGTCGGTTTCGCCGGTGCCCGTGTGCGCGGGTTTCGGCGTGCGCAGCGCCGAGCAGGTGGCAGACATCGGGCGGGTCGTGCCCGGCGTCGTCGTCGGCTCAGCGCTGGTGGAGGCTCTCGAGCAGGGTTCGGATCCGGCGGAGTTTCTGGCCGCCCTGCGGCCGGAGGCGGCGTAATGCGACTCTTGACGACCGGAATCGCGCTGGCCCTGGTCACGGTTTCTGGCGGCGGGGCCGCCGCTGAACCCGAGACCGGGCCGGTGATCGAGGATTTCGGCCCGGTTTATCCGGTTGCCGGGGCCAAGCTGGGAGCGCCGGAAGCCGGAGTTCTGCGCGCGCTGTTCGATGTCGCTTGGGCGCCGGCCGATCCGGCGGCGCCGAATCCGCGCATCACGAGCGTCGCGCGATACCTGAACATGCACGTCCGGGCCGGTGTTCCGGCTGACCGTCTCGCCGCCGCGCTGGTGCTGCACGGTGACGCCAGTCGCGCCGTGCTCGATGACGATGCCTACTGGGAACGCTTCGATACCGTCAACCCGGACCGGCTGCTGCTGGAATCTCTCGCGGAGGCGGGTGTTCCCATCTACCTTTGTGGACAGACCGCCGGATTCCGCCGGTATGCCCCGGAGGAGATTGCCGGCCCGGTGCAGCTGGCGCTTTCGGCGATGACCGCGGTAGTCCGCCTTCAGGACGAGGGCTACCGCCTCATCCCCTGAGACCGCCCGATTCCACTGGCAGGGGGCACGATGTCCGTGCAGCAGTTCTATACCCGCCACGTACTTCCCAGGCTGATTCACGCCACATGCGCCTCCCGTCCGATCGAGCGGCAGCGGGGCAAGGTCGTCCCCGGTGCCAGTGGCCGTGTTCTCGAAGTCGGTTTCGGGTCGGGCCATAACCTGCCCTGGTACGACCCGGGGGTCGTAACCGAACTCCTGGCGCTGGAACCCTCGGCGGCGCTGCTGGAGATGGCGCGCCCAGCCATAGGCGAAGCGGAATTCCCGGTCATCGAGATACCGAGCGGGGCCGAAGCGATACCCCTGTCCAGCCGGAGCGTGGATACCGTGGTCATGACCTACACGCTGTGCTCGATTCCCGAGGCCGTTGCTGCGCTGGACGAAATGCGTCGCGTGCTCAAGCCTCGCGGGCGTCTGATATTCGTGGAGCACGGTGTGGCCCCGGATGCCGGTGTGCGCCGCTGGCAGGGCCGCCTCAATCCGTTGTGGCGGCGCGTGTCGGGCGGCTGCCAGCTCACGCTCGATCCGCCGCACGAGATAGCGGCAGCCGGCTTCTCTATCGAGTCGCTGGAAACGCTGTATCTGCCCGGCTGGCGTCCGGCAACGTTTAACTACTGGGGGTGGGCCAGACCCACCTGATCGCGGACCCGGCCCGCACTCAGGCCCGGGATACCGCAGGCCGTGTGACGCCCGTCACACCCGGGATCCGCGCGACCCTCTACGATGGATTTCCCGCGGAAGGATCCGCGTAGCAGCCCGTTTTGCGGGCGAGGGCCATGCTCCAGGACGCGCGCAAGCCCGAGCACCGCTGCCGGCAAGCCGGCGGTTTCGTTTCTCTCTGCCGGCCCAGCGGCGGGCGCGGCTAGACAGTTACCGGCTGTTTACTCTTGTTTACGATCCGTAACAGGGTTACACGGCGTATTTTTCTGCTGTTTGCGCTTTCTGCGGTCATTCCCGTCATCGTGAGCGCCGGGCTTTCAGCCTGGCGCATGAAGAACAACGTCCTGGATCAAGCCGGTCTCGAGCTGGATGTGCTGAGCCGAAACGTCGGCTCGGCAGCGCTGGAGCGGCTGGAAATTCTTGCCGAGCGGCTCCAGACCGACGGTGCGGAGGCCGATATGCTCCGGTTTGCGGGCGTCACTCGTTCGGGTAATCTCGGCCGCCTGCTCGGCGGCGCTCGCGTTCGTGATCCGGCGACCGCCGCCCGGCACCTGCGGGAAGGCCGGATCCTTCTGGTCACGGGACCCGGCGAGGCCGTGCATCTCGTGCGCCTGGTGGCCGGCGGGAAGTACGAGAAGGCGACCGTCCGCGGCGAGTATCTGTGGCAGTCGGCCCGGACCTTGCCCGAGGGCACCGGGATGTGTGTCTCCGACACGGCCGGGCAGTTTCTGTTTTGCTCCGAGCGTTTGTCCAGTGAGGAGCTATGGGCTCTTACCACCCGCACCCCGGGCCGGCTGTCCGCGGAGGGTAGCGCCGAAGCAGATGGCGCGGATGCCATTTCGGGCCGCTGGCAAGCCGATCTCCAGGCATTCTCCGCAACGGCCTGGACGTTCACTTCCTACCGGCCGCGGCGGCTGGTTCTGGAAACCGGACTCGGCCTGGAGCTCAGTCCCTTGCTGGCGCCGCTGATCATCGCCGTGGTGCTCTTGCTGACGTTCGCCCAGATCCGCAAGACAGTCGATCCTCTGGGCGAGCTGCTGGACGCGACCGGCCGCATGGCCTCGGGTGACTTCGCCCGCCGGGTAAGCGTCCGCAGCCGGGACGAGTTCGAACAGCTCGGCGCTTCGTTCAATACGATGGCTGAACGCCTCGGCCGCCAGTTTGCCGCGCTGAAGAATCTCTCCGAGTTCGATCGTCTGATTCTGACCAGCCCGGAGACCGATTCGTTGGTGCCTGCGGCACTGGCGAGAATCCGCGAGGTGACCGGGGCTGGCTGGCTGGCTATCGTGCTTCGCTCCGGGCATCGCTGGCTGGCGTCCATTCAGGACGGCGAGATGCTGTCGAACGGCCTGCCCTGCGTAGTGAGCCGCCGGTTTGTCGCCCAGCTGGAAGAGACGCCGGCTGGCTGTCTGGAGGGTGACCCTTGCCGATTGCCGGATCCGCTATCGGGCGTGGCGTCCCGCGCAACCGGCCGGGCGACGTTTCTTATGCCGGTGGCGGACCACGGCGTACTCAATGGGTTCATAGCCGTCGAGCAGCCGGAGCATGGCTGGCGGGAGCGCCTTGAAGCGGTCCGGAGCTTCGCTGATCGGCTTGCGGTGGCGCTGGCCACGATCGAGCGCGAACGGCGGCTATTCCAGCAGGCCCACTTCGACCCCATGACATCCCTGCCGAACCGTGTGTTGTTCCGGCAGCGTCTTGAGACGGAGGTGTCCCGGGCCCAGCGGGACGGATTCGGCGGCGCCGTGCTGTACGCGGACCTCGATGATTTCAAGATGATCAACGACACGGTCGGCCATGCCGCCGGCGACTATCTGCTCAGGCAGGTCGCGGAGCGCCTGGTGCGGACCGTCAGGGAGGACGTGGATACGGTGGGCCGGCTGGGCGGCGACGAGTTCACCGTGCTGCTCCCCGGCCTCGTGACGGACGCGGAACTCTCGGACGTTGCGGGACGCGTAGAGGCGGCGCTGGCCCGTCCCTACTCCATCAATGGAGCAGAGGCGTCGATTGCCGTGAGTATCGGCATCGCCCGGTATCCCCAGGACGGCGCCACCGCCGAGGAGGTACTGCACAACGCCGACTCGGCCATGTACCGTTCCAAGGACGGACGCCACGCCGGACACGCGTTTTACCGAACACCGGGCGACCCGTCGGCACAGGATCGAATGCGCCTGTCCGCGGACCTGGCGCAGGCGATTTCCAAGAGCGAACTCGAGCTCCACTATCAGCCACAGGTGGATGCCGACAGCGGCCGTATCATCGGCGCGGAAGCCCTGCTGCGATGGCGTCATCCGGACCGGGGCCTGCTGGGGCCGAACGAGTTTATCCCCCTGGCAGAGGAGAGCGGCCTGATTCTCGATCTGGGTGGCTGGGTCCTGGAGGAGGCCTGCCGGACGCTGGGCGCCTGGAGGGAGCGGCATCAAGAGGACTGCCGGATCGCCGTCAACATTGCGCCCCGGCAGTTCTGTCACGAGCGTTTTCCCCGCGATGTCCAGCGTCTGCTTCGGCGCCATAATCTGCCGCCAGGCAGTCTCGAACTGGAGATCACCGAAAGCCTTCTCGGCGCGCCCGGTGCCGCGGCCCACGATGCCCTGGCCAAGCTCGCGAGCCTGGGCGTGAGGCTTGTAATCGACGACTTCGGCACCGGTTACTCGGGCCTGGGCGTTCTGAGATGCCTGCCGATTCACGCCATGAAAGTCGACCGCAGCTTCGTTCACGGCGTTCCCGACAACGACGACGCGGTGACCGGAGCCGACGCGATCATTGCGCTGGCAAGTGCCATGCGCAAGGAGCTCGTTGTGGAGGGTGTGGAGACCAGCGCGCAGCTCGCCTTTTTCCGGAACCGGGAATGCGGGGTATTTCAGGGCTACCTGTTCAGCCCGCCGCTGACACTGAACGAACTCGAAGCGGTGCTGGCGCAGCCGGATCACTTCGCCGTCGCCTGAGTTCCGCTAGCGGCGTGTCCGGCCGCCGAAGCCCAGTAGCAGACCGCCCGCCACGACCCCGAGCCAGCCGGCCCAGGCGGGACCGGCGGCCAGTCCCAGCCAGAGAACGCCCGCGATCAGCGCGGAAGCACCGCCCCACAGGCTGCGCTGGCGTGCATTGTCGGCTTCCATCGCCGCCGCGAGGCGAGCGGCATCCGGATTGCGGGCGGTCAGTTCGAGCCGCCCCTCAGCCGCTCGCTCAAGCAGGCCATGCACGATGTGGGGTGCCTGTTGCAAAGACTCGCCTACCTCCGGCAGCTGCTGACGGAGCCGGTCCAGAACCGCCCGGCCGCTGACCCGCGCCCGCATCCATTCCTCGAGTATGGGCTTGGCGGTTTCCCAGAGATCCAGGTCGGGATAGAGCTGACGGCCCAGGCCCTCGACATTGAGCAGGGTCTTCTGCAGCAGGATCAGCTGTGGCTGCACCTGCATGTCGAAACGCCGGGCGGCCGCGAACAGGCGAACGAGAAATTGTCCGAAGGAGATGTCCTTCAGAGGCCGGTTGAAGATCGGCTCGCAAACGGTCCGAAAAGCACTTTCGAGCTGATCGGTGCGAGTGTCCGGCGGGACCCAGCCAGAATCGATATGCAGCCGCGCGATGCGGTGGTAGTCACGGTTGAAGAAGGCCATGAAATTTTCGGCGAGATACTGCTGATCGCGCGGATCCAGCGTGCCGACGATTCCGAAGTCCACCGCCATGTAGCGCGGTGCCCGCGGGTTGGCTGTGTCCACGAAGATGTTGCCGGGATGCATATCGGCATGAAAGAAATTGTGCCGGAAGACCTGCGTAAAGAAGATCTCGACACCCATCGCGGCGAGGATCGAAAGATCCGTGCCGGCGGCCTCGAGCGCGGATATCTGGCCGATGTTGATTCCTTCGATACGTTCCATGACCAGCGCGCCGGGCCTGCTGAGGTCCCAGTCCACCTCCGGCACGTACAGCAGCGGCGACCCGTCGAAATTGCGCCTCAGCTGGGAAGCGTTCGCCGCTTCCCGCATGAGGTCCAGCTCGTCGGCCAGTGTGCGGTCGAATTCGGCCACGACCTCGAGGGGGCGCAGCCG
>JARFQW010000005.1 GCA_029287575.1 Gammaproteobacteria bacterium | reverse complement strand
CCACCTACCCACCGGATGTCCTCACGACCCAGCAGAGTCCGCCTCTCACCTCGGACGAATTCGGGAACATGTTCCAGGGCAGCACCCAGGTGACCCGGGACAACGCCGGTGAACTGCTTTACACGTACAGTAATTACGAAGCGGATTCCGCGGATCCGTCCCGATATGATTTCAGCCCCGATGCCACGGCACCGCCGACCGGTGTCTTTGGTCGCCGTATTCTGGTCGTGCCCATCGGGGACTGCAGCTCCACGATAAACGGCCAGGGGACAGTGCCGGTCCTGGGCTACGGCTGTTTTTTCCTGCTTCAGGAAGCAGAGCAGAAGGGCAACGAGTCGTCTATCTACGGCGAGTTCAGCCGCGGATGCCGGGTGTCCGGCACCGCAGGCCCGACTCCCGGAGCAGGTCCGGGCCCCTATCTGATCCAGCTTTACGACGATCCTGACTCCCGGGACTCATGAACATGAACGTCCACAACGGCATTCCCACGATCAGCCGGCAACGCGGCATTGCGATCGTGGAAATGGTTATCGCGCTGCCGGTCATCCTGCTCCTGATGCTGATGGTTGCCGAGTTCGGCCGGGTCTTCTTTCAGTACAGCACGCTGAACAAGGCAGTTCGCGACGGCGCCCGCTATGCGGCCGGGACTGCCATCTTCGGATCCACCGGGACCGTGCAACTGACTTCGGAAGTCGTAAACGAGACCAAGTCCCTGGTAACCACGGGATCCGTCGGCGGCACGGCGACCCTGCTGCCCGGCCTCACGGCGGCTGATGTGACGCTGGCCACTGCCGGCCCGGGCAACGTCCAGGTCACCGCGACGTATACATTTCAGCCGATCTTCGACGTCCTGCCCGGATTCGGCGCCTCAGGCGACCGGTCCCTCGCTTTTACGCTTACGGCCTCAAACGTGATGAAGGTGCTGTGATGCGACCTGCCCTTCTCCATCGTCAGAAAGGATTGACCAGCGTCGAATTCTCCATCGTCGCGGTCGCGATGTTCATCGTGCTGTTCGCCGCCATCGAAATGGGCCGGGCCCTGTTCGTCATGAATCTTCTGTCCGAAGCCACCCGCCGCGCCGTGCGCGTCGCCGCGGTGTGCCCCATTAATGATCCGGCCATCGTGCAGGCCGCGACCCTGGCTGACGCACCCGGGGGAGCGCCACTGAACGGCCTGGATGCCAGCCGAATCTCTGTGGTCTACCTGAACCGCAATGGCAACGTCCTCGCCAACCCGGCAGGCAACTTCGGTCAGATCCGTTATGTCCGGGTCAGCGTCAACGGCTACGTGCACGACATGATCGTGCCCTTGCTGAACCTGTCTATTGCCGCACCGGATTTCGCTGCGACGCTGCCCCGGGAAAGCCTGGGGATACCGAGAGAGGGGGCCGTCGTCCCATGCTGATCTTCGATACAAATCGCCGTCCGGGAGGGCATCGATAATGATGAACAACGGACACCCCGACAAGCTCAGAGTTATGGTGGCCAGCCGCGACCAGGAGGCCATCAGTGTGTTGCAGGCCGCACTGGCCGAGCGTGACGACTGCGCCGTTCAAACGCGGCCGATTGTCAACGGTCATGCCGACCCGCTACACGGGCTCAATTCATGCCCTGATGCGCTTGTCCTGGTCCTCAGCGACGGGTGGCAACAGGAGCTCGCCGCCCTGGTCGAGCGCGCGCCAGAACAGCGGCCGCCGCTGATCGCCATCGCCGAGGCCGGTGATGCCGAAGCCATGCGCATGGCCATGCAGGCAGGGGCCCGGGACTTCCTGATCAAGCCCCTCGACCGGCAGGAACTCAACGCCGCGATTGAGCGCATTGCCGCCGAATCTCGCTCAGAGCCCCGTGAGTCCCGATCCAGAGACTCCAGGGTCCTGGCCCTGATCAACGCAAAGGGAGGCGCCGGCGCGTCGCTCCTCGCCGCAAATCTGGCCTGTCGAATGGCGATCGAGTCAGGCGAGGAGGTCGGGCTGATCGACATGGATCTGCAGTTCGGCAGCCTTTCGACCTATCTGGACATCGCACCGGAGCACGGGCTGCAGGAAGCTCTCGAAATATCCCACACGCTGGATGAGGTGGCCGTGGGCGGTTTCACGGCACGCCACGAGACCGGGGTCCGGCTGATGGCGCCGACGGAAGGGCACAGTGTGCTCAATCGGGCACCCGTGGCTCGGGAAACCGAGAACATCATCGACACGCTCGCACGCCGGTTCCGCCGCGTAGTCGCCGACGTGCCCCGCTGGCTCGATGACGGATCCGCGGCCGCACTGAGCCGCGCCGATCGGGTGGGCATGGTTGTTCAACAATCCGTATCCCATGTGCGCGACGCGACCCGCCTGCAGCGGATCCTCACCGACGAACTGATGCTGCCGGCCGACCGGATCGTGCTGATCGTCAACCGGCATGACCGAAACGCAGCCGTGTCAGCGAAGGACGTGGAGCAGGCACTGGGCCTGGATAGCTCGGTGCGTATTCCGAACGATTTCAAAACAGTCAGCGACTGCGTCAACTATGGAAAGAGTCTCGTGCAGTTCGCCCGCAAGTCGCAGATCACACGTTCATTGGGCCTGCTCGAGGCCGCCCTCGAAGGAACAGAGAAGAAGAAGCCCACGAGCGTTTTCGGGCGCACGCTGGGGACCATTCTGAGGAGTCACGCCTGATGCAGACGGTATTCAAGGAAGTCGATCCCAACACCCCCGCCGAGGCCGATCGGATGCGGCCCGACAGCAACAGGAATGCCGAAGACGTGCATCTCAGGGCGCTCAGCGTTGTGGAGCGGGAATGGAAGGACCTGGTCTACAAGAAGCTTCTTCAGGTCATGGACCTTTCCCTGATCGGCACGCTGGAGCCGGAGGTCGCCCGCGGCCAGATCCGGGATCTGTGCACGCGGCTGATGAACGAGCACAACGCGCCGCTGAATCTGGACGCCCGGCGCCTTGTCACGACACGCATCGAAGACGAAGTGATGGGCCTCGGGCCTCTAGAGCCCCTCCTCGCCGACCCGAGTGTCTCCGACATCCTCGTCAACAGCGCTGACCAGGTCTATGTGGAACGCCGGGGCCGTCTCGAACTCACGGATGTTTCGTTCAACGACGACACGCATCTTCTGAACATCATCGACCGGATCGTCTCCGGCGTCGGTCGACGCATCGATGAGTCCTCACCCATGGTGGACGCGCGACTGGCGGACGGTTCGCGTGTGAATGCCATCATCCCGCCGCTGGCCCTCGATGGCCCGAGCCTCTCAATCCGGCGCTTCGCCGTCGAGTTACTCGGCGCAGATGACCTGGTGACCACGGGATCGCTGACACCGCAGATCGCCCAGATTCTCGAAGCCGTGGTGAAAGCCCGTCTGAACGTCCTGATCTCGGGCGGCACCGGTGCGGGCAAGACGACACTGCTGAATATCGTCTCCGGGTATATCCCGCCAACGGAGCGGATCGTCACCATCGAGGACTCAGCCGAGCTGCAACTCCAGCAGCCCCACGCCGTCCGGTTGGAGACCCGGCCGGCGAACATCGAGGGCCGGGGGGAAGTCACGGCCAGAGACCTCGTCCGCAACAGCCTGCGCATGCGCCCGGACCGCATTATCGTGGGCGAGGTCCGCGGCGGCGAGGCACTGGACATGTTGCAGGCCATGAACACCGGCCATGACGGATCGCTGACTACCGTTCACGCCAACACGCCGCGCGACGCCCTGGCGCGTATCGAAAACATGGTGTCCATGGCGGGCGTCAATTTTCCGATCAACGCGCTGCGCACGCAGATCGCCGCGGCAATCGACATCGTCGTCCAGGTAGAGCGTCAGGAAGACGGCACCCGCCGCCTTGTCAGCCTCCAGGAGATCAACGGCATGGAGGGGGATGTCATAACGATGTCCGAGCTGTATCTCTTCGAACGCCACGGCCTGGACGAAGATGGCAACGTCAAGGGCGCATTCAAATCCACCGGCATCATCCCCGGTTTCATGAAGCGGCTGAAGCAGCGCGGGATCGAGCTGCCCGTCGAGACCTTCAATCCGGATGCGAACGAGTTCTGGAGAAAGCCATGACGGAAAGCATCTGGATTTTTCTCGGCCTGGTCTTCGTCGCGGTCCTGCTGTTGAGCCAGGGACTGATGGTGCCGGTTTTTGGCGAAGCCCGGGCCACGCGGAAGCGACTCAAGCATCGTCTGGCCGAAATCGAAGCGCATTCCGGACAGCAGGCCATTCAGTCCATTCTGCGCGAGAAATACCTTCGCGAATTGTCACCCCTGGAGCGACGGCTGGAGTCGCTGCCGCACCTGGAAACGCTGGCAGCGTATATAGAACAGGCAGGCCTCAAGACTCTCGCATACAGGGTGGTCGCAAGCTCCCTGGCGCTTGGCGTACTCGGCGGCTGGCTGGCCTGGAATTTCACGCGCATGCCCGCGGTGGCCGCTGGAGGCGCCGCAGTCGGTCTTGTCGCTCCGTATCTGCGAATTTTCTATGCGCGATCGAAGCGCCTCGCCCAGTTCGAGGAACAGATGCCGGAGGCGATCGACGTCATGCGCCGGGCCCTGAAAGCCGGTCATCCCTTCAGCGGCTCCATCAAGCTGGTTGCCGAGGACATGGACCCGCCGCTATCCAGAGAATTCGAGCTGACATTTGCCGATATCAACTACGGTAACGATGCCCGGAGAGCCATGCTGGGCCTGCTCGAACGAGTACCGAGCGTCAGCGTCATGGCATTCGTGACGGCGGTTCTGGTGCAGAAGGAAACGGGCGGCAATCTGGCGGATATTCTGGACCAGATTTCCAAGGTAATCCGTGGCCGATTCAAGTTTTATCGCAAGGTCAAGACGCTGTCTGCCGAAGGCCGCATGTCGGCGTGGATTCTCGGCCTGGTCCCATTTGTTCTTTTTGCGCTGATTTCCGTCGTCCAGCCGGACTATCTGCCGGGCCTCCTGGATGATCCGGACGGCCGGAAGCTGCTCGTGTATGCGGGAATCGCGAGCTTCGTGGGCATTCTCTGGATTCGTCGCATTATCCGCATCGACGTCTAGGCGAAGGATCGCAGGAGCAGGTCATGGACACACTTTTCCAGATTCTCAGAACGGAAATCGGCGACGACGGCACGCTGCGGATCGTTTTTATCGTGCTGGCGGCCGCGGCCGTCGGTGTGCTGGGCCTCGCCTTCAGCATGCTCGTTGCCGGGGCGACGGATCCGATTCGGCGCCGCCTGGCCGCGGGATCCGCCCACCGCGACGAGACCATCGACAGCGCCGAGGCCATCGCGCGCATTCTTCGGCCCGTTGCCGGTTACGTCATCCCGAGGGATGAATGGAAGCGATCGGAGATCAGCAAGCAGCTCGTCTACGCCGGCTTTCGATCGCAGAGTGCCGGTACCCTGTTCCACGGGGTCCGCGCGCTGCTTGGACTTTCCGTACCGCTGGCGGTTCTCTTCGGCTCCCGCTGGATGCCCGAGTTCACGGCCATGCAGCTCATGCTTTACATGGCCATCGGCGCCGTACTCGGCAGCATGGTCCCCAGCTACATCCTCGACAAGCTGGTGGCGAGCCGCCAGAAAAAGCTCCGCAAGGCCTTCCCCGACGCCCTGGACCTGCTGGTGGTCTGCGTCGAATCCGGCCTCGGCCTCTCGCCGGCCTTGCAGCGTGTCGCCGACGAAATGACGGTCAGCCATCCGGAGCTCGGCGCGGAATTCGCCCTGGTTAACGCCGAAATACGCGCCGGCGTAGATCGGGCGGAGGCGCTCAAGAATCTCGCGGAGCGCACGGGACTCGCCGATATCCGCGGCCTTGTTGCCCTGCTGGTGCAGACCATGCGCTTCGGTACGAGCGTGGCGGACGCGCTGCGGGTCTATTCCGAGGAGTTTCGCGACCGCCGTATGCAGGCCGCGGAGGAGCGCGCCGCCAAGATCGCGACAAAAATGATTTTCCCGTTGATTACGTGCATGTTTCCGGCCTTCTTCGTGGTCACCGCCGGGCCCGGCGTCATGCGCCTCGTCGAGGCGTTCCGGGCCCTGGCGCAATAGGCGCCGGATCCGTCAGCTCCCCGGAAAAGGACATCTGGAGAACGACATGAAAACTCTCCCTCAGACCGTATTTCTTGCCGCGGTTTTGCTCGCCGCCGCCAATCTTTCCGGGTGCGCAAGCGCTCAGCCGACGAAGACCGAGGAGGCGCCCGAGGCCGTGGAAGCAGCAGCGGCTGAGGTCGATCAACTGGTGGCCCTCGGCGATCGGGCGTGGCGGCAAGGCGCGCCGGACACCGCCCTTCTGCAGTACATGCAGGCACTCGAGGCCGAGCCCGAGAATCTGCCTATTCTTTTCCGGGTCGCCGAGGTCCATGCCCGCGAACAACGCCCGGGGCAGGCGCTGCCGTTTTACGAACAGATGCTCGCCCTCGAGCCGGACCAGGTGGACGCACTCGAGGGCGCAGGCCTGGCATTGATGGAAATGCGCCGAAACACCGAGGCTCAGGCGCGCCTGCAGCAGGTAATTGCCCTTGATCCCGGCCGCTGGCGCTCACGCAACGGCCTCGGAATCATCGCTGACCTCGAAGCAAACTACGCTCAGGCCGCCCTCCATTATTCCGACGCCCTGGAAGTCAACCCGAGTTCGGCCATGTTGGCCAACAACCTGGGATACTCGCGCTACATGTCCGGCGATCTGCTGGGCGCGGAAGAAGCATTCCTCGATGCCGTGGCGCTTGATTCCGAATTTGAGCGAGCGTGGCGAAATCTCGGCCTGCTGCGAGTCAGGCAGGAGCGCTACGCCGAAGCGCTGGACATATTCCTGCGTAGCGAAGCCGCACACGAGGCCCACAATACCGTCGGGTACCTCTGTTTCCTGAACAGCCGGTACGCCGAAGCCGAGCACTTCCTGCGCCGGGCGGCCGAGCTGTCTCCAGTTTATTTCGAACGCGCCTACGAGAACCTGGCTCGCGTAGATGCCGCTCGCCACGCCTCGGCAATCCCGATGTCCGGCCGGTCATCCCAGGAGGCGACGGACGATCGACCCGTTGAATCGCCCGCCAGCGAGACGGGGCCCGCGCGGGTTAGCGCAGCCCGCCTCCGGCTCTCAGTGGACGGAAGTTCCAGCTCCGAACAGATTGGCGTACTGTCAAAAGGACACGAAGTGGAAATTCTTGCCCGGGCCGGCAACTGGGCTCTCGTACAGGCGTCTCTGGATGGCGGCACAACAAGCGTCCGGGGCTGGGCCCAGAGCTGGGGCCTGGAAACCCTCCACTAGGAGCAAAGCGACCCGGAAGGACGCGGTGGCCGGAATCATCCAGACGGTTTTCGGAACAGAAGCGTAAACCGGTCGGTGCGGCCGCTGACCCGCTCGTCGCCGACCTCGAGGGAAAGGTCGTCGGCCGTTCTGTAGTGCAGGTCCGAATAACCGACGAACTCGAAACCGGAGCGCAGCGTTTCTTCTATTGCCTGCACTGGATCGGCCCGGCGCCGGTTCTGCGGGGAATCGGGCTCCATGTGGCGACGGGTATGGTCGACGACGCCGTACAGCCCGCCCGGGCGCAGGGCCTCAAACACGGCATCGTTCAGGTTCTCGCGGCCGGCGGCGTTTAGGTTGTGCAGGTTGCGGAAGGTCAGCACCAGGTCCAGATCGTCCTGCCAAAAGGACACCGGGCCCAGCGCGTAGACGCCCTGCTGGTCCGTCGGCTCGAGTTCCGCCCCGACATCGAGAACCTCTGCGCTCTGCAAAGAAGGCGTCTGGTCGATCAGCCGCGCGACCCGGCCCGTCCCCAGGCCCAGATACAGCGTGCCGCGCTCGGCGAGCACCGGTGCCAGGAGTCTCGTGTACCAGCCGCTACCGGGGAACAGCTCGAGCACCTTCATGTCGTCGCGGAAACGAAAAAACTCCAGCGTCTCGAGAGGCCGCCGGTTCGCGTCTCTGGCACGGTCGGCGGCCGGCCGGGCCGTATCAGCCATGGCGGCGGCAAGTTTTTCCTTCCAGGGCTCATCGGCATTGGCGGCAAGGGCGGTCAGCAGCAGCATGACGAGTCCCGCACCCAGGGCGACAGAACGCATTCGGCAATCTCCAGAAGGACACCAGCCGGCATGATCGCCCCTGCCATGACACTGTGGCAAGAATCCAGCCTGGAGATTGAGACACGGCGACCGGTGTACTAGCCTCGTAGAGGGGCACCTCGTTTCCAGAGGCGCCGGGACGCGCCGGAAGCGTCAGGAATCAGAACGGAGCACGATCATGAGACACCCAATACGGCTCGCCAGACTGTTGGCGGCACTGGCCTTTCTCACCCCGGGATTGGTCGCGGCCGAGGACTACGAACTGGTCGAATTCAAGACGCTCTCACCGGACACCGCGGTGGCGATTGCCCAGGGGGCGCTGGGCGCGTGCCGGGACAAGGGCTTCCAGGTCGCGGTGGCCGTGGTCGACCGAATGGGCGTCCCGCAGGCCATGATTCGTGACCGTTATGCCGGCGCCCATACCCCGGATACCGCTGTTCGCAAGGCCTGGACCGCGGTCAGCTTCCGGGAAGACACGCTCAGTCTCAGCGACAACACGGGCGGAGATTCACCCCAGGGCGGTGCGAGACAGATCACCGGCGCCCTGATGCTCGGTGGGGGCATTCCGGTGGAAGTGGCCGGATCGGTGGTTGGCGGCGTCGGGATTTCCGGTGCGCCGAGCGGAGCAGACGACCACGCTTGCGCTCTGGCCGGTGTCGAGGCGGTCCTGGCCGAGCTGGAGTTCTGAGCCAGGCGGTTCGGGACGGCCGGAAAAGATCAGGCCCTGGCGGGTCTCAGGGCCGGACCAGCGTAAAGCCCTCGCCGGCCCGCTGGACGATATGGGCCACCCCCGTCTGCACGCCGATGGCGTGCGGCGAGAGTTTGGGACGTGTGCCGGTGGCGCGCTCCACGGTGTCTACCGTGTTCAGGCATGCGACAAAGCGCACGCCGCTGATCGCCAGGCTGTCGATCCGCTCGGCCCGCGTATTGCCGGCGAACAGCAGGTCGATGCCTGGCCCGAACGCCACGATCTCGATGTCGATCATGTCCGGGCCGCCGTAATGCTTGATGAGATTGTTGGCCACGTCGAGGACGATGCTCTGCTTGGCCTCGTCCCGGTCCGACAGCTGCAGCAGGACCCGGGCCTCAGCGAAAGGCTTGGGATCCTCCGCCGGAAAATCCGCCGCAAAGGCGCCCGTCACCATCAGCCAGCCGATGATGAACACGGCTCTCGTCATCCTGGGTCGCTGATCTGCCATGCGCCCCCCTCTTGTTGGAACCCGCTAGG
Source organism: Gammaproteobacteria bacterium (assembly GCA_029287575.1). Classification (GTDB taxonomy): domain Bacteria; phylum Pseudomonadota; class Gammaproteobacteria; order Steroidobacterales; family XN24; genus JARFQW01. Next base: position 15,203 of record JARFQW010000005.1, on the reverse strand, counting down.
CCGTGTAGTCGGACAATCCGGGATTGCTGCCGACGTTCTTGAGCTCCGGCGTATTGAGCTGGTCGACGCGAACAGTCTTCTTGTCGCGCAGGTACTCGGCGACGACGTCCCAAATGGGGGCGCCGTCTGACTGGGCGCCCACCGTGGCCCAGCCCGACACCCGGTAGGTCTTGCCGGCCGAGACGGCGGCCCCGTCCGCCAGCCGCATATCCTGGATTCTTTGCCCCATGGCCGCGGTCGGATCGATCACGTAGTCCAGGCCGCCGACCCGCACCATGTCGCCACCCTGCTGATAGAACGGATCGGAATTGAAAAGATTGTCCGCTACGTCCTCCAGGATCAGTTTGATCTCCTCGCCGGTCATGTCCCGGGCATAGGTCTCCGGATACGTGATACAGGTCTGATCCAGTACATGCTCCATGGTCACGGCCTGGCCGGGCAGCACCGTGGTCCCCCAGCGGAAACCGGGTGACAGCGCGATCTGCGCGTCCTTGACGCTCATCAGCGCATCACAGATCACCTGGTCGAACGTGCCGTTGAAGTTACCCCGGCGGTAGAGGGTGGTTTCGGTGACCGCCAGCTTCTCGGCGAGCCGGTCCTCGTACGGCGCGCGGACCTCGGCCACGTAGTCAGCCATGGCCTTGTCAGCCGGAAGCATGCCGGCAAACACGGGTAGCAGCGTGTACCGGAAATCCCTGACCCTGCCTTCGTCCAGATCCAGATCCAGCACGGCGAGAAACTTCCCGTTCGAGCCGGCATTCGTGACGATGGTCTTGCCGCCCGGGTTGGAAACGAGCGTGGGAATCGGCATGCCGTCGTGGGTATGGCCGCCCATGATGGCATCCAGGCCGGTAACCAGCGAGGCCAGCTTGAGATCCACGTCCATGCCGTTGTGGGACAGCAGCACCACGGCGTCCGGCTTCTCTTTCGCGCGAATCTCGTCGACGAGCTCCTGCACATCCCGGTCCCTGATCCCGAAGGTCCAGTCGGGGATGAAGCGCGAGGGATTGGCGATCGGCGTGTAGGGGAATGCCTGGCCGATCACGGCAATCCGGCGATCGCCCAGCGTCTTGATCGTGTACGGCCGGAAGGCGTGTCCGGAATCCTCGTCGAAGGCTGCGGCACCCTCGAACAGGGCCTCCTCGGACACGCGAACGTTCTGGGCAACGAACTCCCCCTCGAAGGCGGCGATGTTTTCCAGGACCTCCTCGTCCTGGTAGGTGAACTCCCAGTGCCCGGTCATCACGTCGACGCCCAGACGGTTGCAGGCGCCCACCATATCCTTTCCACGGGTCCAGTAAGCGGTCCCGGAGCCCTGCCAGGTGTCACCGCCGTCCAGCAGCAGCGAGCGCCCTTCTCCCGCGCCGGCTCGCATCCGGTCCACGAGAGTCTTCAGGTGCGCGAAGCCGCCGACCGCTCCGTATTTCCGGGCCAGGGTCTCGAAATCCAGATAGGTCAGGGCGTGGGCCCGGGCCGTCCCGGCTTTCACGCCCGCCTGTTCGAGCAGCGCCTTGCCCACGACGTGAGGCCGCTGCCCTTTCATGGACCCGAAACCCAGGTTGACGTTTGGCTCCCGGAAGTAGATGGGGTTCAGCTGAGCGTGGCAGTCCGTGAAGTGCAGGAGCCGGGCGTTGCCGAAGGCGGGCAGGTCATAGGCAGCTTCATCGGCCGCTCCAGCCCTGTTCAGCGGCATGCCGGCTGCTGCGGCAATGCCCAGCAGCCTGAGAAATTCTCGTCTGTCCATGAACCCCCCACGCGAATCCGAAGGTCGACGCGCCCGCCGCGGACGGCGGCAGGCGCAACCCAGGCTGAGCTGGCGCCAGTCTCTCTAGCGTATGACCGCGCCTTTCCAGGCCTCGGCTTCGTGCTTCGCCTGAGCCACGGCCGCATCGCCCTGGAATTTCGCCTTGGTCGCAAGATCCACGGCCTTGTCGAAATCCCCGGCCGCGGCAGCCGCCTTGGCCTCCTCGATCAGGGGCGCCGTGGTGTTCCACTCGAACTTTGCCTCGGCGGCAGCCTTCCGGGCGGCCTCCGCGGCGGCAATGGCGGCATCCGCGTCAGCCGTGCCCGCGCCGGCGAGCGCCGTGCCGGTGGCCAGCAGGAGAACCGCTACGCTCACCGAAGCCTGTTTTCTGATGTTCATCATCCGACTCCTATCGGTGTGCCCGGCGGGCTACTTGCGCGCCCCGGGGCCGTTGACCTCGAGACCGTTGGACATGTAGGTCATGAAGTACTCGAGGTTGCGGTACTCGTCGCCCTGGGCGGGAAGCGGCTTGGCCCGGACCTGCTTGTTGCAGCCGTCAAAGCGCCGGTGCAGCGTGCCCATCGCGCCCCACTTGGAACGATAGACGGGAAAGTGGGTGGGGTGACCGAGCGCGGGGCTCAGCTTGTCGGCCCGCACCTGCATGCCCGCATTGGTCACGTGGCAGTCGGCGCAGGAGAAGTTCAGCTGACCGCGCTTGGAGTAGTAGAACTTCTTCCCGTTCTCGTAGGCGGCCATGGCCCTGGGGTCGTCCGGAATCTCGATGTCGAAGACCTTGCCCCGGGAGGTGTATGCCATGTAACCCGACAGGGCGGCGATCTTTCCCTTCTTGTAGCCCAGCGGTTCTTCGCCGTTCTTTACGCGGCAGTTGTTGATGGCCAGCTCCAGCGTTACGACTTCGCCAAGGCCCGTATCGAAATAGGGATACGTCTGGCGGATGCCGACTCCGCCGTTGGGGAAGCAGTCCGCATACGTCTTGCCGTTGGCGAACGGCGTGTTGAAAAGTTCCTCGCCCTCGCCCAGGGCCAGTTCGTAGGGGGGAAACTCCTCAATCTGGACCCACTGTTCGTAGGAGGCCTTGTCCAGGGCATAAACGCCGTTGACCCAAGCATCCGCGCCCACGTTCGGAAAGCGCTTCTGGAAATAGTTCACGAACGCCTGCCGGTCATCCTCCGGCGCCGCGGACACAACGCCCGCCGCCATGAGAATGCATACCAGGCCGATACACAGTCGCTTCATCATCGTCTCCTCCCCCGGAGCTTGTGGTCAGCTGAGCACGGTCTCGGTGCTCGCCTTCTCGCCTTTGTTGTCGACCCAGGAGATGACCAGCGTGTCCCCTGCGTTGGCGCCCTTGAAGGAAAACGCGAAATAGGGGTTCTTGGAAACCGCGGGGCCCCAGTTCGCCTGCATCACCACTTGACCGTTGAGTTCGGCGGTCACCTCGGTGATGTAGTGAGCGGGGACCAGCTCGCCGCTTTTCTGATCCTTGCGGGTGCCCGTCTCCATTTCGTGCTTCATAAGGCACTTCACCTGCGCAACGCCGTCTTTTACCTTGGCCTTGACCCGAATGCTTGCCATGTCGTTTCCGTCCTCTGTTGGGCCCGATCAGCCGCCGCAGCCGCCGATCGTGACCTTAACGTTCTTGCTGGTGGAATAGAGCTTGCCGTTCGCCTTGACGACGGCCACGACGTCCGAGGTCTTGCCCATCTTGATACGCGTGGAGACCTCGGGCACCGCGTCGGCGGTGAGGTCAAAGGACGCGGCCAGGGGGGACGGGTTCTCCGATACGATGATGCCGATGGACTCCACGCCTTCCAGGCTGGTGGCCACAGTGACCGGGACCACGGCACCGTTCTCGGCGATGTCGGGCGCGGTGAGCGTGATGGCGTCACTGGCCGTCGTGGCCGTGGAGCCGAAGAGCTCCTGCATAGCCTTGTCGGCGGAATCGGAGGTAAACGCCGCCTCGGGCCAGGCCAGCAAGGTCCTGGGCAGAGCCGCAAGGGCAGCCCCCGCGAGGGCCGCTTTGAGAATCAGTCGTCGTGTCGTCAACATGTCAGGTGCCTCCCGCAGGCATGCGCCTACAGCGAATAGATGTACTCGGTGACGAGGTCGATTTCCTCGTCGCTCAGGATGCCATGCTTCCCGAAGGGCGGCATCGTCGTGCGCGGATTGCTCACCGTCGAATCCCAGATCTGCGCCCTGAGCGCGGCCTTGTCGGGATAGCGCGCCTTCATGGCGATCAGAGGCGGGCCGAGATTTCCGGGCAGATCGCCATCGGCAATCATGTGGCAGGCCAGGCAATTACCCTTTTTTCGATCAAAGGCGAGTTCCCTGCCCTTGGCCATGGCGTCATCGGCACCCATGGCAGTCCCGGTAGCGAGCAAACCGCCCGCGAGGGACAGGATCACACCGGCCAGAGCAGCCGTTACGAATCTGGACATCAGGTCATCTCCTCCTTTGCGGCGTCGGTCGTGGGTATTCGGACCGCCCCGCCGCGTCTCCGTTATCGGCACAAGATAGATCGCTATTGCGGGACATCCACGCCCGCGCTCGTCAGCATATGCACCACCGCCGCCGCCACCGCGGCGTCAGACAGCTGGGCCTGTCCGCCCTTCGCCGGCATATAGCCTGCCTCCCCCTGATACCCGTTCAGGGCATGATTTACAAGGATAGCCCAACCCTGATCGGCGCGGCGCGCCCATTCGGCGGCGTCATCCGCCTTCGGAGCGCCGGCCAGTCCGGCGGCGTGGCAGGCCTGGCAGGCCGTCGCGTAGGTACTGGCGCCCTCGTCCAGGTCCAGGTCCGCCAGCGCGGGCACGTCAGGCGCTGCGCCCGCGGACTGCGCCTCCGACTCCCGGGCGGCGGATTCGGCCCCGGCGTCGTCCTTGAAGTGCTCCGTTGGCGTGACCCCGAGTTCCGTGGAATCCCAGGTAATGCGGATCTCCGACGGATCCTTGCAGTTCTCCATGCACAGCGCATTCCTGACGTCCGGGCGCGGATCAGGTCCGAAAAAGCCGTCAGCATTGGGCATTTCGATGCTCGCCAGGTTCTCGTGGGTCAGCACGAATTCGTCGTCCACGATGTCGTTGAGGTAGAGCACGTAGGCGGCGATGGCGTAGACCTCGTCATCTTCTAACGACTGCGGGGCGTAGAAGGGCATGGCCCGGTGGATATAGTCCCAGAGGGTGCTCGCGTAGGGCCAGTAGCTGCCGACCGTCTTTTCCGGCCGATCGTGGGTCAGGCTGCCCTCCCCGCCGGCCAGCACCGGCCAGCGCCCCTGGCCTTCGCCGAAGGACCCGTGGCACTCGGCGCATTTCTCCTCGTACAGCATCTCCCCGTCGGCCACAGACCCGCTGCCTGCGGGTAGTCCCTGACCATCCGGGCGCACGTCGATATCCCATCCGGCAATCTGCTCCGCTGTCGGCGTCTCCCCGAGGCCGTAGTGCCCGGCCCGGGCCGGATCGGGCTCCGGGCGGAATGCCAAACTGATCTCCCTGGCCTCCAGCTCGGGTCCGAAGTGACCGGTAGCCAGCGACTGCAGCCCGGAAGCCACAGCGTCTTCGCCGGGAACCGAAGCGGCGTCGGCGACGGCCGGCGGCTCGGGGGATGCGGTCGGCTCTGGCGATGCAGGCGGCTCTGGCGGCGCGCAGCCCGCGGCCAGGCCGGCAGCGAACAAGGCAAGCATCGCCCATGGGACACCTGGCAACACCGAAAACGAACAGACGAACTTACTCGATCTGGACATTGGTTACCGCTCCGGACTCGTCCAGACGCCATGTGTGAATGGCGTTCTTGTGGTAGATGGATTCCGTGCCGCGGGCCTGGCGCAGCTGGGTCAGGGTGGGCTGCACATACCCGGTCTCGTCCACCGCCCGGCTCTGCAGCAGGGCCCGTCCACCATCCCAGTCAAAGGGCAGGCTGAAGCGGGTGAGTGCCTTGGGCAGGACCAGCCCCTTGAGGCGCGCAGGCTGCCAGTTGATCCCGCCGTCGAGGGACACATCCACTCGCCGGATGCGGCCCCGCCCCGACCACGCCAGCCCCTCGAGCTCGTAGCGTCCCTTTTCCCGCAAGGGTTTCTCGGGGCAGGGGAAGGTGATGACGGAGTTGGCCTCCTGCACGTAGGTGAACTGCCGCGCGCTGCCGTCGGTCATCAGGTCCGTGTACTTGGACGTCTCCTCGCGCTGGTGCCAGGGCTTGTCGCCCACCTCGAGGCGGCGCAGCCATTTGACGCTGGTGTTTCCCTCCCAACCCGGATTCAGCAGCCGGACGGGATAACCCTGCTCCGGACGCAGCATCTCGCCGTTCTGTGCGTAGGCGACGATCGTGTCGTCGAGGGCCTTTTCCATGGGAATGCTTCGGGTCATGGCCGAGCCGTCCGCGCCCTCGGCAAGAACCCAGCGACCTTCGGGCTTGACCCCCGCCTCTTCCAGCAGGACCGAAAGCGGGACTCCCGTCCATTCGCAGCAGCTGAGCATGCCGTGGGTGAACTGCAGCGCCTCCATCTGGGCGCCGCGCCATTCCATGCCGCCGTTTGCGGGGCATTCGATGAAGCGAATCAGGGACACGCTGGGAAAGCGCATCAGCTGATCCATGGAGAGCACGAGCGGCCTGGACACCAAGCCGTGAATCATGAGCCGGTGGTCGTCGGGATTCACCGCGGGCACACCGCCGTGATACCGCTCGAACACCAGCCCGCTGGGCGTGATGATGCCCTTGAGGTCCTGCAAGGGCGTAAACGATATGGAGCTGATGGCGCTTGCCGTCAGCCAGGGGACCGTTCGCCGAACGACACCGGATTCAAACGCCGATGGCGCACCATAGGGGTTGGTCACGACACCGGGCCCGACGGAACGGGTCCAGGGCGGAACGTTCGGCGGGAGATTGTCGGCGGACGCCAATGCGTCGCGCATCACGGCGGCAGAACCCAGGGCCGTCGAGCCGGCAAACGCGAGACCGGCCCGCAAGAACTCTCTTCGATCCGGCTGGCTCAGGCCATTGGCTTTCCGTGCGACCCGCCCGAGAAGCTGGGCGATTCGATCCTCACCGGGATCGGCCATTTCCTCATCCTCCGTCGTCACTGCTCCCGGGACGGGGATGACCCGGGAGCCGCGCCGCGCCGTATTGCTCTCCGGCAACTTTAGGCGATGCTAAATTCAGTCGAGCGAATATAACGCCCCGGTGTTCGTCTGTCCAACCCGCCAAACGTCGACTGGACATCAGCGCAGCACTCAGGTCGGACCGGGCAGGGCCCGCGTTGCGGCGTCAATGGCCCGATCCAGGTACCACCCGTACATCTCGGGCGTACTGAGCCCGATCATGCGCTCGACCAGTTCCGACCCGTCCGGACCGACCAGCAAGACGGTCGGGGAAAACAGCGCCTCGTATGCGCTGGCAATTGACCAGCAGGACGCCGGCAGCCCGGCGAAATCGACGACCGGCTCCCGGGAATCCAGGTTCAGCTCCCGAATCAGCACCCGTCCCGGGTGATCTCCCGCCAGCATCATGGGGCCGAGAACCTCACGCTTGAGGGTTGCGCAGAACCCGCACTCCTCCCGGGTCACGACCAGCAGGATCGGGACTCGCGTGCGCGCCGATTCCACCGCATCGGCGGCCAGGTCGGTCGCGGCGGGGAGAGGTGTCTGGCTCACGGCGGCGCCGATTCGGCCGACGGCAGGCCAGCGACAAAGGCCTGGACCTGCTCGACCACGTCGTAGGCATACAGATCCCGGAAGAAATGATCGGCTCCGTCGATTTCACGCACTTCGACCAGAGGGTTCGCGGACGCCCTGATGGCTCGGGGCAGGCCCGGAGAAATCTCGTCCTCGCTGCCGGCGATGACCAGCACGGGCACCGGACTGCGGAGAATCAATCCCGCCAGGTCGGCGGGCGCGTGCTCTCCGTAGTAAGACAGAAAACTCTCGGCACTGACCCTGGCCTCCTCACAATGGAGAAAGCCCGGAACGTCGATAAGGTCCCCCGGCGCCCCGGACTCGGCGCGCGCCCGGGCCTTCTCGAGCTGCGTCGCCAGGGACGTGCCGTAGCGACGCTCGTAGGCCGCGGCTGTCGACCCGGGCTTGGCCAGCGGCGGCGCGACCAGCACCATGGCGTCCACGCCTGGCAGCGATCCCCCCGCCGCGAATTCGGCCATCTGCAGCGCTCCCCGGGAATGGCCGAGCAGGACGACAGGGCCTTCACCCTGCGCCTTGAGCCAGCCTAGCCACGCCGCGGCTTCCGGTCCGGCATCCGCGGACCGGTGGCGGTGGGGCGCGTCACAGGGATACATTCCGGTGCGCTGTGAGTCACCGAGGCTGAGGCTGACCGCCAGCGCGCCCCAGCCCTCCTCGGCAAACACGTCACGAAACGCGCTCATGATCTCCATGTCCGCGTGGGCCAGCGTGCCGTGAACCATCAGCACCACCGGCGCACCGGGTGGCCCCGGCGCGTAGCGTCCTGACAGCGTCAGCCCCTCATATTCAAGGCTTACGTCACGGGCGGAGGCGGACACTGAAACCGCCAGAGCGACCGTTGCCACGATCCCCGTTGTCCAGCCAGTCAATGTCACCCTTGATCCTCCTCCGGGCCCCGACTACGGGACACCGCGCAACTCGCGGAACAACCCGGATGGCTAGCGCCCCAGGGCCGCGTCCAGAGCGGCCCGGATCTCCCGGTCCCACTGCTCCGCAATGGCGGTTCCGGGCGGCGCCTGGGTGTCCCCGCGCCGGTAAACCACGTTGCCCTCGCCATCCGTGACCAGCAGTCCGGGCGCTCCCCATACACCATAGTCGTCCGCGACCAGGTCGCCGAGGGGCAGCACGACAAAGCCGTAGCCCAGCTCCTGCATGTGAGCTACAGGATCTCCGTCATCCTTGAAATTGATGGCATAGATATTGACGGCCGCCTCGGCGTAGTCCGACCGAATCGCGTCCAGATAAGGCATCACCGCATGACAGTAGGGACACCAGGTCGCCCAGAAGAAAAGCACCGCGGGCGCGCCGCGGGCATGGGCGGGAAAGACGATCTCCTCGCCCTCGGCGCTGGTCAGCTCCCATTCCGGTCCGGGATCGCCCGGCTGAACCGCCCCGGCGGGACCGATTGCCGCCAGCAGAATCAGGACAGCCAGGCACCCGCCCGGGATAGATTTCAGCGATAGCCGCTCCATGCGCTCCCCCCACTGGCCGGCGTCTGCGGCGCCGGCGGACACTCGCGATCCTCCACCCTCAGGAGCTGGCCGTCAGCGCTCTGAAGGTCGTCCGGCCCAAGCGGCACGGACTGCGCTTTAAAATCCAGCCAAAAGGCACTCTCTGTCAACATGCGCTCGCGCACGGTGGGTTCGAAGCCCAGCCGGCGCGCCTCGGCGGCCTGGTACTCCGCGCGGCCCTGCTCCCGGAACAGCCCGAGGGAAACCGCGTTTCTCAGGTCACCCGACGGAACGATGTAGAAGTCGTCGATTCCCGCCGAAGCCAGTCGCCCGGTCAGGGCTCGTGCCGCCTGGCGGCTGCCCTCGGGACCCAGATAGACCCACCAGCCTCCCGAGACCTCGGTGTCCCGGCTGCGCAGCACCGTCTCGATCCCGTCGGACGACAGTCGATCAGCCAGCACGCGCGCGGCCGCCGGGTCCGGAAACGGGCCGAGACTGCGGCAGCTGCGAGGCGGCGGCGGCTCGACCGGCTCGGCCCTGCCGGGTGCCGGCCGCCCGGGGGCGACGTTGTCGGACACCGCCCTCTCGGACGCCACGCTGAGCGACGGAAGACGCGCGGATGCGGCGCGCTGGGCAGGAATGTCCGGAAGGCGAACCCAATGGTGCCAGGCCAGATAGAAGAGATTGGCAAGTAACAGCCCGAAAACGAGAGGTCGCATGCAGCGCGGATTGCTCAGTCGGAGGGAGGCGCTACCCTAGGCAATAGCGCCCCATCGGGCAAGATGTCGCCCGAAGTTGACAGCATCAGCCTGGCCAGCCCCCTGAACGCCAGGTCGGGGTCCAGCCACACGGCGCCCTGCTTGCCCGCCGTCGGCGCCGACGCCCCACCCAGCGCTTCGAGCAGGGCCTCGCCGTCGCCGCCGGTAATCAGCAGATCGGGTGGTTCTCCGGTGTGCTCCGCGACAGCGCGCAGAGCTCGCTCCACCAGACCCGCAGCGGCTTCGATCGCGCCCAGCTGGATCGCCGGACGGGTGTCGGCGGCAAACAGCGGCCCCGTGACGTGCCGGGAGCCCTGGGAAAACGCCGCCAAGTTGCCGGTGCCGGACAGCAGGCTGTTCCGCATCATCGCCAGACCCGGCGCAATCATGCCGCCGAGATGGGATCCTTGGCTGTTCATGCCGTCGACGGTCAGGGCGGAACCGGCGTCTGCCACACACACCGGACGATCGCTAAGCGCGCGCGCGCCGAGCAGAGCCACCCATCGGTCCACGCCCATTCTCTCCGGCTCGGGGTAAGCGCAGACGACCCCACAGGCCCGGGCCTTAACGACCGCAAACTCCGGGGCCGGCAGACCCGCCTGCGCGAGGGCGTCTCCCAGTGCTTTGTCCCGGGACGGTCCGGCCACGCTGGCAACCAGCACGCGCTGTACCCGGGCGGGCTCCACGGCCATCTGTTGCATCCAGTCTGCCTGCCGCAGCTCGCGATGGTCCATCGAACCCAGCGTCTCGAGACCATCACGCGAGGCGCGCGCGACCTTCAGGCGGGTGTTCCCCATGTCCAGCAGGAGTATCACGTGGCCGGCCTGAGGCAGACATCACCCGCGTGGACCCGGACCAGCCCGTCCACGCCCTCGAACAGGAGCGCCCCGGACATGTCGATGCCGCGGGCGATGCCCGGGACCGTTCGATCCCGGTGGGTCAGGGTCACATCCCGCCCCTGCAGTACATCCAGCTCGCGCCACGATTGTGCGAACGGCAGGAAACCTTCTCGTTCGAAGCGGACAAACGCATCCAGGAGCGCTTCGATCAGGCGGGCCGCCAGCCGGTTGCGCCCCGGCAGGCGATCGCCCAGGACCTGATGGAGATCGGCGGGCTCCAGCCCGCCGGCCAGAGCCGTCTCGGCCGCGAGCCTCGACGGCAGGCGATGGTTTATTCCCACGCCGACAATCGCGGTCGTGGCGCCCGCGGCCTCGCCGGTCAGCTCGGTGAGGATGCCGCCGATCTTGCCGCCCCGCCATACGAGGTCATTGGGCCATTTCAGACCCAGACGGTGGTGCTTTGCGTCCAGCGCGCAGGCCACCGCCACCCCGGCGGCAAGACTCAGGCTGGATAGACGCGGCGGCGGCAGATCGAACCGCCAGGCTATGGACAGGCACAGGCCGGCTCCCGGCGGGCTGTACCAGGGCCTGCCGTGCCGTCCACGGCCACGGGTCTGGAACTCGGCCAGGCAGACCCGTCCGCGGCCCGAACACGGGGCTGGCCCGGCAAGCAGCTCCCGGTTGGTGGATTCTGTTGACCGAAGCAGCTCCAGCTCCTCGGTCCGGTCTTTCGCGAGAGCACCCATGGCGGCAAGTAGACGCTCCCGGTCCAGCCATTCCACGGGCCTTGCCAGACGGTAGCCCTTGCCGGCGACTGCGTGCACGTCGACCCCACGCGCCTCCAGCGCCCGAACCGCCTTCCAGATCGCCGCGCGAGACACGCCATGGGCATCGGCCATGGCCTGGCCGGAATGAAACCGGCCGTCGGCCAGGTCGATGGCAATGCGTTCCTCGAGGCTCGGGCCGCCCGCGAGGGTCATTGCCGGGCCCCTGGCCACACGGATACGCGATGTTCCGTGCCGGCGCGCATACGCGTCAGGTTGGATCGGTGGGTGAACACCATGAACGCGGCCATGACAACCGCGAAGACCACCAGCGCGGCGGAGCGGCCCTGCACCAGCGCCATCACGGCCGCCGACCCGGCGGCCGACATGCTGGCAAGGCCGGCGTATCCGCTGAGCGCGACAACAGCGATCCAGACGAGGGCAAACGGGAGCAGCAGCGCGGGTGCGAGCACGCTGTAGCAGCCCACCAGGGTTGCGACCCCCTTGCCGCCGCGAAATTCGTAGAACAGCGGATAGACATGGCCCGTCACGGTGGCCGCCGCAACCACGACCGCCAGGACATTGACGGGAACCGGGCCATCCGGAGCAATCCCGGGCAGGCCAAGGCCAGGCAAGACGCTCACGGCGAACACGGCTTTGCCGATGTCGATCATCAGCACCCAGGCAGCGAACGCCGGCCCGCGGGTACGCAAAGCGTTGGTACCGCCCGGATTGCCGCTGCCTTCGGTGCGAATGTCCCCGCCGCCCGGGCGGCCAAGCACAAGTCCGCCCACGAGCGAGCCACAAAGGTAGCCGAGCAAGGCCTTGATCAGGAGTTCGAGCATGCGGCCCTCCTGAGCGTTTCGGGATTGTACCCCTGAATTCGTCCGATCCCTGCACAAGTCCGGATCATGCCCGCCTGGACCCGATGTAGATGGCGGTCAGGGCGAGGACCGCTCCCGCCAGCTCGCGAACCCCGAAGTCGCGACCGAAAAACAGCACGTCCCAGACAAAAGCGAGCGTGGGCTGAAGGAGCAGAATCACGCCGACCCGGGACGCCGGAACCTGCTTCAGACTTCCGGAAATGAGGATCCAGCCGAGGACCTGGGCCACGAGCGCATAGGCGGCCAGCAGGCCGGCGTCCCCGGCCGAGGGTATGGCCAGGGACTCCCCGCCGGCAGTGGCGGCACCGGCCAGGGCGACGGCGGACACGAGGGACGCCGCGGCCATGCCGGCCGCCGGCGACACGGGAGTCCCGGTATGCCGGCTCCCGCGCAAGGCAAGTATGTAGGAGGAGTAGAAGACCGCCGTCAGCAGCCCGAACGCGATACCCCATCGATACGTCTCACTCAGGCCGCTCCATTCGAAACCGATGATGAGCGCCAGGCCGATCAGGGCCATGGGAATCGCCAGCCACAGGCGCCAGCCACCGGTTTCGCCGAACAACCAGATCCCGGCAAGGCCGAGCACGAAAACCTGAAAGTTGGCCAGCAGGGTGGCGAGCCCGGGCCCCACGTACCAGATGCTCCGATGCCAGGCCCAGAGGTCCGCGGCAAAGGCCACACCGGCGAGAGCAAGCCAGGCCAGGGTTCTTCCGGACGGCAGATTCCTCCGCGGGGTGATCGCCAGCCAGGCGACGAGGATGAGGCCGCCGAAAAAGGTGCGGTAAAAGGCGCTGGCGGTCGGCGGCACATCGACGATCCGCACGAACACCGGGGCGAGGCTGATCATGGCCGCGCCGGCCGCCAGCCGAAGGGTGGCGGAGGCCTGTTGAGAATCGTCGCTTGCGGACAACGCCCGTTCCTGCGGTGAATAAGCGGGAATTACATCACATCCGCTACCAGCCCATGTCCGGAAAGCTCAGCCCCCGCCCACCCGGTTCGGGGCAGATTCCTGGCTGACCTGCCCCTGCCGTGACATCGCCGCGGCCAGAAACCGGCCCGCCTCATCCAGGGCAGCCCGGGCCGGTTCGAGAGCCTGCCCCAGTCCCTGCCAGGCATGCCACAGGTCCGGCCAGACATCTGCGCGCAGATCCGCGCCGGCGGCGCGGGCGCGCTCGACGAAAACCTCGATCTCGGGCGCAAGGCGCTCCGAATTCGTGGACTGGAGCAGCGTTGGCGGCAGGTCGGCCAGATCCGCGTGGGCCGGCGAAACCCGGGGTTCCGACACGTCGCCGCCGGCCAGGTAAAGCCGGGCACAGGCCCGCATCCACGCGGAGGACAGCATGAGGTCGGCCGGCGCATCCGGGGACGCTGAACGTTGACAGGAAAGATCCAGCCAGGGGGAAAACAGACCCAGCGCCGCGGCCGGGCTACCGAGCCGGGCCGCCTCCAGCGCGACCCCGATGGCCAGATTTCCGCCCGCGGAATCGCCGGCGATCGCGGGTCGGTGGACACCCGGCACCCGGGTATTGAGCCACTCCCAGGCGGCCATCGCGTCGTCGAGAGCCGCCGGATAGGGAAACTCCGGCGCAAGTCGGTAATCCAGGACAAAGACCGGCGCTCGTGCCGCCATCGCCAGCGCGGAAGCCAGGGCCCGGTGCGTGCGCGGCGAGCCCACGACGAATCCGCCGCCGTGCAGGTACAGGATCGCGTGCTCCGGCCCGGCTCCCGGCGGACGATGCCACTCGCCGTGCGGATCGCCCTGGGCGCTGGGCACCAGGCGAACGCCTCGCGGCCGCGGGAGCAGGCGAGTTGCAAACGCAATCCGGCGGCGCTGCTCTGTCACCGGCAGATCCGGGTCGAGACCGGGCGCCACCAGGGACCGAACAAGGCCGCGCCAGACCCCGACAGGAACGATCGCCACGGTCAGGAAGCCTGTGGGCTATCTCGCCGGGCGGCCCGGGTCGCCGCAAACAGACCCGGCCTCGGGCCCCGCGCCAGGATCCGTTTGCGACCCTGGCGGGCCAGGCGCCGCAGTCGCCATAGATAAGCCTCGAAATCCACCTGCATCGTGTGCCGGGCGGCCCGGTCGCTGTAGCGGGCGAACAGGCTGCGCCGTTCGCTTTCCACGGCGGCCTGCATCTCATCCTCCGGCGGAAGCGCCAACTCGCCGGCCAGATGGTCCCCGATGAATCGACCCTGTGCCTCCGCGATCGGCATGATCGCCCCGAGGGGCTGCAGCAGCCCCACGAAGAACAGGTTCGGTATGCCCGGGCGGACCATGCGCTCCCAAAGCGGCAGGTCGTTGTCGGGCGCCGATATGAAGTCGGGATCGAAGAACGGAAAGCTCACCTTGTAGCCGGTACACCAGACAATGACGTCGACCGCTTCGCGCGTGCCGTCGACAAAGCGAACGTGATCCCCCTCCAGCCGCCTGATGCCGGGCCTGGGCAGCACGTCCCCGCTGCCCAGGCGGATGAAGATGTCCTGACTGATCGTCGGATGGGCCTGGAGAAACCGGTGGTCGGGCCTGGGCAGGCCATAGTTCCATGGCCGGCCGACGTTGAGCGCGACCATCAGGTGGGTAAGGAAACTCGCAATGCGCCAGTGGAACCAGTGAGGCAGGGAGCCCAGGCGTGACATCGGCACACCAAACAGATACTTCGGCAGGATCCAGACGCCATGGCGCGCGGACAGCAGTACCTTGTCCGCCAGACCCGGGCGGGACAGCTCGCAGGCGATGTCCATGGCGCTGTTGCCCATCCCGACGACGAGCACCCGCTTGCCGCGAAAATCCACCGGATCCTCGGGAGTGAGGTAGCTGTGGGAATGAATCTGCGTCCCGGCGAAATCCCCCGGATAGGCCGGATCGGGCCAGCGGGGATCCCAGTGATGGCCGTTGGCCGCGATCAGCGCGTCGTATTCACGGGTTTCCCCGCAATCGAGCTGCACATCCCAGAGGCCGTCGTCTCGTCCGCGGGCGTGCTCCACGGACGTGTCGAAGGTGATCCGCTCGCGCAGCCCGAAGTGGTCCACGTAGGCGATGAAGAAATCCATGATC
>JARFQW010000133.1 GCA_029287575.1 Gammaproteobacteria bacterium | reverse complement strand
GAACTGAACGGGCTCTCGAACAAGCCCAGCCTGAGTTTCATCCTGAGGATGCGAGTCACGGCATCGTCGATCCTCGCCATCGGCACGTCGCCGTTTCTCGCGACACGAAGCAGTTCCGGCAGGCTGATCTTCCAGGACTGTGCGAACATGAACATGTCGATACCGCCGTTGAGGCCTTCTTCGAGCGTCAGTCCGCTGAGTTCCACGCCCTCCCAATCGCTGACGACGACCCCGTCGAAACCGAGCTCATTCTTGAGCATGTCGGTGAGAAATTTCCTGGACCCATGAAGTTTTTCACCGTTTATCGAACTAAATGACGCCATGACCGACAGTACGCCACTGTCGACCGCCTCGATGAAAGCTGGCAGGTGCATAGCCCGAATCTCAGCGTCAGTGATGGTCGCGTCGCCGCGGTCAATGCCGTTGTCGGTCGCGCCATCAGCGATGAAATGCTTGGCGGTCGCCGCGACGGTATCGCTCGCGGTCAGGTCGCTGCCCTGGTAACCCTCGACGAGTGGACCAGCGAACATCTTCGGCAGCGCGATATCTTCGCTGAGTGACTCGAATGCCCTGCCCCAGCGAATGTTGCGCGCGACTGCGAGCGTTGGCGAGAACGTCCAGTGGATACCCGTCGCGGAGAGTTCACGAGCCGTGATTTCGGCGAGGCGCTTTGCCAGCTCCGGATTACGCGTCGCGCCCAGTCCGATGTTGTGCGGCAGAATCACTGAATTACCGTCGAAGTAGCTGTGTCCATGCACCGCATCGATACCGAACACCACGGGAATGCCCGTGCGCGTCTGCAACGCTTCGCGTTGGTAGCCGTCAAGCAGTTCCCGCCAGGCCTTGGCGGTGCCGAGCTCGCCTGTTGGGACCGTGCTGATTATCGAACCAATGTGGTGTTCGCGAACGTCCTTCGGCGTCGCGGCTGCAATATCCGTTTGCACGAGTTGCCCGAGCTTTTCTTCGAGCGTCATGGCCGCCAGCGCAGCCGGGATATCGGCTTCGGTTCTTAGCTCGACCTGCCAGCGATTGGCCGGGGGATCAGGTTCCATCATGCGAGGGGTTCCCTTGTCGCAAGCCGGGAGGTTGGGGACCGAAATCGATTCGCCTGCTGCAACGCTTGCGAAAAGCGGCAGCAAGAACGCGGACAAGACCAGGTTTTTCGGCTGGCTATACATGCGCTGCCGATAGTACGCGATCGCCAGCACGCAACAACCTGAAGATCAGCAGGTTGCAGCCTCTCCCGCCCTAATTAGAGCGCTGCTGCTCGTAAAGTCGAACGTAGTCGCGGTAATGACCCGAATACAAGTCGAAATGCTCCTGGAGCTCGGCAAGCTCATCCTCGCTCCCGCCAAAGTAGGCGAGCAGGTTCTCCCGCTGGAACTCGATAAGCCGGCCAAGGTTGGGCGCGACGTCGACGACATTGTAGAGGTCCATGTCGGAGTACTCGAGAATCGGGCGGTTGTCGGTGTGAATCGGCGCGCCGTCCACGAGCGCATCGACGTCATTCTCTCCCAGCAGCAGCATGCTCGCGAGCTTATAGACGTTGTCGACATTGAGGCTCTGCAGGTCTTCCTCGGCATTGCCCATTTTCTGCGCCAGTGTCCCGAGGTCAACCTGTGTTGGCTCGGGCGTGCCCACCAGGATGATGAAATGCGTCGGGAACTGGGTGAAATACCAGGCCGTGGTGTGTGGGAAGACGTTGTCAAACGTGGCGATCAGGATGCGCAGGTCCTCGAAGGACAAGCCTCCAACAGGCAGCCACGCTGCCCCGACACCATCCGCGGCGAGCGCATCCCGCATGATCTCGAAGTATTCCCGGGTGTACAGATAAGGATTGCGCTTGTACTTGAGGTTGGTCACGTCTGTGACGATGACTGAGAACTCGTCGTCCGTTGTCGCAATGTAGTTGCGTGCATCGTCGAGCACGATCTCGAGACGAGGGTTCGCATAGGAATCGTAATTGACCTCGCTGAACAGTGGCGCCGCCTCGATGATTTTTTCCTCGATTTCCACCGCGTGCACCCCTACGCCATGCAGCAGCATGCTGCCGGAGGTGGTTCCGGTCCCGTAGCCCACCGTAAGGGCAAGGTCCGGCTCCTCGGCCAGCAGCAGGGGCACGTGGGCGAGCATTTTCGAGTCGGCGAGCAACACGCGATCCGTTCCGGAGACATTCTGGCCGTCGACGAACAACCCGCGGTACTGGCCCCGCTCGACGGCAGTGACGGTCCCCGAAAGCCCTTCGGCGTAGTAGATGACGTCGAAGCCCTCGGCGGCCTTGCGCAGGTCGCGGCCCTTGAGTTCGGCGTGAAAGGTCTTGCTGTCCGCGAACACCAGCAGGTTCGCAAAGGCCGCAACGACGACCAGCGAAAACCACTGTGCCCTCGCCTGACGCCGGCCCTGCAGCAGGAAGGCCACGGCGATCAGCAGGCTGAGGTTGATGAGTATGAGCGTGGTGTTCCACATGCCCGCAAAGGGGATCAGCAGGAACCCGGTCAGCAGGCTGCCGAACACGCAGCCGAGGGTATTGGAGAAAAACGTGTTGCCGGCCTTGGCGCCGATCCGATTCACATCGTGCGCGTAGATACGCACGCCGAGCGGAAAGAGGATTCCCATGAACACGGCGGGGATGAACGACACGGTAAACGCAAGCGCCATGCCGAGCGTCAGCGGGCTCATCGGCGTGGCGTCTGTCAGCAGGATCGTGAGGGCCTCGAACTGCCGGAACAACAGGAGCACGGCGGCGCCGCTGAAGGCGGTGACGATACACACGGCGCTGTACCAGGCTTCCAGATCCCTGCGGCGGTCCACCTTTCGGGCCACGATCCACGCGCCGACCGAGAAGCCCAGCAGGAATCCCGCGAGAATCAGCGCGAAGGCCTGGGAGGTCGACAGACCATAGGTGGAGAGGATGCGCACCCACAGCATCTCGTACCCCAGGCTGATGAAGCCGCTGAGAAACAAAAAGACCAGCATGAACGTGTACGGCGGCCGCTCGTCGGACGTGGGACGCGCGGCTCCCGGCGCCCACTGGCCAAACGCAATGATCAGGGCGACCAGCAGGTTGCCGCCGACGGCAATCGCCAGCGTGCCGGTCACGCCGAAATACCGGACGAACACGAAGCCCGTGAGCAGAACGCCGGCGCAGGCGCCGAGGGTGTTCAGGTAGTAGAGCCTGCTGAAGCTGGAGCCCAGGTTGGCCGGATCACGAAGGAAGTACTTTGCAAGCAGCGGCATGGTACCGCCGATGAGGAACACCGTGGGCAGCAGCACCAGCATGGACAGCAGCAGCCGCGCGACTGAGAGACCGTAGAAGCCGAGGTTGTTGTAGGCGTACTCGTAGAGATACCGGTAGACCGGAAGGCTCTCGATCACCAGGTAGGCGATGAGCGATGTCGCGGCGATCCCCAGCTCCACGTACAGGTAGATCCGCAGTGGGTCACGGGCGCGTTCCGACCACCGGCCGAAGAAAAAGCTTCCCAGGCCCAGGCCCAGCAGGAAGACGGCGACCACCGTGGCGACGGCAAAACTGCTGACTCCGAACACGAGACCCAGCAGGCGGACCCAGATCAGCTGGTAGATCATGGCCGACGCGCCCGAGATAAAGATGGCGGTAAAAAGCAGCCTGTTGCTCAGGGTCGAAACCATCAGCGCGCGCCCTCGGGCCAGTTAGCGTGTCCGTCGCGTCGCGGCCCTGGGGCGGGCGCGACACCCGGCTGAGGGGGCATCATACCGACGCATCCCCGGCGACCCCATAGCGCGGCGACACGGCGGAGGCCCGCTGGCGGCAGTGGTCCTGCATCCGGGCCGCTGCGCGCCGTCCGCGGGAACTCGCGTGACGGGCAGCGCGGAAAAACAGGCATGCGGCACACTCCCCGTCGACGTCCTCGGCAAGACGGTGGGATATCCCGCCCCGCCGGAAACGGCGTTAATCGAAGCAACGGCGGGGCCCTCGAAAAAGCCGGCGATTTGAGTACACTGACATGCCGTATCCGGCGCTCTGCGCCGTTGGACTCCGACTTCGTTTCCGCGAGCAACCCCCTTGTACCATTCCATGAAGTTCTGCAATGCCTGCGGGAGCCCGCTGACTCAGCGCGTTCCCGAGGGCGACAATGTCCCCCGTCACGTCTGCACGGCGTGCGAAACGGTTCACTACCAGAACCCGCTGGTCGTGGTCGGCTGCGTGCCGGAGCACGAGGGTCGGATCCTGCTCTGCAAGCGCGCCATCGAGCCGCGGCTGGGCTACTGGACGGTGCCAGCCGGGTTCATGGAAATCGGCGAGACGCTGGAAGCCGGTGCCGCGCGAGAGGCGGAGGAGGAAGCCCTGGCGAACGTGGAGATCCGCGACCTGATGGCGGTGATCAACGTGCCCCACGCCCGCCAGGTACACGTGATGTTCCGGGGGACTCTCCTGGACGGCCGCTACGGGGTCGGTCACGAGAGCCTGGAGGTCGAACTCGTCGACCCGGCGGACATTCCCTGGGCCGAGATCGCCTTTCCCAGCGTGACCTATACGCTCGAACGGTACCTCGCAGACCGGGCCGATGGAATCGAGCGGATGCACCTGACCACGGTCGGACCGATGAAACCCCGTTAGCGTTCGGAACGAATGTGGCAAAATACCGCCGCCGGGCACTGGGGCCCGGCGTCCGGCACCAAGGGAGCCCGTATGACCTTCGTCGTCACCGAAAACTGCATCAAGTGCAAGTACATGGACTGTGTGGAAGTCTGCCCCGTGGACTGTTTCCACGAGGGCCCCAACTTCCTGGTGATCGATCCGGAGGAATGTATCGACTGCACGCTCTGCGAGCCGGAATGTCCCGCCGAGGCGATCTTCTCCGAAGAGGAAATTCCCGACGGGCAGGAGCATTTCCTCGAACTCAACAAGGAATTGTCCGCGACCTGGCCCGTGATTACCGAGAAAGGCGACCATCCGGCCGACGCCGAAGAGTGGGACGGACGACCGGACAAGCTGCAATACCTGGAACGCTGACCACCCCCGGCGTCCATTACCCCGCTACATTCACAGGCGCCATCCTTCCGGCTCACGCCGCCCGGGATCTTTCAGGCGGGACGCTGGCGATCAGCCTGCAGGCCGGGACTCAGGCAGAACCTCGCCATAGCGCATTCATGCAGGTCCGGGGGAGACTCCTCGGACCCGGAGTGGCTAAGAGACGCTGGCGTCGCGAATCAGGGCTGCGCGGGCAGCTCCCCGTCCAGCATTGCAGCGAGTTCCGCCGCTTCGACGAAGCCGGGCCGAACGGAGCCATCCTCCATGATGATCGTGGGCGTGGAGCGCACGCCGAGCTGACGCCCGAGAGCGAAGTGCTCGGCGATCGGGTTTTCGCACGCCTTCGGCTCAACCTTTTCCCCGGCCTTGGCGCGGGTCATGGCGTCGTTCCGGTCATCGGAGCACCAGACCGCTTCGGCGTCCGTAAATGAGCTTTCGGCAATGACCGGGAAGAATACATAGCGCACGGCGACCCCTTTCTCGTTCAGGGCCGGAACCTGCTGGTGAAACCGGCGGCACCAGCCGCAGTTCACGTCAGTGAAGACGGTCACGGTGTGGCGGGGTTCATCCGGGCCGAACACGATCGCGTTCCCCGAATTCATGTCTTCGAGCACCGCCAGGCGAAGCTCGGACCGGCGGGCCTCGGTGAGGCTCTTGCCCTCGCTGACATCCACCAGGTCGCCATAAAGGTGATACCGGCCATCGGCGCTGACGTAAGCCACATTGGCGCCGACGGTGACCTCGTAGAGTCCGTCGATCGGCGTCGGCCGAACGGCATCCACTTCGACCCCCGGGAGGGATTCGGCGATACGTGACCGCAACTCCGAATCATCGGCGCTTGCGGCAAAGGCCAGCCCCAGGCCAGCGATGACCGTCAGGGGCTTGAGAAAATTGGTCCACGGGTGCTTCATGCACGCCTCCCGATAAATGGGCGCTCTCCGGCATTCCGGAGCGCTGGGTAGATGACTGGGAAGAGCCGGGCGCCAGATCGTCTGACAACCCGAACCGACCAGGGTTCAGGACGAAGCTGTCGGGATTTTACGCGAAGCCCGGCCGCGGGTCAGCCGCGGGGATGATGACGCGCATGGAGATCCTTCAGACGCTCCCGTGCCACATGCGTGTAGATCTGGGTCGTCGACAGATCGCTATGGCCGAGAAGCATCTGCACCACGCGCAGATCAGCGCCATGATTCAGCAGATGGGTCGCGAATGCGTGGCGCAGCGTGTGTGGCGAAAGGCTGCTGGAAATATCCGCCTTCCCCGCATAACGCTTAATAATGTGCCAGAACGCCTGCCGGGTCATGCGGTCGCCGCGGCGGGTGGGAAACAGATAGTCCGTCTGGCGCTCGAGGAGGATCTCCATCCTCGGTCCGGCGATGAACTCCTGAAGCCACTCGATGGATTCCTCGCCCAGCGGGATGAGCCGTTCGCGGCCGCCCTTGCCGACGATCCGCACGACGCCCTGATTGATGTTGATCTGCGAAAGTCTCAGGCTCACCAGCTCTGTCACCCGCAGGCCGGTCGCGTATAGCACCTCCAGCATCGTGCGGTCCCGGTGACCCAGGGGATCTTCGACGTCCGGAGCCTCGAGCAAGGCCTCCACGTCTTCCTCGGGCAACGCCTTGGGCAGGGGGCGGCCGACTTTCGGCATGGAAATCCGCGCCGTTGGATCAGCCGACAGCACGCCCTCGCGAACCATGTAGCGGAAAAACCGGCGGAAACTCGACAGCTGCCGCGCGGTCGACCTGGGGCGTGCACCCATTTCCACCCGCCAGGCGATGTAGTCCAGCAGATCGCTGCGCTCGCCCTCGGGAAGTTCTTTTCCGCGCCGTGTCAGCCAGCGCGACAGGGAATTGAGATCGGCACGGTAAGCCGCCAGGGTGTTCTTGGAGAGACCCCGCTCCATCCAGATAGCGTCCAGAAAGCGTTCGAGAGCGGCTCTCGATGCTGCCGGGACCTCATGGGCGCCGTTCGTGCTTCCATTGCTTGGCGGTGCCATTGATCGTCCTTAGTGTCCTTCAGGATCCGCTCTTCCGGGAATTGGCCCGGTTTTGCGGATGGGCGTCATTATCTGCTTGGCGGGGGTTTGATCATCGTGACCATCGTCACAGTTCCCGATCCCGTTAACATAAAGAGACACGAGTCACAGAATCGAGG
>JARFQW010000124.1 GCA_029287575.1 Gammaproteobacteria bacterium | reverse complement strand
CGGCCACCCGCACGACCTTCCGCCGCCTCAGCTCACCCCAAAAACCTGTGGCCCGCGATTCTCCCATGCCCGGGAAGGCCCCCTGCCCTGCTGGCCGTCAATCATTATTGTCGGCCGATCATAGCAAGCCGCCCGCCCCGGCGGTTCCCCTGGCCGCCGGAAATCGTCGCCCGGGGTTTGGGGCATGCCGCCAGGGCGATAGCGGCCCGCGGGGAATCCGGACCCGGTTTTGGCCATCGGCGGCAGCAGGCTTTTCGAAAACCCGCGGCGCAGAGCCCAGGGCCCTCTGGGCGGGAACCCCCTGCCTCGCCCATAATCAGGAGACACGCACGCAGGCAGACGTCGCGAGCAGGCAGCGGAGGACGGCCATGGCAGGCCAGTTGCTGAGCAAATCGAAAATCCTGTCCGGGTGGCAGTGCCACAAGCGCCTGTGGCTGGAGCTGCACGAGCCGGACAAGGCCATCGAAACCCCGTCAATGCGGCGGGCCTTCGCGATCGGCCACGAGGTTGGCCGCGTGGTCACGCAGCTGTTCCCCGACGGAATTCTGATCGGCCCGGAGGATCCTGACGAGCTGCCGGATCTTGACGCCGCGCTGGATGAAACCCGGGAGCGTCTCGCCGGGCCCGGGCCGCTGACGCTCTTCGAGGCAACCCTGCAGTACGGCGGCGTGCTTGTCCGTTGTGACGTGCTCGTGCGCGATGCGCTGGGCGATATTCGCCTCGTGGAGGTCAAGGCCTCCACGAAGGTGAAGCCGGTCAACTACATCGACTGCGCCGTGCAGACCTGGGTCCTGGCCGGGGCCGGCCTGCATCCGGTCCGCGTGGAGCTTGCGCACATCGACAACCAGTTCGTCTACGCGGGCAACGGCGACTACGCCGGCCTGTTCGCCTTCGAGGATCTCACCGACCGCGTTGCGCCCATGCTCGAGAACGTGCCGGACTGGGTGCACCTCTACCAGGAGGTGATCGCGGGACCGATGCCCCCGATTGAGGTTGGGCCCCAGTGCCGGAATCCCTTCGACTGTCCGTTCCTCGCGCACTGCCGGCCGGAGGACCCGCCCTACCCCACGCGCCTGCTGCCGGGGGGCGGCAAGGCCGTGTGGCAGCTCCTCGCCGACGGTGTGGAGGACATCCGCGACATCCCGCCCGGCCGGCTGACCAGCGAAATCCAGGAGCGGGTGCGCCGGGTGACCGCGGCGGGGCAAGCGGAGCTGCGGCCGGACGCCGCCGCCCTGCTCGGGACACTGGGCTGGCCACGCTACTTCCTCGACTTCGAAACCGTCAGCTTCCCGGTGCCTGTATGGGCCGGCACGCGGCCCTATCAGGCACTGCCCTTCCAGTGGTCCTGCCACGTGCAGCGGGAATCCGGCGAGCTGCGGCACCGGGAGTGGCTGGCCGAGGGAGACGGTCCGCCGATGCGGGAGTTTGCGGAAACCGTGATCGATGCCTTGGGCGATACAGGTCCGGTGTTCGTCTACACGGGCTTCGAGGCCCGGATCCTGAAGGAACTGGCGGACCGCTTTGTCGACCTGGCCGGACCGTTGTCGGCCATCGGCTCCCGGCTGGTGGACCTCCACCCCGTCGCACGGGCCAGCTATTACCATCCGGACATGCTGGGCTCCTGGTCCATCAAGAAGGTGCTGCCCACCATTGCGCCGGACCTGGACTACGCGGGTCTCGGCGACGTCCAGGAGGGTGGCGCGGCCTCGGAGGCCTTCCTCGGGCTGATGGATCCGGAGACGTCCGCCGAGCGGCGCGAGACGCTTCGTGCCGACCTCCTGCGCTACTGCAAGCTGGATACGGAGGCGCTCGTGCGTCTGCGTGATTTCCTGGCGGGCGCGTCATGAGCGTGCAGCCCACGACCCTGCTGCTGCTCGTACTGGCAGTATTCGGACTGCTCGTGGCGGAAGCGCGGCAATCCGAGCGGGGGCTGTGGCTCACCAAGCCGCTGGCCGCCGCGCTGTACTTCGTGATCGCACTGCAGGCCGGGGCTATGAACAGCACCTACGGCCTTGCCGTGCTGGTGGCGCTGTTTCTCTGCTGGTGGGGCGACGTGCTGCTGATCCCGAAGGACCGTCCCGGTGTCTTCCGCGCCGGCATCCTGGCTTTCCTGGCCGGCCACCTGGCGTTCGCGGTGGCCTTCCTCATTCGCGGGGTCTCACCCGGCGCGCTGGTCATCGCGCTGGGGCTCATGGCGATCCCCGCCGTGACCGTCCATCACTGGCTCGCCGACAAGGTGCCCGCGGAGCTGAAGCCCGCGGTGGTCGCGTACATCGGCGTGATCAGCGTCATGTTCGCGCTGGCGGTCGCCACCCATGCGCGGGAACCGTCCCTGCTGATCGTGGCGGGCGCGGCCCTGTTCTGGCTGTCAGACCTGTTCGTCGCCCGGGACCGGTTCGTGCAGTCGGGCTTCGTCAACCGCCTGGTGGGCCTGCCCCTGTACTTCGGGGCCCAGGTGCTGCTCGCCCTCTCCGTCCAGGGCTAGAAGCGCACGTTCCTGGCGCCCGCCCCGGGATTCCAGTCACGCGCCCCCGAGCGCCTTTACGAAGATCTCGTACTCGATGCCCTTCTTCTCACTGAGAGCCCAGGAGCGAATGTCCTTGAGGTCTACGGGCTGTGATTTCGCCACGAGCATTGCCTGCTGAAGGGCCTCCCGGTCCCGCCAGTGAAAAAAGGCGGCCAAACGATCTTTGACGCAGTCTGTAGGGGTCAGGAGCCGCAGCGTGCCCTGGGAAGTCGTCCGCTCTGCGACCGACCGAACAGGTGAGTCGCCGACCGCCAGCGGCCCGCTGGGAAACTCGACCACGAAGTCTGTGCCCGGATGAACGAAATAGCGGTGCTCCTCTTCGAAACCCAGCGCGTGCATGACCTTGCGAATGCTTTTGCGCGGGTGGATGCCATGCTCTACGAAGTCCAGGTCTCTCGACACATAGGCGCCGTTGGTCCAGATGGAAACGCATGCACCGCCAGTCAGGGTCACCTCGATACCCGCCTCATGGAGCTGGTCACAGATCCATCCGGCCAGTTCCTCCGGCGACATGCTGCCCACCAGTTTCACGCCGGCTTCCCCCTGCGCCGTGGCCGCCTCCGCCCGCCCGTCAGCCGCGCGCGCGCTTCATCCGGATAGAACTCCAGCGCGCGCTCCAAGAGTGCGAGCAGCTCGGTCAGCAAGGGCCAACGCGGGTTGAAGGTATACAGGCGCGTGCGGCCCTCCAGCCGCGACACGACGACGCCTCCCGCCTCGAGGTTGTCGAGCTGCACCTGGATGTTCCGCAGGTTGGTTTCGAAAAAATCCGCGATCGCGCGAGGATAACCCTCGCCCCTGGCCGCCAGGTACAAGAGGGCTCGTTCCTTGTTGATGGACCCGAAGAGCGCTTCTAACATTGACTAATAATGTTATTCATTTGAATAACGATTTTAGTCAAATACGCAGTCGCATCAAGAGCAGGCCAATTGGACCGGTCGGCACGTCGGAACAAAAGGGGCCCGGCCCCTTCACTTTGTGCGCTGCGCTCCCGATTACGCGACTACACTGAGCCCGACACACAACAAGAAAAACGGGGAATGCGATGGGCAGCCACACCGACGACGTCACTGTCGACGCCGAGCCGATCACGGGGGGCGACCGCATCTCCTCGCTGGACACGGTTCGCGGGATCGCCCTCTGCGGCATTCTCCTGATGAACATCACGGGCTTCGGCTTGCCCTTCGGGTATGCCGACCCCACCAACTACGGCGGTGACACGGGCCTGAACCTGCTCGCCTGGATCACCACGACGCTGTTTTTCGAAGGCACCATGCGGGGCATGTTCACCATGCTCTTCGGGGCCGGGGTGATCCTGCTGACCCAGCGGCTGGAGTCCCGAAGCACCACGATCCCCGTCGCGGACATCTACTACCGGCGCAATCTCTGGCTCATCGCCTTCGGCGTGATTCACGGCTACCTGCTGCTCTGGGTGGGTGAGATCCTTTACTACTACGGTCTCGCGGCGCTGTTCCTCTATCCCTTCCGCAAGGTCCGTCCGCTGTTCCTTACGATCCTGGGCATCGTGTGTCTTGCGTCGCTTGTTCCCAAGAACCTGTATTTTTACCAGGAGTCCGCCGCCGGCCACGCGGCCGCCGCCCAGGTCGCGCTGCTGGAAGAATCCGGTGACCCCGTCGATCCGGAGCTCAAGGAGAAGGCCGACGGCTGGGCCGAGCACCTCAAGTACAAGAAGCCCGAGGAGCGCGTGATCCAGGCGGATATCGAGGGGATGACCAGCGGCTACCTGCCCGCCCTGGCGCACGTCACGCCGATCCTCGCCGAGTTTCAGTCCTATGACACCTACGTGTGGGTATTCTGGGACGTGATCGGCTTCATGTTGATCGGCATGGCGCTGTTGAAGTGGGGCATTCTGAGCGCCAGCCACCCGCCGCGTTTTTTTCTGGTCATGGCCATCCTCGGTTACGCCATCGGCATCCCCATGAACGTTTTCGAGATCAGCCAGATCATGGGCAGCGGCTTCGACCCGCTCGCCTTTGAGCGCAACTATCTCACCTATGACCTGGGACGACTGGGCATGACCTTCGGCCACCTTGGGCTCATTCTGTACGCGTTCAGACTGAAACGAATCCCGCGACTCATGGCCCGCCTCGCGGCCGTGGGGCGCATGGCGCTGACGAACTACATCGGCCACACCGTGGTCTGCTCCACCCTCTTCTACGGCTTCGGGCTGTACGGGGACCTGCAGCGCTACCAGCTCTACTTCGTGGTGTTCGCCATCTGGGCATTCCAGCTCTGGGCCAGCCCTATCTGGATGCGGCACTTCCGGTTCGGGCCGCTGGAGTGGCTGTGGCGGTCGCTGACCTACTGGCAGCTCCAGCCCTTCCGGCGCAGCGGCGGCGGCATGACGCCGGCCGCACAGCAGGGTTGAATCCGCCCGTTGGCCGACGGCGCCCGCGGCGATTCCCCGAAACTCCCGGGTCGACCCGGCGGTCGGAGAACGTTACCTTGCCCCGGAACAGCGGGAGATCACCATGGCAATGAATCCTCGGTCCCACATTCTGATCGCGGTCGGCATGACCCTCGTTCTGGCCGCCGGCTGCTCCAAATCCGGTGACCCCGTCGCCGCATCAGGTCAGTTCCATGCCGAGATGGACACGCTGGTGACGGCCGACTGGCTCCACGATCACATCGACGACCCGGACCTGGTCGTTCTCGACGCCACGGTCCTGGTCAAGGGCACGGACGACGGCGGCTTCGAGATGCTCAACGGCCGGCCCAGCTTCGACGCCGGCCATATTCCGGGCGCGGGTTTTGCCGATCTCATGGGCGAGCTCTCCGACGGCGAGAGCGCCTGGGAGTTTGCCGCCCCGGCCCCCGGGGACTTCGCCGCGGCGATGGGCCGGCTGGGCGTTGGCGACGACACCCGGGTCGTGATCTACGACGCCATGAATTCCGCCTGGGCCGCCCGGGTCTGGTGGATGCTGCGCTGGATCGGCTTCGACAACGCCGCGCTGTTGGACGGTGGCCTGCAGGCCTGGAAAGACGCGGGCTTTCCGGTTTCGACCGAGCCGGTCGAGCCAACCGGGAGGACACTCACGGTCAGGCTCCGGCCGGAACTCATCGCCGACCGGGACGAGGTCCGGGCCTCCATCGGCAATGAATCGGTGCAACTCGTCGACGCCATGAGCGAGGTGCACTACCGCGGCGACTGGGCCCTGTACGACCGGCCGGGCCACATCACCGGGGCCGTCAACGTACCGTCGACGTCGCTGATGACCGAAACCGGTCACTTCCGCGCTCAGGACGAACTGAAGGCCCTGTTCAGCACGGATCCGGGCGCGCGCACCATCACCTACTGCGGGGGCGGCATCGCGGCAGCGGCCGACGCCTTTGTTCTCACAAGGCTCGGCTACGAAGACGTCGCCGTCTACGACCACTCGCTCCAGGAATGGACCGCCGACCCGACCAATCCCATGGAAACGGCCACCGAGTTCGACGAGTTCTGACTTTCAGCAGATACCCCGAGGACCTTGCCCCTGTCTGGGCTTGCGTATCAGGAACATCGTGCGCCAGTTAAGGGACGAACCGGTTTCCGAAATAACGTACACCGTCTCGCTGATGCACGGGGGCTCGGCGAAACCACGCGCCTCTGCCTGCCGGCACGGATGCCGATGAGCTTCATGCCCTTCGGCCAGATCAGGAAATCGACCGCGGTATGTCGTTCCGGTACTTTCCGCGGCCAGGCATCCAGCTGCCCGCTTCAGCCGCTGTCCACCTCGTATTCCTCCAGCAGCTGGATATAGTTGGCGCGTTCGTAGGCCGTGGGATCGCTGACCCGGCCAATGCTCATGAGGCCGCGCAGGTCCGCAATCGAGCTGAAGCCCCGCTGCTCCATCCAAGCCTCCAGGCCGTCCCGCAGCCCGGTCAGGTGCTCCGGGCCGTGGCGCAGGAGCGCCGAAGTGGTCATCACGATATCCGCGCCCGCCAGCAGATACTTAACCACCTGCTCATGGGTTTCGACCCCGGAGGACGCGGCCAGTGACGCATCCACCTTGCCGTGGAGCAGCGACAGCCAGAAGAGTCCCTGGCGGATCTCCTCGGCCGAACTGAGGCTTAAGGCGCGTGAGGCCTCGAGCGTGTCGATGTCGAAGTCGGGACGATAGAAGCGGTTGAACATGACGATGCCGTCGGCGCCGGCGGCTGCCAGGCTGCGCGCCGTGTGGCCAAACGCGCTGAACTGCGGGCCCACCTTGACGGCGACGGGTATCGACACGGTCGCCTTGACCGCATGCACAATGTCCGCGTAGCGCCGTTCGACCTCCGCACCGGTCTCGTCGAGATCCGTGGGCAGGTAATAGACGTTCAGCTCGATGGCGTTTGCGCCGGCCGACTCGAGGCTGCGCGCGTGTTCGATCCATCCTTCGGCCGTCACGCCGTTGAGGCTGGCCATGATCGGAATATCGGTTCGCTCCCGCGCGGTCTGGAGGGTCTCCAGGTACTCGTCGGAACTGGCCTTGTAGGTGCCGATGGACGGAAAGAACGACAGGGACTCCGCGTAGTGATCGGCAATGGACTCGGTCAGGCGCTCGAGGATGGCCGCCTCGGCTCGCAGTTGTTCTTCGAACAACGACGGCATCACAACGGCTGCCGCGCCGGCATCCTCCATGCGGCAGATGCCATCCACGTTCGCCGACAGGGGCGAAGCGCTGGCCACGACGGGGTGAGCCAGTTTCAGGCCCAGGTAACGGGTTTCCATGGTCATGGGGTCTCTCCCCCCGCGGGCGGCGGCGCCGGCCGCGCGGCCCGGGTGAAGTGAAAGGCCGCATCGCCGCGCGTGGCCATCTCCTCGTAGAGACCCCAGCGAACGACGATGTCTTCCTGGGCCTGGGCCAGCAGCGCTTCGGCCTCGCGGGGATGCGTGGCCGCCAGCGCGCGGTAGCGAATCTCCCGCTCCGTGTACGCTTTCAGGGGCACGCTGGGGCGCTGGGAGTCCAGCATGAAGGGATTGATGCCCTCCTCGCGCAGCACCGGGTTGTAGCGCATCAGCGGCCAGTGGCCGCTGGACACCGCCAGCTTCTGCTGACGCATGCCGAACTTCATGTCGATGCCGTGGGCGATGCAGTGACTGTAGGCGAGAATCAGGGACGGCCCGGGGTAACGCTCCGCTTCGCGCAATGCCAGCAGGGTCTGCTGCGGGTTGGCCCCCATGGCAATCCGCGCCACGTAGACATTGCCATACGCCATGGCCTGCAGCGCCAGGTCCTTCTTGGGCGTCGCCTTGCCCGCCGAGGCAAACTTGGCCACCGCCGCCCGGGGCGTGGACTTGGACACCTGCCCGCCGGTGTTCGAGTACACCTCGGTGTCCAGTACGAGGATGTTCACGTCCCGGCCCAGGGACAGGACATGGTCCAGGCCGCCGTAGCCGATGTCGTAGGCCCAGCCGTCGCCACCCACGATCCAGACGCTGCGTCGGACGAGGTGTTCGCACAGGGAATCCAGCTCCCGGGCCGCGGGATCGTCCACGTCCGCGAGGCGCTGCCGGAGCACGTCGACCCGCAGCCGCTGGGCGCGAATGCCGGACTCCCCCGACTGATCGGCGCCGAGCAGTCCGTCGGCCAGCTCGTCCCCCACGGCCTCGCGCAGGCGGTCAAGCAGGGCCTCGGCCTGCTGCCGGTGGGTGTCCGCCGAGACCCGGAAGCCGAAGCCGAACTCCGCGTTGTCCTCGAACAGGGAGTTGGACCAGGCAGGACCCCGACCCTCGTCGTTGGCGGACCAGGGCGTGGTCGGCAGGTTGCCCCCGTAGATGGAGGAGCACCCCGTCGCGTTGGCGATGATGGCGCGGTCGCCGAACAGCTGGGAGACAAGCTTGAGATAGGGCGTCTCGCCACAGCCGGCGCAGGCTCCGGAGAACTGGAACAGCGGTTCGAGATGCTGCACGCCCCGGATCGTGCTGAAGTCGACACGGCCCCGGTCGGCCAGCGGCAGGGTCTCGAAGAACGCCAGGTTCTCGCGCTCGGCGTCCATGAGCGGGTCCTTGTCCGCCATGTTGATCGCGCGAACCCCGGGCCGGTCCGGCGCGCGCACCGGACAGGCATCCACGCAGAGAGTACAGCCGGTGCACTGGTCGGCCACGACCTGCAGCGTGTAACGCGCATCGGGATAGCCGCGGCCGGACAAGGGCGCTGAACGAAAGCCCGTCGGTGCGCCGTCGAGGGCGCCCACGTCATAAAAGCGGCTGCGAATCACGCCGTGGGGGCAGACCAGCGAGCAGTTGCCGCACTGGATACACAGCTCCGGCTCCCACACCGGGATCACCCTGGTGAGATCGCGCCGCTCCCAGGCCGACGTGCCGACCGGCCAGGTGCCGTCCACCGGCAGGGCGCTGACCGGGAGTTCATCGCCGCGGCCCTCGATCATGCGGGCCGTCACTTCCTGCACGAACGCGGGCGCGGCCGGATCGACAACCGGATCGGCGGTGCGGGACGGGACCGCTTCGGCGGGCGGCGTTACGGCCTGGATGGCGGCGGCTGCCCGGTCCACTGCTTCCAGGTTGGCCGCGACCACCGTCGTGCCCTTGCGGCCATAGGTCTTGCGGATCGTGCCCTTGATCCGTTCGATGGCTTCATCGGCAGGCAATACGCCGGACAGAACGAAAAAGGCCACCTGCATGACGGTATTGATCCGCTGTCCCAGGCCCGCGTCCTTGGCGACGCGATACGCGTCGATGACGTGGAAGCGCAGGCGCTTGTCGACGATCTGGCGGCGCACGGTATCGGGCAGCATTGCCCACACCTCGTCCGCCGGGTACGGGCAGTTCAGCAGAAACACCGCCTCCTCGGCGGCCAGCTTCAGCACGTCGGTCTTGCCGATGAACCCGAACTGGTGACAGGCCACGAAGTTCGCCGACTGCACCAGGTAGGTGGAGCGGATCGGCTGGCGGCCGAAACGCAGATGGGACACGGTCTGGGAACCCGACTTCTTGGAGTCGTAGACAAAATAGCCCTGGGCATGGATGTCGGGATCCTGGCCGAGGATTTTGATCGTGTTCTTGTTCGCACCCACCGTGCCGTCGGAGCCCAGCCCGTAGAAAACCGCCCGGTGGGTCTCCGCACACTCGATCTCGTAGGACTCGTCCACCTCGATACTGGTGCCGCCCACGTCATCGCGAATGCCGACGGTGAACTGCGTGGCCGGCGTTTCGCGGGCCAGCTCGTCGAACACCGCCTTGACCATCGCCGGCGTGAACTCCTTCGAGGACAGGCCATAGCGACCGCCGACCACGGTGGGCGGCATGGCGGCGGTCTTGCGCTGCGCTTCGGCCAGACACGCGGAAACGTCCAGATACAAGGGCTCGCCCGGCGACCCGGGCTCCTTGCTGCGATCGAGCACCGATATCGCCCGGACGCTGTCCGGCAGGGCCGCGAGAAACGCATCACGGTCGAAGGGCCGGTAAAGGCGGACCTGCACCAGGCCCACCCGCTCGCCGGCGTCCATGAGCGCCTCGACCGTCTCCCGGGCGGTCTCCACACCGGAGCCCATCAGCACAATGACCCGTTCGGCGTCCGGTGCGCCGTGGTATTCAAACAGGCGGTAGCGGCGGCCCGAGCGCTCGCCCAGCTGATCCATGGCGGCCTGCACGAGGCCCGGCACCCGCGCATACCACGGATTCACCGACTCCCGGGCCTGGAAATACACGTCGGGGTTCTGGCTGGTGCCGCGGATCGCCGGATGCTCCGGACTGAGCCCCCGGGCGCGATGGGCCCGCACGAGTTCCTCGGAAAGCAGCGCACGCAGATCGTCTTCGGTCAGAAGCCGGACACGGTTCAGCTCGTGGGAGGTGCGGAACCCGTCGAAGAAGTGCACGAACGGGATGCGGCTCTGCAGGCTGGCAGCCTGGGCCACCAGCGCGAGGTCATGGGCCTCCTGGGGCGAGCTGGAACACAGCATGGCAAAGCCCGTGCCGCGGACCGCCATGACGTCCTGGTGGTCGCCCAAAATCGAGAGACCCTGAGCCGCAAGCGATCGGGCCGCCACGTTGAAGACCACGGGCGTGAGTTCGCCGGCAATCTTGTACATGTTCGGAATCATCAGCAGCAGGCCCTGGGAGGCGGTGAACGTGGTCGTCAGGCCGCCGGTCTGCAGGGACCCGTGCACCGCGCCGGCCACGCCGCCCTCACTCTGCATCTGGGTGATCACCGGCACGTGGCCCCAGATGTTCGGCAGACCCTCACTGGCCCACTGGTCGGCGAGCTCGCCCATCGGCGAGGACGGTGTGATCGGATAAATGGCGCAGATCTCGTTGACCCGATAGGCCACCCAGGCAGCCGCCTCGTTGCCGTCGATGATGACCGTGCGTTCCGCTGGTCCGGCGTTCACGACGTCACCTCCGCGGCGGTCGCCGGGTCAGCCTCGGGAACCATCTCGATGGCGTTGCACGGACACTGCTCGTAGCAGACAGCGCAGCCCGTGCACTTGTCGTAGTCGAAGCGATAGCGCTGGCCGCGGCCCAGCTTGATCACCGCCCCCTCGGGGCAGGCGCCGTAGCAGCCGTCACATTCGAAACAGTTGCCGCAGGACAGGCAGCGGGCGGCCTCGAAAACCGCCGACTCCCGGTCCAGGCCCAGGGTGACTTCCTCGAAGCCCGCCTCGCGCCGGTCGTCCTCTATTCGGGGCTGTTCGCGGGTGTCGGCGTCGGTCGCAAACCAGGGCCGCAGCATGTCGGCGGTAACCAGTCCATTGCGTGGCGGGTCGGCATAATCCCCCCCGGCCAGCCAGGCATCGACACAGCGGGCCGCGCGTTTGCCGTGGCCCACCCCCACGGTAACCGTGCGTTCCTTCGACGCCATGTCGCCGCCGGCGAAAATCCCCGCATGTCCGGTCATGAGGTTACCGTCCACAACCACCGACCCGTCCCGGCTGAATTCGAGGTCCGGCACCTGGGCCAGCCAGCCCGTGTCCACGTCCTGGCCGAGGGCCAGAATCAGTGAGTCGGCCTCCAGCGTCTCGAAGCGGCCCGTGGGCTGGGGCCGGCCGTTGTCGTCCACCTCCATGACCTCCACCTTGAAGGTGGTCGTGTCGATCTCGCGGATGGTCCTCAGCCAGTTGATCTTCACGCCCTCCTCCAGGGCCTCGTCGGCCTCCGCCTCGTGGGCGGGCATGTGGTCGCGATCCCGGCGATAGATGATGAGCGCCTCGGAAGCGCCGAGGCGCTTGGCGACGCGTGCGGCGTCCATCGCGGTATTGCCGCCGCCATAGACGGCCACCCGGCGGCCGAGCTGGGGCGGCTCGCCCTCCTCGACGCTCTTCAGAAAGCTGATGGCATCGAGCATCTTGCCGGCATCCCGGCCCGGAATATCCACCCGCTTGGACAGGTGCGCGCCCACGGCGAGGAACACGGCGTCGAAACCGCCGGCCGCCTGTTCGGCAAGGATGTCCTCGACCTTGTGGTTGAGGGTGATCGTGACTCCGGCGGCCTCGATCCGCCGGGCCTCGCCCTCCAGCACATCCCGTGGCAGACGGTAGGCGGGAATGCCGAAGTGCATCATGCCGCCGGGAACCGGGCCGGCCTCGCGGATCTCGACCGCATGGCCCAGCCGGCGCAGATGATAGGCCGCCGACAAGCCCGAGGGACCGGCGCCCACGACGAGCACGCGCTTGCCGCTGTTTTTGTCCGGCATGGGCAAGGGCCACTGGCGCGCCAGCGCCTGGTCGCCCAGGAAACGCTCGACCGCGTGAATGCTGACCGAGCCGTCCATGGCCGCGCGGTTGCAGCTGTCCTCACAGGGGTGATAGCAGACCCGACCGTGGATGGCCGGCATGGGATTGTCCGCGACGAGGATTTCCCACGCTTCCCGGAACTGCCCGGCCTGCGCCGCGGCCAGCCACGCCTGGATGTTCTCGCCGGCGGGACA
The DNA here is from genome assembly GCA_029287575.1 of Gammaproteobacteria bacterium. GTDB lineage: Bacteria > Pseudomonadota > Gammaproteobacteria > Steroidobacterales > XN24 > JARFQW01. The sequence continues at coordinate 6,657 of JARFQW010000124.1, read as the reverse complement.
GGCATCGTTGCACGGCGGCAAGCGGTCCAGATACCGGGGCTTCTGGGTGCGAAGGGGCCCGGAGAACTGCAGGTGATGCAGATCGGCCGGACGGGTCAGATCGGGACGACGTTCGGTCATGTTTTCTCCTACGCGGTCGCAGCAGGAACCGCCCCTGACGGGGCAGGCACGGCCAACTGCCGGACACTTCCGGCCCGCTCACCCAGAAGCTAGCAGGAAGACCGCCGCCGGACGATGAGGGAAATCAACTATGCCTGCCTGCCCGATCCTTGTGTCGCAGTGCAGCGCAATGTCGAGACTCGCAGGGCCGGGGCAGCCCGCGGCCACGGCTCTGGCTCAACAGTGCTACGCTTTGCCCTGCGGCAGCCGAGGACCGGAAAAAAGGTACGCGCCGCGCCGGCGTTTCCGGGGGTATCGGCCGTCTCGAACCTGGCGCGCCTGCGGCCGGAGACATCTCATAGCGGAGTCGCGGAATCCTTGTCCTTCGGCAACAGCCGAGGCTCAACCCCGATTCCCGGAGGGTTTCGCGGCAGGCTCGCCAATGCACCAGGATCATTCGCAAGTTCCGCACAAGCCCGGAGCGGATCAACAGGGGGAAAAAGCATGCGATTAGGCGCAGCGCTGACGGTAGTCAGCATATCGTTTCTGATAGGCATTGCGGCCAGTCACAGCTCGTTCGCGGCCGGCGGCAGCGACATCGTGCCCGAAAAGGTCTCGCCGGACCGGCACTTTCATCCCAAGGGCAAGGAGCCATCCAGCCATACACTCAAGGCCCTCGATAAGGCCCGTGGGACCCTGCCCTTCGACGACACCCGGGACTTCGACGAGGAAAAGAAGGGCTTCATCGCCGCGCCCGCGTCCAAGGTCATTCGCGGAGAGGACGGCAATGTGGTCTTTGACCTGGAGCGCTACGACTTCTTTCTGGAGGGCAAGGCGTTCGACAGCATCCATCCCTCCCTGCAGCGGCAGTCCACCCTGAACATGAGCTACGGGCTCTACGAGGTGATGGACGGGGTCTACCAGGTGCGGGGCTTCGATCTCGCGAATATCTCCTTCGTCAAGGGAGACACCGGCTGGATCATTTTCGATCCGCTCACCTCAGCGGAGACGGCGCGGGCGGCGCTGGAGCTGGTCAACCAGGAGCTCGGCGAATTCCCCGTCAGGGCCGTCATCTACTCCCATTCCCACGGCGATCACTGGGGCGGTGTGCGCGGTGTCATCGATGAGGCCGATGTGGATGCGGGCAAAGTGGAGGTGATCGCGCCGCGGGACTTCATGGAGCATCTGGTCTCCGAGAATGTCTATGCCGGCAACGCGATGAACCGGCGGCTGTTCTATCAGTACGGCATCCTTCTGCCCGCCAGCCCCTACGGCCATGCCGGGCAGGGACTCGCCCAGAACATCTCCATCGGCAGCATCACGCTAATCCCCCCGACCCGGGTCATCGAGGAGGACATCGAAGAGCTGACCATCGACGGCGTGCGCATGATCTTCCAGAACACCCCGCACACCGAGGCGCCGTCGGAGATGAACACCTACTTCCCCGACAAGAAGCTGCTCTGGATCGCCGAGAACGTCGTTGCCGCGTTCCACAACATCTACACCTTGCGCGGCGCGCCGGTACGGGACCCCCTGAACTGGTCCAAGTACATCAGCCGGGTCCTGTATCTCTTCGGCCAGGAAGCCGAGATCATGTTCGCGTCCCATCACTGGCCGCGCTGGGGTAACGAGCGCATCCAGGAAATACTCCGCGGCCAGCGGGACCTGTACGCGAACATCAACAACCAGGTGCTGCATCACGCCAACCAGGGCGTGACCATCAATCAGATTCACAATGTCTTCGAGACGCCGGAGGGAATCGCCCGGCAATGGTACAACCGCGGCTACCACGGCTCGCCGGAGCACAACAGCCGGGGAGTGATCAATCGCTACCTCGGTTACTGGGACGCCAACCCGGCCACCCTCATTCCCCTGAGCCCCGCGGACTCCGCGCCCCTCTACGTGGAGATGATGGGCGGCGCCGGCAGGATCATGGAGAAGGGTCGAGAGCTTTATGATGCCGGCAAGTATCTCCTGGCCCAGGAGATCCTGAACAAGCTCGTGCAGGCCGAACCCGACAATACGACCGCCAGGGATCTGCTGGCCGACGTGTACGAACAGATCGGCTACCAGCAGGAGAACCCGGGGCTGCGCAACAGCTATCTCGCCGGTGCCTTCGAGCTGCGCTCGGGCATACCGGGGGGCGCGCAGATCAGTTCGTCCTCACCCGACGTCGTCCGCGCCATGAGCACCGAGCTGTTCCTGGACTTCGTGGCCATCCGCATGGATCCCAAGAAGGCCAAGGGCATGGAGTTCGTCGTCAACCTGATCACACCGGACAACGGCGAAAAATTCGTGGTGGAGCTGCGCAGCCAGACCCTGACCAACGTGGAGGGGTTCCAGGCCGACGACCCGGATCTGACCCTGACCATCAACCGCAGCGACCTGGAAGCGGTCATGGGCGGTCAGAAAACCCTGCGCGCCATGATCAGTGACGGCACGGCCACGGCCGTGGGCAACACCGACATCATCGGTCAGCTTGCCTCGACGCTGGTGGTCTTCGATCCGCGTTTCGAGATCCTGCCGGGAACGGCCGCGCCGCCTGCGGAGGCGGCTGTGAACGACTACGAGGCGGCGGGGCTGGATCCGAGCGGCGAGTGAGGCAATTCGCGGTCGCCGTAAATCAACCGGCCTGGCGACGCCCGGGCGATATCAGTCGACCGGGGATTGCCGCTGAACAATCCCTGTGGCGGCGACGCGCGGGGCAATGCGGGTGCACGCTCCCGTCCGCAACCCCGATCGTTCCATGCTATGGCGAGGCTAGCCCCTGTGGGAGCTCAGCGGTCAAGCCGGAAGACGCGGGCGGACGGGATAGTCATCGGCGGAAATCTGTCCGTGCTCGCTACGGGCGACGGGCAGGCGGAGAGGCCCGACCTGCCCCTTCGTCGCCAGGACATATGCTCAATCCTTCGCTGCACATGATGCGTCGGCCGGCGTAAAACGCAGCCACGAGCCGCCCGCCACAGCGTAGAAGACTCTGACAGAAGTAAACGGTCCGTCCACCTTCGGGTGATTCGGCCTTTTGTGGTTATCCTGGCGATACGCCAGAGACTAACGGCTTGTGCAGGCCCTCGGTTGTACCATTGACATGCGCAAAGCACTCCAGCTCTGACCCGGCAGGTACTGGACCGGAACAACGAAGGATATTCCAGCATGCAATTTGACGACAATGCTGCGCCGAAGGACGGGATCAAGACGATCTCGCGACGTGACGTGCTCAAGGTGTTGGGGGCAGGAATCATCGCCCCCGGGATCATGGGATGTACGAGCAGGCCCCCGGTTACGCTGACCTATCGTGACGAACTCCCGCCGGAACTCTACAACGCCTCCGTCCGGGCTCTGGCAGCCGCCATTCGGTCCGGGGACGTCTCCTCGGTGGAAGTGGTTCAGGCTTTTCTTGATCGCATCGAAACGGTCAACGCGAAAATCAATGCCGTGGTTGCTCTGGCAGGTGACGAGGCGCTGGATGCCGCCAGGGATGCCGACGCGCGATTATCGCGCGGTGAGGTTACGGGCCCTCTCCACGGAGTCCCGATGACGATCAAGGACTCCCTCGATACGGCCGGGATCGTCACCACCTACGGAACCAAAGGCAGACGTACCTTCGTGCCACCGAAGGATGCCACCGTTGTGGCACGCCTGAAATCGGCCGGCGCGATTTTGATGGGCAAGACGAATACGCCGGAGTTCACGCTCTCTTACGAGACCGGCAACAAGCTTTTCGGCGTCACGAACAACCCCTATGACCTGACCCGTACACCAGGCGGAAGTAGCGGAGGGGCGTCGGCCATACTGGCCGCGGGTGGTTCGCCGTTTGATATTGGGAGTGACTACGGGGGCAGCATTCGTCTTCCCGCGCACTGCACCGGAATAGCCGGCATCAAGCCGACCTCCGGACGGGTCCCGCGAACCGGCCATGGATTTCCTTTCGGCGGGTTGCTGGACGCATTTCAGCAGCTCGGTCCCATGGCACGCCACGCGACCGATTTGTCCCTGTTGCTGCCGATTCTGGCCGGCCCTGACGCAGTCGATCCCTATATCGTGCCCATGCCCCTCAAGGATCCTGCGACTGTGAAGCCACAGGACCTCCGCGTGTCGTTTCACACGGACAACGGAATTCAGACGCCGACTCCGGCGATATCCCAGGTCGTGACCACAGCAGCCGCTGTCCTCTCGGACATCGGAGCTCGGGTTGACGAAGCGCGGCCGACGGGAATCGAGTCGTCCTACGATGTCATGATGACTGCCTGGAATCGCTGTGATCCCCCATTGATAAAGAAGCTTCTCCGTGCGGCTGGCACAAGCCAGGAAGAGAGCACCCTGCAGTGGGCCTTCGAAGCACCGGCCGCAACGGACGAGGAGATCGTCGACGCGTTCACGCGTATGGCCCTCTGCAGGAGCCAGATGCTCTCGTTCATGGAGAGCTACGATGTCATTCTGTGCCCGGTCAACGCATTGCCCGCGATGCACCACGGCAGCGAGGACGGTCAGGACCTGCGACCTTTCAGCTACACGATGACGTATAACCTGACCGGCTGGCCCGGCGCGGTTGTTCGCGGGGGTACGTCGCCAGAAGGCCTGCCGATCGGCGTCCAGATCGTGGCTCGTCCTTGGAGAGAAGACATCGTGTTGGCGGTTGCTCAGCTGCTTGAGAGTGAACTCGGCGGCTTTCAGGCTCCCGATCTCTGATCGGGACATCCACCGCCCCATACCCTCGGAGAAGAGCGCGAAACACTCTCTCATGGGCCCGATTTACCAGTTTCGCTGGATGTTGCGGGCCAGAGAAATCCAATCGGACAGGGCCAGGATTTCTGCGGACTTGAAATTCTCGGCTGGGACGCCGGCCGCTTCGAGTCGTCTGCAGGCGCTCTTCATGGGATGCGACTGGGAAACACTCTGAGTGGAGGGAAACAGTCCGAGTTCGGCCTTTTGCGGGCCAATCGAAGAAGCCTTCTGTTACTGGCCCTCGTTGAGCCGGAGCAGCAACTCCCTGGCCCGATCGCGAAACAGCGTTACGTAGAACTGCAGTGCAGTCCCGTAGGTGATTTCTATGTTTGCAGCCGCAGGCAAGTCGGGATGCTCCTCAAGCAGCCGCAGACTCTGAAGAAACTCGTCGGGTTTGCTGATGGTATTTGACAGTCTCCATTCTCTGGAAATATCCCCCGGAACGATTCCCAGAACGAGCCGACCGTAGTCTCCAAATGGGAACAAATTCACTTGCGCATTAAGCGACGCATACGCCGAGTAGTATTCGGACATCGCATTGCGTATCTGCAGATCTCGGATCAACGCAAGACGCCCCGTACTCTTGAGCTCATCAAAAGTGGTCGACGCGCTCTCGGGCAGCCCTCGAAACGAGGAATAGACCTTGGCCTCCATCAGGCCAATGGGATCTTCTGAAAACCGGGAACCGGTAGTCTTGTCGAGCAGGCTCTGGAGAAAATCCGCCTTCTTCTCCAGTACTACGATCTCGCTTGAGAACTTCTCGATATCCCGTTCTACGTCAACGCGTATCCGATCCAGATATTCGGACTCGGTTTTTCTGTCATCGTACTCATCCCGCCATTGATCGACCGCCAATGCCGCGAGGACACCCATGACGATGATCACAAACTCGCCCAAAGCCCCCGGCCAGTTTATTTTCGGCTTTATCATCTCGGGTCGCCCGTGCCGCACTCTATTGCAATCCGTCAGCTTACAAGGACTCTGAGGCCAGGTCCGCTTTCGGTCGCCTTGCAGACCCTTTTCGGGGGGTAGGAGTCACAATCACTCAGGGCTGAGCGAAACCGGCAGAAATCGGCCATTAGCTGCCCCATTTCATGTGAAGCCTTTTGTTTTCCGCCGCGCAATCGCGGAGGTAAAGATTGATGAGACTCTGGTACGGGATTCCGCTGTCCTCCGATAGGCCACGGAAATAGTCAATGGTGTCCTCATCCAGCCGAATCGTCAGCTGCTTCTTCGGCTTTTTCAGGTATGGGTTCTTGATCGATTTTGAGAAGTCGTATTTTCTCTTCATGACAGAAACTCCGAGTACTGGCGTCGTTCCGAAGGGTCGGCTTTTCTTGCCGAAATGATTCGAATCACGTTCTCCGCTTCCCGGTAGCAATGCACTACCACCAGCAATCGGAGCTGGACACTAAGTCCGAGAAGAACAAAGCGATCTTCGTCATCTGAGTGTTCGGGATCGGCGATGACGCGAGCGTTGTCATCGAGGAAAGCTGATTTGGCCTCATCGAAAGAAACGCGGTGCTTGCGCCTGTTCTCAGCCGCCTTTTTGGCATTCCACTCGAATACTAGCTCACGCATACCTACATTGTAACTACAATGCAGCATACATCAACGGCTCAATGACCACGTTTCACCTCAATTGATGCCGGTGATACTTGTCCTGCGAGCGTCGCCTTGGGGTCGGTTGCGGAAGGTTTTCCGGTGGTGGGTGTGAGAATCACTCCGAGTTGAGTGAAACCGGCGAGAAGCGGAGGTTTGACCACAGCAGGCCTGTGATCATCGTCACAATTCAAGTCCTCGGCGTATTTGCATGTGCATACGGTGTGACTT
>JARFQW010000078.1 GCA_029287575.1 Gammaproteobacteria bacterium | reverse complement strand
GGGTCACCTGGGTGCTGCCCTGGAACATGTTCCCGAATTCGTCCGAGGTGAGAGGCGGACTCTGCTGGGTCGTGAGGACATCCGGTGGGTAGGTGGCCTCCGTGCCGCCCATGGGGCCCAGCCACTTGCCGAAGCGGGTGTTCATGCCCTGGACCACAGGGCCGACGGTATTGCCCGGCTCCGTTTCCACGGATTCACCGTTGCTCAGGCAGGCATCGTAGCTGCCGGCCATGGCTTCCCGAACGACATCGCCACCGGCGCCGCCAACCCGGATGAGCTGGAAATTGCCCGGCCCCGGAGTCTCGTCCCAGTTGCCGTTCGTGGTCGAGGTTTTCAGAACTACCGGTTGTCCATAGTCGTAGCCCCAAAGGGGTGCTGATCCCGTCCCGGCGGGCGGCGGCGGGTCGCCGCAGACCATCACGGGCGCGACGTTGCAGATGTCCCCGAGACTCGGGCTCGGGCCTGCGACGGCGGAAGCCCGGATGGTGAATTGGTCCCGGCCGATGACCTGGGTCAGCCAGGCCGGCAGGGTGAAGCCTGTTGCAATCGCCCGAACGTAGGGTCCGTCCGGGGCTCCCGGGACGAAGGGTCGCAGGGTGTCCGAGAACTGGATGGTCAGGTTGATCCCGGAGTCCCCCCAAGCTGCGCCGAGCTCGCCGTTGCCGGCCGCATTCGCATTCCGGGCGAACAGGGACCGGGCTTCTACACGGGCCAGATCTGTGTTGCCGGTCTCGTCCATGTTTTTCGCGCCGGCGAGAGCCGCCGCATCCACGGCGTTTTGCAGTCTCGCCTTGTTGAGCATGACGTGACCGCCGTCCAGTGCAAGACCCGCCACCGCGAGAATCGCGATGAGACCGACGGCCAGCATGACCAGCGCGGCCCCGGTCTCGCGACCGGGTCCGCGGGTCATCTTCAGCCTGTTGTCCGCACGCGCGCGCATCGTTGCATCCTTGCCGTCAGCTTCCGCTCAGGTTACCCAGGTCAATAACGAGATCCCGGGAAGCCTCTTCGCTGCTGGTGACATCCTCGCGATAGGCCTCCATGACGGCCTCGCCTCGCTGGCCGTCCCCCTGGTCGGCGTGTTTCCCGCGATTTTCCTCGGCAGCGTTGGGATTCACGGTCTGCCCGATGACCATCGAGCGCACCGAGTTGCCGAAATCGGATTCCGTGGCCGTCGGCTCGTTGGCGCAGGCCGAAAGGCCTGTCGACAGGGTGGCCACCATCAAGAGCGTAAAAATTCTGGTCATCGTCTTACTCCGGTTTCGCGGTCAGGCTATGCCCGAACGTCGTTGTTGTTCCGCCCTTGTCCGTTGATCCTCCTCCGGTGGACTTGCGCTTGCCCTCGGTCCGGCCCAGCAGATAGAACTCCACGTCGGTGGGTTCCACGAACCGGTCCGTGGGAAGCCGGATATTCTCAGGATCAAGGGGTTTGGCGAGTCTTGGTGTGACCAGTATCACAAGTTCGGACTCGCCCTTCTGGAAATCCTGGCTGCGGAACAGCGGCCCGAGAACCGGCACCTGTCCCAACCCGGGAAAGTCACTGACCACTTCGCGCAGGCTTTCATTGACGAGCCCGGCGATGCCCATGGTCTGGCCGTCGCCCAGTTCCACCGTTGAGGAGGCCCGGCGTTCGGTCAGCGAAGGCACGGCAAAAAACTGGTTGGCGCCGGGCTGACCGACGGTCAAGGTGTTCTGCGGCACGATATCGCTGACGCTGATCTTCAGATTCAGGTTGATCCGGCCCGAGTCAAGGATAACCGGCAAGACCCGCAGCGCAACGCCGAAATCCTTGTATTCGACAGTGATCGTGTCGCGCTCCTGGGGCACGGGGATCGGGAAACTGCCCCCCGAGAGAAATTCGGCTTCCTTGCCGTTGAGGGTGGTCAGCACGGGCTCAGCAAGAATTTTCGCCAGGCCCCTGTCTTTCGCGGCGTCGATGGCAAGATTGAAAACCGTATCGTTGCTCAGGAAGCTGGCGAACAGTCCCTTGTCATTGATGGCAATGTCGTTCGGGGCGAACTCGTCGATCACGGGCCCGATGGGATTGACGATCGAGCTGGTGAACGGGTTGTCCCCCAGCACGGGGATGCGCACGTCATTCGGGGGAAACACTGCGTCGGGGAATGTGGCGCCGCCGCTGACGCCTCCGAGCCGCCAGTTACCCGTGTTGCTCAGGGCATTGAACTGCACGTCCATGCGGCGGAGTTCGCTGCGGTTGATCTCGGCGACCTTGACTTCGAGCATCACCTGCTGGGAGCCGCCGACGTGCATCAGATTGATGACCTCGCCGGCTGTGCGTTCCTGGCCGCCCACGCTCTCCTGCTCGAAGGTGGACTTTTCTGTTGCGGTGGCGACCTGTTCGAGGAAATTCTCCGCAATTTGCACGGCGGCCTTAAGGCGGTCGAGGCTCGTGACTCTGCCGCTGAGCACCACCGACCGCTGGGCGCTGTGCACCTCGATCTGTTCGCCCGGAAGAAGTGTCGCGAGGCGCGTCTTCAGCGTCTCGAGGTCGTGGACCACCTGGACGTCGATGGAGCTGATCAGCCGGTTGCCCCGGTCCCAGATCAGCACGTTCGTGGTGCCGAGATCCTTGCCGAGTACATAGATCTCGCTGGAGCCGAGAACAAGGATGTCCGCCACGTCCGGATTTCCGACAGACACGCGGGCGGCTGGCAGGTCCAGCTGGACGATCCGTGACTTGTAGATCGGAACGGTGACGTCCGTGGACTGGCTGGCGGTCAGCTGCCGTTCTCTCGCGAAGCTCTGGCCGTGGGCCTCGTTCGTGGGGATAAACGCCAATCCGGCTACGCACGCAGCGGCGGTCAGCAGAAGTGTTCCGGGTATCGCTGTATTCATTGCAAGGTGTCCTCTTCCATGGGCTTGCGGGAACGGCTGTGCCTAGCCAGTCACCTTTTTCTTCGCTACATCGGTGCCGCGGATGATCTCCACGGTCGGGCTGTAGGTCCGCCGGGGACGGGGCTTTTGTGCCGCCGGCTTGGGCTTGACCTCTTCGACGATCCGCACGGGCGCGTCGATGGCGCTCGGGTTTCTCAGTGCGAGCTGGATGCTGCCTTCCTCCCGCGCGCCGACGAGGATTTCTGACTCCTTGGGCGAAACTTCGAGGGTTACGGCACGTACGACAACAGGCTCGTTGTCGCCCATGTCTGCACGCTGGTCGACGGCCAGGACCTTGATGTCCTTGAGGATCGTTTCAGTCTGGGCACGCTTGTTCACCATGCGGCTGGACAAAACGTCCACCCGGTTGCCCGGCAGAAGAAAGCCGCCGACCCCGACCACGTCATTGACCCGCAGCGTGATGGCGCGATAGTCGGGGTCGATCAGAGCAGCAAGCGTGCTGCCGCCCAGGTGTTCGGCAAAACGGTCCTGGACCAGGATCTCGCCCGCGAGCACTTCCTGTTTGGCGACCATCCCCTTGACGTCCTCCGCCGCGCGGAAGGCCGACTCCGGCACGGTGCCGGCCGGCATCGTGACGACTTTCATGTGACGCGGTTCGATCTCCGTGCCATAAGGCACCCGGAGGGCAGCGATAACCACCGACTCCGTGTCGGCCTGGGCAACGTCCGGCGAAAGCCTCGTCTGGACCCAGCGATTTGCGACCCAGGCGGCACCGACACCCAGGGTGATCGAGAGTGCGAGCAAGTAAAAGGCACGTCGTTTCATGATTTGGTTCTCCTATCGTCGGGCCGATATCAGGCCAGTCCCTGGACCGCTTGTTCCATGGGAACGAAATAGCTGCGCCAGGCATGGCGCATCTGCTCGGGTGTCGGCTGGTTTCCGGAACCCGTATACCGGGCGTGGTCCATCGCAATGCCGAGTAGATCGCGTGGATGGCAGGGCAGCAGCGGCGTGTCCGTGTCTCCGTAGAGCTGCTCGATCATGTAGTGCAGTAGCGCGGGATCGAAGGCGATACCCTGCTCCTTGCAGGCGCCCTTCCAGATCACCTCGTATTCCAGCGGGGTCAGATAGTCGAAGCGAATCTTGTAGCCGATCCGCCTGAGGAACGCCTCGTCCGCGAGGTGCAGCGGGTTGAGATTGGTCGAGAAAACGAGGACGACGTCAAACGGGACCCAGAAGTGCTGCCCCGTGCCGACAGTCAGGTAGTCGACGCGCTCTTCCATGGGCACGATCCAGCGGTTGAGGATCTGCTCCGGCGCGACTTTCTGCCGACCCAGGTCGTCGAGGATGAAGATGCCGTTATTGGCTTTCAGCTGCAGCGGTGCCTGATAGAGGCGAGTGCTCGGGTCGTACTGTATATCCAGCATGTCGGTGGTCAGCTCGCCGCCGCTAACCACCACCGGGCGTTCGCAAACGACGTAGCGCGGATCGAGACCCGTTTCGAGCGAGAGCGTATCCTGTTCGGCGCAGTCGGGATGGGGCTTGTGGATCAGCGGATCGTAGACCTGCACCACCGTGTCGCCGACCAGCAACGCGTGGGGCACGAGAACCGGGTCGCCGAACAGGCGCCCCAGTTTCTTCGTAATAAATGTTTTTCCGGTGCCCGCGGGTCCGTAGACGAAAATCGCCCGGCCGGAGTTCAGCGACGGGCCGACCACATCCAGCAGACCACCCGGAACCACCATGTCCGCGAACGCGGATTCCACCTGCTCCCGGGTCGGGCCGCTCAGATGAATGGACTGTTTCTTCGCGACGTCCCGGTAGGTGTCAACCGGAACCGGTGCCGCCCCCGTGTAGCCGCTGCGCAGCAGGGCATCCAGGGCACTTGTGCGGCCGCGCTCCGTTAGCGCGTAGCGAAGCTGGGTGCTCCCGTTGTTTCCCGAGCGAATCTCGATCTGTTGCTCCTTGCGGAGAAAGTGCAGCGCCTCTTCGACGACGACGCCAGGCAGCGAGAGCCGCCCGGACAGGTCCTTGAGAGTCAGTACGCCGCCGCGATGGAGGTGTTTGCCGATGAGATCGCCAAGAAAACTGAGTTCAAGCCCGGTGTCGGCCACGCACCGCGGCAGCCCGGGCAGGCCGGTCTCCTTGGGGAGCGGGTCCGGCTGGATCAGCGGAGCCTCGTTGTGAAGCTCGCCGGAAAATTCGGGAGCGCTTTGGGGGCCAAATAGCCGTGTGATTCCGTGGGACACGTCCGATATTCCTATATGTTGTTTTGTCATCCGGCCTAGCTGCCGAAAAAGTTCGCCATGCCCTGCCGGGCCAGAAGCACGCTGCCCATGCAGCCGAGAACAATCGCGGCTGCGTACGGAATGCCTTCAGCCGACCGAAAGCCCGCCAGGGCTCCGCTCGCGCGGTGAGAAACCGGAAGCGTCAGCGCGACGTAGCGGGTGAGAACCAATCCGATCGCCAGGACAGCGCCTGCGATCAGCGTGAGGCCGGCGGCCAGGAGTGCCTGCACCGGGCCCAGAAAGCAGCCGCAGGCGGCCATGGCCTTGACGTCGCCGGCACCCATGCCCCCCGCGATATAAAACGGCAGGAAAAGGGCGAGGCCGGCGAGCCCGCCGGCCACCCCCGCGAACAACCCCCCCCCGGGGCCTTCCGTCGCCATTCGTAATACCAGGCTGAAGCCGATGGCGAGCAGCACAAGGCTGTTCGGGATCCTGCGGCTCCCCAGGTCCGTGACCAGGATCGCCGCCAGGAAGGCGAACAACCCCATGAGCAACGGTATGGGCAACTGGATGTCGGTCATTGCGAATGCTCCGGTAGCAAAAAACGGTTCCTGTCGAGAATCCGGGGCGGGGATGGCCGGACGGCAGATCTTCCAATCTGCCGCCCGGCTTGCGGTCACCCGCTGCCGGGCGGCAATCAGGCGCCGTTGATGGCCGTGATGATGTTGTCGATCACGCCGCCCACGGCCGTGCCGAGGTTGGTGAACGACGTCACGACCGCGAGGCCCACCAGGCCGCCGGCAATGGCGTACTCCGTCGCGGTCAGGCCGGACTCGTCCTTCAGAAAGCGAGCAATCTTGTTCTTCAGTTCCATGGTTACTTCTCCTTACGCAATGCGTTTGATGGTTGTCGTGCCCGACGTGCCGCCGCGATCGAATGCTCAGGGAACCCGAAGGTGAACGACTTGGCAGCACGCCTGGCACGAGTCCAGTGAGCCGTTAGAGTTCGGAAACTGCTTGCACTATCTCGACCCACGACGAGCACAAATCGGGCAAACGTCCGTCCTCATCGGCCGAGAGAGAAAAAAAGCTCATAAAAAACAGCGTTTTAAGGCGTTCCTCCGGCGGTTGTTTTTCGCTGGCACGATCTTGCCGGCGCAATGAAACGATCTTGTCCGGATCCCTCGAACGTCGCGGCGCAGCGGAGGAAGTGCGGGGACGGAAGTCCGAATTTTCGGGATTCGCGGACTCCGGCTTTACATAAGGGCGGCAGGGGCCGGTTATTCGTGAATAGGGTCACGGCGACCGGCTATACCGGGCTCTACCGTGAGGTCGTGTTCGTGCTAAAGCGCGGACTTCATGGAAAGGGACCTGAATTGCATGGAAGAGCAAACCAAGCACATGGATGATCCGGCCGGCCAGCCGACCCTGCTCTGGGTCGACGTCTCCGTGTCAGGCGAGCAACAGGAGATTCCTGACGGCTTCGCCGCAGCGTGCCGAGTGGTCCGGGTGGATCGCGACGGAGTGGATCGCGCCCGGTCCCGCGGCGTGTCCGTGGACTTCATGGTGGCCAGCTTCGATTACCCCGACATAGACGGGCTGAAGTTTCTCGAGGCGCTCAAGCGTCAATGGGTTTCGACGCCGGTGGTCATGGTCACCGTGCATCACTCGGAGGAAATCGCCGTGTGGGCCCTGCGGGCCCGGGTCTGGGACTATCTGGTACGGCCGACTCCCGCCGCAGACGTGCAGCGGTGTCTTGCCGGCCTGAAACGGATATTCCGCATGCGCGAACGTCAGGGCAGTCGAAAGGCATGCGCCGTGGAGACGCCCTTGCCCCGCGATGCCCGTTTCCGGTCACAGAAACCCTGCCGCCGCGTGGAGCCCGCGGTCTCCTTCATGGCGTCCCATTACTACGAGGCCATCCGGGAGGCGGAGATGGCCGAACTTTGCGGTCTCTCCCCGCACCGGTTCAGCCGTGTCTTCCGTGAGGAGATGGGCATTACGTTCCAGGCCCATCTCGTCGCCTTGCGTCTGGAGCGCGCGAAAGCCCTCCTTGCCAACCCGTCGGTTCCAGTGACTGACGTCGCCTACACGGTCGGCTTCAACTCCCCGTCCTACTTCGCGCGCGCGTTTCGCGGGGCTTTTGACGTTTCGCCGTCCGACTTCCGCGCCCGGGCGCAGAAGCGTCCGGCACCCCTGAAACGCGGAAAACCCGACCCGCTGACCGACTTGACAGGCCAGTTCGCCAGCCTGGCTGCCGCAACGCCCTAAATGGGCGGGCCCGTGGACCCGGCGGGTCCGGAAGCCTAGAATTCGCCGGGGGCCGGTGTAGCTCAGTTGGTAGAGCGGCTGATTTGTAATCAGCAGGTCGCAGGTTCGACTCCTGTCGCCGGCTCCAGATCCGTTTTCCCGCTGGATCGAGGGGGCAGGCCTTCCCCGCGAGACCTGCCTGCAGCAGGCGCCGGATTGTAAGCCCCTGAAGCAAATGGCATACTTGCCGTTAATCCGAGATCGATCCCGAGCGCATTCCAGGCTGGAAGCGACAGCGGGACGGTCTCTTTTGCCTGTGTGTAAACCGTTGACAGTCCGGGAGTGCGGGCAGATAATACGCTGCTTCCGTTTGCGGAGGGGTACCCAAGCGGTCAACGGGGGCAGACTGTAAATCTGCTGGCTCAGCCTTCGTAGGTTCGAATCCTACCCCCTCCACCACGGTTTTTTGGGGTGGTTCCCAGGGGTAGCGTTCCGCAGGAGTCCGGGCCTTTGAGCGAAGGGGTGGAACAAGCGGGGTGCTTCGCCGGACGTGCGGGCGTAGTTCAATGGTAGAACCTCAGCCTTCCAAGCTGATGATGTGGGTTCGATCCCCATCGCCCGCTCCATCGGCGCACTGACTGGCTGGTTGCCGCAACGGAGACGGATCGACGGGGCCCACATAGCTCAGGCGGTAGAGCACTTCCTTGGTAAGGAAGAGGTCACCGGTTCAAGTCCGGTTGTGGGCTCCACACTCCATTCGCCCTGGGGCGGGTGATGAAAAACGCGGGGCCGGAACCGGTTCCGAAAGGGTTTTTGAGAATTTAAACAAGGTCGGGAGCTAGACACCGATGTCCAAGGAGAAGTTCGAGCGTACGAAGCCTCACGTAAACGTGGGGACGATTGGTC
>JARFQW010000050.1 GCA_029287575.1 Gammaproteobacteria bacterium | reverse complement strand
CAACAGGACGAGTGCTCCGGAACCGCCCGCATCGCTGTCCGTGACCTGGTCGAATTCGGCCCGCGACAGCCCGCCCGTGGCTGGCGTCGGACTGGTCCGCGCCGCCGGGGAGGCGGGGGTCCGGGGCTGCGCAGGGTCAGCGGTGTACGACTGATAGGCTTTCCAGGCCAGACTGCTGATAGCGGCAAGACCCCCGATTTTCAGGGCGGTGCCGCCCATTTTCCGACCTTTCTTGGTGGCCAGCGCGCCGGCAACCGTGCCGCCGGCGAGACCGCCCGCGAGACCCGACAGGGCGCCGCTGCCAGCGAGGCTGTTGATAATGCCTTTGAGTTCGTTCATGTCTCTCTCCTGTGAAGCTGGCCACAGTCTGGATGAGGGCCACCTGCCGAAAAAGCGGATTATTCCGACGCCCGGATTCGAGAAAATCGAGGTATGGCTTGACGGCCCCTGGCTGGAGGGCTCCGGACTGACATCAGCACGCCCTCCCACAGGACAGGGTACGATCCTCACGGGGCCCGAACGCTCCTGGCGGCAAGGATGTGATCCTTCCTGTCACCTGTCAGCTGGGGGACAACCGTTGCCGGAGCTGGCGTTCCAGCACGGGATCCGGGTGGCGGAAGGTCTCTGGACTAACTACCTTTCACGTGACTACCCGCCTTATGCCGGGGGGTTGGGCTCGTTCTCATGGACGGCCCCAAGGCGGCTATCGGTCCCCCAGTTTCGTTTGAAGGGCTTTTTTAGAGGACACGTTCATGGCAGTGAATTTGATCAGCATGTTCACGAATTCGGTCGTAAAGGACCTGGCCGGCAAGGCCGCAGGCATGTTGGGCGAACCGCCCCAGGCCACCGAGACGGCCGCGGCCAGCATTTTCCCCGCCCTGCTGGGTGGCATGCTCGGGATGAGCAAGGGGAGCAGCGGCACCGCCGATCTGTTCAAGATGGTGACCAGCCCGGACATCGATACGGGCATGTTGGACAACCTCGGCGATCTGCTGGGGGGCGGCCCGAAGACGGACTCCATGCTTTCTCTCGGCACGACCCTGTTGAATGGCATGTTCGGCAACAAGACGAACGCGCTGACCGACAGCATCTCGAATGTGGCCGGCATCAGTTCATCGTCGGCCGGAAAGCTGATGGCGATGATGGCGCCGATCGGTCTCGGCTTCCTGAAACGCCAGGTCGTGGACAACAAGCTTGACGCCGGCGGGCTGATGAACCTGCTCCTGGGCCAGAAGGACTATCTCAAATCGGGCCTGGATTCCCGGGTCACCGAGGCCATGGGCTACGGCGACGTGACCTCGTTTCTGAGCAGCGTGGGCGGCGAAGCGCCGCGCGCCGCGCCGCCGCCGCCGCGCGCCCCCGAGCCCCAGAAAAGCGGCCCGAATTTCGGCAAGTGGCTGCTGATTGCCGCGGCGATCCTGGTCGTGCTGTTCCTGCTCAGAAGCTGTGGCGACGATGCCGAGAAGGTGGCCTCCGACGCGATGCAGAGCGTCGAGGAAACTGCCGAAAAGGCTGGCGAGATGGCCAAGGAGACCGCGGCGGCTGTTGGCGAAGCCGCATCCGACGCCGCGGACGCCGTGGGCGATGCCGCGTCCAGCGCCATGGAGGCAGTCGAGGAAGGCCTTTCGGCACTCACGCTGCCATCGGGCGAAACCATCGACGTGCTGGACGACGGTTTTGTCGAGTCCTGGGTGTCTTATCTGAACACCGGCGATGGCGACAACCGGTTCATCTTCGATGCGCTTGAATTCGAAACCGACTCGGCGCGCCTGGCAATGTCTTCGAATCGCCAGCTCGATGCGGTGGCGACGGTGTTGAAGGCCTACCCGGAACGCTACATCCTGGTTGAAGGACACACCGACAACACCGGGGATTCGGGCTATAACGCCAAGCTTTCTCTGGATCGCGCGCAGGCGGTGCGTGAAGCACTTATCAGCCGCGGTATCGAGCCGGGCCGGATTTCGGCGGTGGGGAGCGGCGACGCCCAGCCTATCGACACGAACGACACCGAAGCGGGACGTGCCAACAATCGTCGCGTGGAACTCGTTGTGGTCGAATCCGCCTAGTCGAACCTGGCCGTGGCCGGCCGATACGGCCATGGCCGTATCAGGCCAGAGGAAATCAGGCCAGAGGAAATCAGGCCAGAGGAAATCAGGCCAGAGGAAATCAGGCCAAAAGGGCCCGCAGGGATTCTCCTTGCGGGCCCCTCTCATTCCTGCGGTGAGCGGCTACGGGAATCGGCCGCGCCCGAAGTTGCGTGTTATTCCGGGTTGCCCTCCCTGCCGGTGAGTTGCGCCATGTAGGCTTGCCAGCGGGCGAATCGTGCGGCCAGCCCGGATTCCGAACGCGGCTCGAACAGCGCGGCCGACGCGACACCCGGCGGGGATGTCACGGCAGGCATACCGTTGTGGGCGAACGCGTCGCCGGGCGCCGCACTCAAAAGCCAGGCCACGCCCCGCGCCGTGGACTCGACGTCTTGCCTGCGAAGGACCGGGATCCCCGCCAGATCGGCCAGGCGCTGGCACAGACCGTCCAGGCGGGCGAGTCCGCCGCTGACGGCGATGCGAGCCGCCGGCGGCTTGTCCATGACCCTGAGATTGGTCTGTATGAGAAAGACAACGCTCTCCAGCACCGCGACGGTCCGTTCGGGAATGGATGCCTTGCGATCAAACCTGACCGGTGCCTCCGCCAGCCAGTAGGGTGAGCCGAGCCCGCCGACCCCGTTGGCAAACAACGGCGGATCGGTGACGGTATCCAGCCATCCCGGAGCAGCCTCAATGAGCGCCTGCTCCGGCGTATTCACCTCGGTCGCCAGCCAGCTCAGAGCAGCGCCCGCACCGTTGACAGTGCCCTCGAGCACCTCGAGCACGCGGTCTCCTTCCTGCCAGCAGATGCTCTTGAGCAGCCCGGGAGGCATCTGTGTGTTGAGTCCGGCCCGTTGCAGAAATGCGCCGGTCCCCAGGTTGACGTAGACGGTGTCCCGGTCCGGGGGTCCGGCGGCGAACAGGGCTGCCGACTGGTCTCCGGTGCACAGGGTCATAGGGATCGGGGCGCCCGATGTGTCGAGCACCCCATAGTCATGCCGGCTCGGCACCGGACGGGGGAGGATTTCAGGGGGAATGCCGAAAGCCGCGAGCATCGGCTTCGACCAGCTTCGGCTGGCGATGTCCCACAACAGCGTCCGGGAGGCGTTGGCCGGATCCACCACCGGCGAACCGAAGCGCTGGTGGTCGGCGCTGCCCGCTCCCGAATGGCGGGACGACGCCAGCCGCGTGGTCAGGAAACTGGACAGGGGTCCCATCCGCAGCCGGCCCTGGCCGAGCGCCTTGGTGACGTCTGGAAGCTGGTCCAGGCACCACCGGAGTTTGCTCGCACCGTAGTGGGGGGAGGGCACCAGTCCGGTGATCCGACGCACTTTCTGCCTATCGATGTTCAGGCGGGCCAGCCACGCGGCATATCGGGTATCACGCCATGACAGGGCCGGCGAGAGCGCGCGGCCGGTCACTGCATCCCAGGCCACAACCGTCGAACGCTGAGTGGCCAGGCCTGCCCGTCGTATGACGTTCGGCGCCAGGTTCGCCTCTGCGATTGCGTGAGTAACCGCTGTCCGGACCGAAGCGAGCAGGGCTTCAGCATCGTGCTCCACCCAGCCGGGTTCAGGGTGGAAGGTTTCAACGGCGGATTCGGTGTCAGCCAGAAGCTCACCATCGTCGCTGTAGATGAGCGCCTTGCTGGCGTGGCTGCCCTGGTCAACGACCAAGACCGCGCGCTGGTTGCCCCGGGGTTTCATGTTCTGAATCGGTTCATTAGGCATCGTCTCTGCCCGTGCCGGATGGATGAGCCAAGGCTGTTTCGGTTCTCTCCCGCCGACCGCCTATCCTGGTTAAGCGCAGTATGATGCACGTGAGGTCTGAGCTCACTCGCCAGTCCTGTTAATGAGAGGCGGGCCGCAGTGGGTCAGTCGTGGAGGCAAGACCATGGGCACCAGGACGGCTTACGGATCCGCGGAGGTTCGCGACAGTTACAGGGATGAAAACGGGTCCGCCGGAGACACCGTGAATCTCGACTACGAATGGCTCGTTATCGGCTCGGGATTTGGCGGGAGCGTTTCCGCATTGCGCCTGGCGGAAAAAGGTTACCGTGTCGGTGTGCTGGAGGCCGGCCGCCGTTTTCGGGATGGCGACCTGCCCCGGACCACGTGGGATGCGCGCAACTTCAATTGGCTTCCCGCCCTGGGGCTGCGGGGCATACTTCGGCTGACGGCCTTCAAGGATATCTTCATCGCCAGTGGCGTTGGGGTGGGCGGGGGCAGCCTGGTCTATGCCAACACGCTTTACCGGGCGGCTCCGGCCTTTTATGCCAATCCCCAGTGGGCTGGCATGGGTAACTGGGCCGCTGCTCTGGCGCCGCATTACGACACCGCCGAGCGCATGCTCGGCGTCCAAACCGTGCCCCGGGGCAGCGTCGGACAGGATTACCTCAAGGCCGTAGGCAGGCACTTCGGCGTGGAGGACACGTTCACGCGGACTCCCTGTGGCGTGTTCTTCGGCGCTGAGGGGGAAACCGTGCCCGATCCGTACTTCGGCGGTGAAGGGCCGGAGCGCACGGGCTGTATCTTCTGCGGAGAGTGCATGCAAGGCTGCCGAATCGGCGCCAAGAATACGCTCGTGAAGAACTACCTCTGGTTTGCCGAAAAAAAGGGCGCCCGGATCCATGCCGAATGCCAGGTCGTGGATATACGGCCGTTGGGCGCCCCGGACGGCAGCGGCGGCTATGAGGTAGTCACCGAGTATCCCGGGGCCTGGTTCCGGAAACGCCGGCGGGTGTTCCGGGCCCGCGGTGTCGTATTGGCTGCCGGTGCGCTGGGCACGAATACGCTGCTGGCGCGCTGCAAGCTTGCCGGTTCGCTGCCCCGGATCAGTGACCGCCTCGGAGAGCAGGTGCGCACCAACAGCGAGTCTATTCTGGCCGTGACCCTGCCCCGGGGCACCGAGAACATCTGGAACGACGTCATGATCAGCTCCAGCATTCATCCTCGCCCGGACACCCACATTGAGTTCAACACCTTCGGCCGGAACGCGGACTCCATGTCGTTTCTCTACACACTGCTCACCGGCAAAGGAACCCGCATCACGCGGCCGCTGAAATGGTTAGGACAGGTCCTGCGCCATCCGGTACGGTTTTTCAAGGCAACCTGGCCCTTCGGATGGTCGGAGCGGTCGCTGCTCTACCTGGTAATGCAGACTTTGGACAACGCCATTGCCTTTCGCGCGCATCGGGGCTGGTTCGGGCGTGTGTCGCTGCGCACCGAGCAGGATCCGGAGAAGCCGAACCCTACCTTCATCGAGGTGGCCAACGAGGCCGCCGAGGTACTTGCAAAAGAGACCGGGGGTGTGCCGCAAAGCGGTCTGCTGGAAGCCCTGGCAAACATCCCGACAACGGCACACATACTCGGTGGCGCGGTGATCGCGCCGGGACCGGAATCGGGCGTGGTGGATCGGCAGCAGCGCGTGTTCGGCTATCGCAACCTGATGATCTGCGACGGTTCGACGATGCCGGCCAACCCGGGCGTGAATCCCTCCTTGACCATCACCGCACTAAGCGAGCTGGCGATGAGCCAGGTTCCCGAGGCTGGTGAGGAGCCGGGCGAGTCGAATCCGGATCCGTGCGAGTCCTCAGGTGCCATGACGACCTAACCGGGGCCAGGGAGCCCCTCCGAGCAGCCGGCCGGCGGAGGTCTGCGCCTGCCCGGTGGCCGAGCCGCTCCAGTCGATCTAGGTGCCCCGACGGCAGACCTCGTCCTCGCAGCCGCGACCGAACGTCTGGCCGAGGCGCACCCGGTGGCGGGCAAAGAGCCGGTATCCCCAGTCAAAGACCGGCCGCAGAACCGGCCAACCGGTAGGGGCCATAAGCCATCCCAGGCCGACCGCGGCGTACAGGCGACGGAAGACTTCCATGCCGGTGACCACGCGGCCGTCGGGAAGCTGGGCATGAATAACACTCTGCACCTTCGCCTGGGAAAGCCCATAGTCGGCGGCGTCGAATTCGGGGTCGGCGATGTCCTCGAGGGCAACCTGACCCGTTCGATCCCGCCGTGCCAGCCAGTTCACTTCGCGGCGGCAGAACGGGCACGCACCATCGTAGAGGAGCTTGAGCTGCCAATCGGCATTTGTGTCCATGTCAGTCGGCGGAGCCCAGGGCCGCGGTGGTGACCCCATCGCTGGCGGAATCCAGAACGATTCCGGACTCCGTCTGCCCCTGACCGCAAAAAATGCCGTGGAGGATCTCGTGCCGGTACCGGAAGATGCGGGTGAGCTGACGGCGAACGAGGGGATGGGCCAGGTCGCCCAGAGCGGGAACCGGAAGTTCATACTCCACGTGATCGCAGACCAGCGTCCCGTTGTGGGTGGGGATGAACTCGTGGCGATGGGACCAGAGCCGATAGGGGCCGGACAACTGCTCGTCCACGAACCGAACCGGCGGCTCCCAGCAGGTGATCAGCGTTTCCCAATGAAACGGCACGCCCCAGAGCTTCAGGCGATAGCGAATACGGGTTCCCTCGGCGATCTCTATGGGCGCGGGGGTCAGGATCCGGAACTTCAGCTCCGGCGGCGTGATCCGTTCCAGGTTGAACGCATCCGAGAAGAACGGGAACACAGCTTCCCGGGGCTGGGGAACCCGCAGCTGGGTATCGAGTGTGTGGGGCATGCCGGTCCACCGAGCGGTCTTGTTCTGGACACTAATTCGCCAGTGGCAAGCCAGCGGATTCTCGCTGTGGACTGAGACACCCGGGCAGAATCGCCTGCAGGCTGCTATGTTTCTCCGGTGTTCTAAAAACTGATCATCCTGAGGGGGATAGGAATGTCGATAAAGAAGCTTGCGGTTGGGGCATTCGGTAGCGTTGCGCTTGTGGGTCTGGCCGTGACGGCATGGGCCGATCTGGAGCCTTGGAAAGACTATGAAGTCAGCGATTCGGTCTGGAATGTGACGACCGTGAAGGTGCATCCCAACATGGACGATGCCTATCTCGAGGGCCTCAAGCAGACGTGGATCGCCAGCAACGAAGTTGCCAAGAAACTCGGCCAGATCGAGGACTACATGATTCTGCGCAGCGACCTGCCTCAGAGCGGCAACTTCAACCTGCTGCTCATGGTGAAGAGCGCCACGACAGCGGACCTGGCTCCGAACAAGGAGCGCTATGACGCGTTCATGAAGGAGTGGGGCGAGGCCCGCGGCAAGGAATCCACCGAGTTTGCCCAGAAGAACTATCCGGGCATGCGTGACATCACCGGGCAGTACATTCTGCGCGAGGTGACGATGAAGTAAGGCCGGGTTTACCCACAAGCCAGACGGGGCCTACCGCCCCGGAAGACGGGCAGGCCTCAGGTCTGCCCGTCTTCTTTTTTGCCTCGAGCAGACGACCAGGTGCCTGGGTCAGGCGTCGTGAGGCCACGCTGCTTCGGGGGCCTCCCGGCGCGGCGCGCCTTGTGGTAGAGTTCGCGTCCTTCCCGGGCTCCCGGCCCACCCTGGCGCGGTGGCGGAGTGGTTACGCAGCGGCCTGCAAAGCCGTGTACGCCGGTTCGATTCCGGCCCGCGCCTCCAAGATTTGTCGGACCATTTTCGGAAACTTCCGGCTCCCCGCCTGACGTTGCGGCGCCATGTCAGGCGGGCTTTCCCTTTTGTCCCCGCCAGAGCCATGGTCATGCCGGCCTGACTCGACGTACCGGTCGGCCAACCGCGCTGGGGTTACGGGTCCGGATTGCGCGTTCTCGACTCCGCCGAGCTGTAACTGAGCGTGGCAATCCGCCGTGTGCGCCGACGCAGAAACGAGACGGATTCTTGATGATGATCACAGATCACTAAAAAATCACGATTTTTTCGGTCTCAGATTGACGTTGCCAAGACGCGACGCCCCGTGTCGCGGCCCGGCGACGCGTGGCGCGACCCGCAGGCCGTCCCCTAGTGTCGGGGCAGAGATTTGGCCGCCGTGTCGCCGGTCAGGCGACGGCAGCTACCAAAGCCCCGACGCGATGCCCCTTATGCGCGTCAATTGGCCGGGCGGGTGTCTGACCGCCCGGCATTTTTTTGCCCGCAGCGTCCAAAGAGACCGCCGCGTTCGAGGGGTTTTCAGGCCCGGGCGCGTGTGCTGCGTGATAGAGTTCGCAACGCCGGATCGTCGAAGCCCGGGTGGCGGAACTGGTAGACGCAGCGGACTTAAAATCCGCTTCCCTGTAAGGGAGTGCGGGTTCGAGTCCCGCCCCGGGCACCACCTGCTCAAGATACGCCGACGAGACTCGGTTTTTTAGGTCATGGAGTTCTGCCTGAGCGAAAGGCTTGGGCACAAACGAGAGTCGAGTCCCGCGACGGTAGCTTTAACTGGATTTCCTCTCTCCAGGGCGTCGGTCCATGACAGCCCGGCCAGTTTGTGAATAGGCCGGACTGTGGATAGCGGCGTGGCCCGTGCACGAATCTACGCTGCGAGCGGGCAAAACGCCATGCAATGGTCGGTGGCAAAAAGTCGAATACTCAACACCGGCACCGGCGCTGACTTGGCTACCCACCGACATCGCTGAGATAGCGCCGCTGGGCCCAGCCTGTGTTTTTGCCGTATTGGGCCTTGCACCAGGTCTTGCCTTCGTGGACGCTGCAGCCGAGGTTGCGCATGCGTGTGCCGTTGCGAAGGCCCCGGTTCACGTAGGGCGCGCCTTCCGAAGGTGATTTCTGCAGTCCGAACGCGTTGCCACGCACGTTCCGCACGACCCACTCGTCCGGTTCGCCGGCTTTCTTCTGGCTGGCCGTGCCCTTGTCCATGGATTCCTTCTTAGATTGACTATCGGCGTGGGCCGGAGCGGCCTTGTGCTTCGACTGGTAGGACGCAAATTTTTTCTCGGCCTTGTGGACCTGCTTGTCCTTGCAGGTCTTGTCCTGACTGAGGATTTCGCCGCCGGGTGCGAACAGCACACTACAGCCGTCCAGCTGGATCGCGATGTTGCCGTTCTGCTGGGGCCTGACCTTGGGATCGGCGCTCGCGGGTACCGCGAAGGTCAAAGCCAGAACGGTCACGGCAATGGTCGATTGGATGGCGAGAGCGGTGTTCATATCGTTGTGCACTCCGGTATCGATGGCTTAACGGCCACGTCCGCCGGCGCAGCCGAACAAGAGGTGTAGCAAAGTCCGGTCGTAACTGTCCAACAAAAGCTCCCCGCCCGCGACCTCCGTTGTAGCGTCAGGGCAGGCCTTCCACGGCCATCCGCAGACATTGCAGTGAACACATTTCAGTTCCGACCTGTCGAAGCAAAAAAGTACAAACCTCTCGGCACGCGGGGGTCAGACCATCCAAAATCGCGACACCGCAACGCCCGACGTCGCTGGGATGCTGGGAAAACGCGATGGAAAAACCAGTAGCAGAAAGTCGCGTACTGAACCCCGGTATCGTTGCAGGTTAGGCCCGGCGCGTGGCTTTGAACTCGCGGAGGATCAGGACGAAGAGCGTGCCGCTCACTGCGAGCATGCCGACGTTGACTGTCAGGGCGAGCGGGCTCATGGCGGCCGCGCGGATGGCGAGTGCCGCGGCAGGGGCCAGGGCGCCAAGTAATGCGATCACCCCGGCGACCGGCAGCAGGTAGTTGCGAAAACCCGCGAGCCTTGTCGCCAGCGCCCCGACGATCGCCAGTGCTCCGCCCACGTAGGCGGGCAGCAGGGCTGTGGCGCTGGAAGACATCAGAAACGCACCGACACCGAGCACGATCAACAGAGCGGCAAATACGAAGATTGTCCTGGGCATGGGGGCTCCGGAAGATTGCTGCGGTTTGAATAGGATCCTGACCTTAGCGGAATTGGGCCCGGCTGTCCGGCTCGATGGCAAGCGGTAGCTCGCGGCCCTGTATCGGGCATCGCTCTGGCACGCGTCCCCTACATGGCCCCTGCGCACCCGGCCCGAGCGCGCGGGCGCACTCCTGAAAGCGGGTTCTCAGACCTTCCGAGCTGCCAGCGCCGCAGTTTGCGCTCACGGTGCATGAGTTCATTGACATGCTGGTCTACGGGACATTCGGGCAGGCTGACAGTCAGGCTCGAGGGACGGGGCGCTGGAAAATGTGCCATGCGGCATTCAGCTGGCGAGCACCTCGATGCGTGCAATCAGGTGAACTGCGGGCTTGGCGGCCTGCCAGCTGATTGTCGGCACGATGGCCCGGGGAGCCACAGTTAGCCCATCCTGGACGGCCGCAAAGCCTGATCGATCGAAAGATGGGCCACTGAACACTTGCTCGAGAGGCATGGCATTGGTCGGCAGGCTTTCTGCCAGCAGTAGCGTTACCAGCGCCAGCACGCGAAGTGATTACGAGCCTTCCCGAGATAAAACGGTCATGGAGCCCGTGTGATCCGCAGGTTCCTGTGCTCGCAGTATCGATGGCGTCCATATACAAGAGCCCATTCGAGCTGTCCTGTTGAAAAACTTCTATTCGAGTACGGTTGCGTATTGTTGACCCTTGGACGCAAAGGCAGACCCTGGACTCGGCCAAGCGCTTAAACGTTCTCCGGTCTCCCGGCGTCTCAGGATTCATGCAGGGGAATCTTTCCGAGGACGGTGAGGTGTGACGGGGCAGCCGGAACGTGTTGCTGTGACTGTCGGCATTCGCGATACGGCGGCCCAGGACCGGGCGCTCGACGCCCCGACTCGCCGGCGCGGACTTGGGCGCGTGGCGATCGCCTTTGCGGGGCTCGCGGTCGCGGGTGTCGCGCTCTGGCCTGCGGCGAGCGATTTCACGAGCGCGGACCGTTCCGTGCCGCGCTCCCGGTTGCGTATGGAGCCCATCAACGTTGGCCCCTTCGTCCGGGACGTGGCGGTGCGGGGACGGGTGGTCGCGGCCGTCAAGCCGACCGTTTATGCCCCGGACGAAGGGATCGTGACCCTGATGGTGGAGGCCGGCGCCAGCGTATCCGAAGGCGAGCTGCTGGCGCGAATCGACAGCCCGGAGCTTGCGAGTGAGCTGGAGCAGGAGCGCTCGACGCTCATGTCGCTGGAAACCCGTATCACCCGGCAGGAGATAGAGACCCGAAAGCTCGAGCTCGCCAACCGGCAGGCCGTGGACCTGGCGCGGGTGGACATCGTGGCGGCGGCCCGCGAACTGCGGCGGGCCGAGGCCGCGTGGGCCAATCGCTTGATCAGCAGACAGGACTTCGAAAAGGCACGCGACGACCTGGAAACGGCGAAACTCGAGTACGAACACTCCCGCCAGCGTAAACGCCTGGAAAGCGAGTCGCTGGCGTTCGAGCTCAAGACGTGGGTTCTGGACCGGGATCGCCAGCGACTCGTGGTGACTGAACTGGAGCGCCGGGTCACCGGGCTTGCGGTCCGTTCGCCGGTGAACGGCATGGTGGGTCTGTTGGCCGTTGACCAGAAATCGGCGGTCGCCCGCAGCCAGCCCCTGATGACCGTCGTCGATCTGAGCGCCTACGAGATCGAGATCCAGGTTCCCCAGGAATACGGCGATGACCTAGGCCAGGATATGCCGGCGGAAATCCTGATCGGCAAAGGCATTTACGGAGGCCGTATTCGCTCGGTCTCGCCCGAGGTCTCGGATAATCAGGTCACTGCCCGCATCCGCTTCGACGACGACCTCCCGGCCGGCCTGCGCCAGAACCAGCGGGTGTCCGCCCGCTTGATCCTCGAGGAACGCGCTGACGCGTTGCTGGTCAGCCGGGGCCCGTTTCTGGACTCCGGCGGAGGCCGGATCGCCTACGTGGTCGACGGCAACCTGGCTCATCGCCGTTCGATAAAGACCGGCGCGGTCAGCACGGGCCAGGTGGAGATACTCGACGGGCTGGGCCCCGGCGAGGTGATCGTGATCTCCGACCTCGGCCCGTTCGACAAGGCGTCGACGGTTCTGCTCACCGACTGAAAACCCTCACTACAGGAACACCGACATGCTCGAAATGCACAGCGTCAGCAAGGTCTATCGCACCGACACTGTCGAGACCCATGCGCTCAGAGACTTCAGTCTTCAAGTAGAAGAAGGCGAATTCGTCGCCGTGACGGGGCCGTCCGGTTCCGGCAAGACGACGTTCCTGAACATTGCCGGTCTTCTCGAGGAGCTGAGCGACGGCGCCTATCACCTCGACGGCGAGGAGATCGGGTCCCTGGGAGACGACGCGCGGTCCCGTATCCGCAACGAAAAAATCGGCTTCATTTTCCAGAGCTTCAATCTGATTCCGGACCTGGACGTGTTCGACAACGTGGATGTGCCGCTTCGCTATCGCGGGTTCAACGCGGCGGAGCGGTCCCGGCGCATCGACGAGAGTCTCGAGCGCGTGGGTCTGACATCGAGGCGGCGGCATCTCCCCAGTCAGCTCTCCGGCGGCCAGCAGCAGCGCGTGGCCATTGCCCGGGCCCTCGCGGGGGCACCGCGTTTCCTCCTCGCCGACGAGCCGACCGGCAACCTGGACTCGGAAATGGCCGAGGCGGTACTCGGCCTGCTCAACGAAATCAACGCGGCCGGCACAACGATCGTCATGGTGACCCATGATCCGGACCTGGCCCGGCGGGTGCCGCGCAATGTGCACGTCCTCGACGGGCGCCTGCAGGCTCCGGCGCAACCCGAGGCGCCGCCGATCGGTGCGCCGAACGGGCTCGGCGCAGCGGCCATGAGCCTTTAGAGGACGCCGCCATGTTTGCCTACTATCTGCGGCTGGCCGCCATCAGCATGCGAAAAACGCCCGGTGCCACAGCGCTCATGGTCTCGACCATCGCGCTGGGCATCGGCATCTATATGGCATCGCTCACCGTGTTCTACCAGATGGCCGCCAATCCGGTCGAGCACAAGAACGACGTCCTGCACGCGGTTCAGATCGATAGCTGGGATCCAGCCGAACCGTACACGGACCGGCAGCCGGAACAGGCGCCCTGGGAGCTGACCTACCGCGATGCCATGGCGTTGATGACCTCGGACATACCGGTCCGGCATGCCGCCATGTACAAGACCGAGCTGGTGCTGCAGCCGGGACGCCGGGAACTCAAACCGTTTGCCGAAATGGGCCGGATCACGGGCCGGGACTTCTTTGCCTTGTTCGATATTTCGTTTGTCTACGGCGCGCCCTGGACTGAAGAGGCCGACGAGACCGGCGCGCGGCAGATCGTGATCTCGCGGCAGCTCAACGGCGAACTGTTCGGAGGAGGGGACAGCATCGGTGAGACGCTGGTCGTCCACGATCGTCCCTTTACGGTGATCGGAGTCGTCGAAGACTTCCAGCCGACGCCGAAATTCTACGACGTGAACAACGGCGCCTTCGACGAATCCGAGCGGCTGTTTCTGCCGGTTGGCGTCGGGCGGGAGCTGGAGCTGTTCTCCAGCGGCAACACCAACTGCTGGAAGGACGAGAAGATCGAGACCTACGAGCAGTTTCTCAACTCTGAGTGTGTCTGGTGGCAATACTGGGCGGAACTGGAGAATCCCGGGCAGAAGGCCGACTTCCAGGCGTTCGTGGATGGCTACGTGACCAGCCAGAAAGCCCTCGGGCGTTTCGGCCGTCCGCTGAACAATCGTCTCACGCCGGTGGATGGATGGCTCGAAGCCCGCCGGGTTGTCCGCGACGACCAGAAAGTCCTGGTGGCGGTGGCGACCCTGTTTCTGGGCGTATGCCTGTTCAACACCCTCGGGCTGATGCTGGCAAAATTTCTGGGCCGGGCACCCCAGGTGGGCATCCGTCGGGCGCTCGGCGCCAGCCGCAAGGCCGTGTTCCGGCAGCAACTCATCGAGGTCGGCGTGATCGGTTTTGCCGGCGGCGTGATCGGTCTGGGTCTTGCCTGGCTGTCTCTGCGAGGCATCCGCAGGCTCTTCCCGGGTTTCGAGCAGCTGACCCACCTGGACTGGACGCTGGCCGGCGTAGCCGTGGCGAGCGCGATTCTCACGACCCTGGTCGCCGGCCTCTATCCGGCATGGCGCGTCTGCCGCATGCCGCCCGCGGCCTATCTGCGGATTCAGTAGGAGAAGTTCATGGAATTCGGACCCATCTGGCGGGCCGCCCGGCGCAACAAGACCGGGCCGGTACTCATCGCGGTACAGATTGCGCTGACGCTGGCCGTCGTTGTCAACGCGGTGTTCATCATTCAGCAGCGAATAGAGAAGATCACCCGGGACAACGGCATGGACGTGGACAACATCCTGTCCGTCAACAGCGCGGTGATCGGACAGGATTTCAAGGCGGAGCTCGGTGTCCGGGAGGATCTTAGGGCCCTGCGCACGATCCCCGGCGTGATAGCCGTCTCGGCGAGTCAGCACGTGCCCTTATCCGGCAGCGGCTGGGGCACCGAGTTCGCCGCATCGCCGGAGTCCGGCGCGCCGAGGGTCAACGGCGTGCAGTACATGATGACCACCGACGCAATACAGACCCTGGGGGTCGAACTGGTGGCGGGGCGCGAATTCGCCGAAGAGGACATGGTGTATGCGGAAAACTTCAGCGATCCCCAGCCCAGCCTGATCATAACGCAGGCCTATGCGGACGAACTGTTCCCCGATGGCGACGCGCTGGGTCAGCCCCTTTACGATGGCCTCGGCCGGCCGTCCACCATCATCGGCATCGTGCGCCGAATGCACGGTGCCTGGGTGGGCTGGGACAAGCTGAGCCATGTGGCCCTCCTGCCGAGGGTGATGCCCTCCAACTCGACCCATTACTTGATCCGCACCGAGCCGGGGCTCGTCAACCAGACCCTCGCTCAGGTCGAGGCTGCCTTGTTCGGCGTCAACGACCAGCGAGTGCTTCAGGAACTGCGCCCCATGACGGAAACGAAGGATCGCAGCTACCAGGGGGATCGCGGCATGGCCGTGCTTCTGGGCGTGGTGACGCTGCTCATGGTGAGCGTGACTGGCGTGGGCATCATTGGCCTGGCGAGCTTCGCTGTACGCCAGCGCTTCAAGCAGATCGGCACACGCCGGGCCGTCGGGGCACGCCGCCGGGACATCTTGCGGTATTTCCTGCTGGAGAACTGGATGATCACGACGGCGGGTGTTGTGCTGGGCACGCTGGCGGCGCTGGGAATCAACTACTGGCTGATGACGGCCTATGACCTGGAACGGCTCGATCCGCTGCTGCTGCCCGTCGGCATCCTCGTGATCTGGGCCCTGGGACTGCTGGCCGTCGCGGGACCGGCGCGGCGCGCAGCCGGGATTTCCCCGGCCATCGCCACGCGGACCATCTAGACGGCGGCGTAGGCTGCCCTGGAAGATCCGGCATCTGCGGGGCCAGACGGTCAGGGGCCCGCGGCACGCCGCCCGAAGCGACCGCCGTGAACATGCCTTTGGCGGGCCGGAGTGTCGTCTCAATTCCCCGGCGTCGGCCGGAAAGCCGTTGGATCAGGCGCACGGACCGGCATAATCGGTCGCCGTGGTTGCTTTCACTCGCGCTCCAGGAGTCAGCATGTCCAAAGCCAGGTTTCAGCTCTACTACTGGCCGGTTCCGTTCCGAGGCTGCTTCGTCAGCTATCTGTTCGCCTGCCGCGGGGTTCCATTTCTCGAAGAAACGCGTCTCGAAGAGAACAAGCGACTCATGGATCTGAATCCCGACGAACAGGGCGTACCCTATATGGGTCCGCCGGTTCTTTATGACCGGGAAACAGGCCGCACGCTCAGCCAGATGCCGGCCATTGTCCTGTACCTGTCCCCCGGGCTCGACCTCGCCCCCGACGATCCGTTCGAGCTGGCGATGTGCATGAAAGTCCTCATGGACTGCAACGACGTTCTGATGGAGGTCTGCCGGTACAACGGCTCGTCCATGTGGGACTACGAAGCCTGGTCTGAGTTTCGGACCCGGCGTCTTTCCCGCTGGATGCGAATCTTCGAGGAGGGTCTGGCACGCGGTTTTGTCGGCACGGACCGCTTGAGTTTTGCCGATATCGGCGTATTCGCGTTATTCGGCAACATGACCCGGTGTCTCCCTGAACTCGAGGCCGACCTGCTCCGGCACGCACCGGGCATTCACGCCCTGTGCCGGAGGGTCGGTGCCGTGCCGTCGCTGGCGCTGTATGTTGCTGACCAGGAAAAAGCCTACGGCCGGCTGTATTGCGGTGGCCAGATCGAACAGTCGATTCGCAAGATGTTGGCACAAGACGAAGCAAATGGACCCCGATGATCCGGACCGTTTTCGCCAAGCCGATATCTGCGCGGACCAGGACTGCGCGGACCAGGACTGCCTCGCCGCGTCTCCTGGTCCGGTTTCACGGT
>JARFQW010000056.1 GCA_029287575.1 Gammaproteobacteria bacterium | reverse complement strand
GACTATCTGTCCCGTGCCTGGCACGGTCCGGACCAGATGATGAAACTGTTTCTGGATCGCCGCGAGGTCGTCGAAGATGTCGGCGTGGTCGAACTCCAGGTTGCCCAGAATCAGCGTGCGCGGACGGTAGTGGACAAACTTCGACCGTTTGTCGAAAAAGGCCGTGTCGTACTCGTCCGCCTCGACGACGAAGAACGGGCTTCCGCCGAGCCGGGCCGAGACACCGAAATTGGCCGGTATGCCGCCGATCAGAAAGCCAGGCGCCAGCCCCGCATCCTCCAGGATCCAGGCCAGCAGACTGGCAGTCGTGGTCTTGCCGTGGGTGCCGCTGGCGGCCAGGACCCAGCGGTCGGCAAGCACGTGACGGGCCAGCCACTCGGGACCTGACGTATATTCGATCCCCGAGTCCAGCAGCGCTTCCACCACCGGGATGCCCCGGGTCATGACGTTGCCGACAACCACGCAGTCGGGCGCGGGATTCAGCTGGCCGGCCTCGTAGCCCTCCACGAGTTCTATGCCCAGTTCCTGCAGCTGCGTGCTCATGGGCGGATAGACCTGCCGGTCGCTGCCCGTCACACGATGGCCGGCCGCCTTGGCCAGCGCCGCAACACCGGCCATGAACGTGCCGCAAATCCCGAGGATGTGAACGTGCATTCAGACCTCCGCCGGGACCGGAAACAGCTGGGAATAGACCGCCAGGCTGACGAGAAAATAGGCCAGCGCCAGGAGCACGCCCCCGGGAAGCGGAATTTCCACCGCCCTGTGGACGATATGGCCGATGACCAGAAACGACCACAGCAGGATGCCCCAGATCGCAAGCAGCGGCAGCGTTGCCGCCTCCGGCGAATCCCCCGCGGACTGCAGCCAGAACCACAGCGGAAGCTGCAGCAGGTGCACGAGCGTCAGGGTGCCGAGGATTGCGGTCATGGTCTGCGGAATGCGGGCCGGGCGCCGGTACAGCAACAGCATGCCGGCGAACCAGGCAAACAGCAGAATGATGTCCACCCCTACCTGGGCCATGACATCCGCAAAGCCGTCGGCGAAGAAGAGCGTGGCAAGGGAGGACACGACGAGATAGGCACCCAGGGTCAGGAGCAGCAGGAAACCGGAGGCCGGCAGATCTTCCGGCCCGCTGCGCCGAAGCGCGATGTCCACGAATACCTGAAATAACGTGTGCATGATAAGCGGGCATGATACCGCCTCGGGGATCTGTCGGCATGGGTGCGGCCGCTCGGTGCTTCAGCCGATACGCCGACAACGCGCATCTGGAATAATGCCCCGATGAGCACACCCGAATTCATCGACGACCCGGAACGCGCCGCGGCGTTTCTGGCCGCTCTCGGCCAGCCCGAATACCTGTACATGGACACGGAGTTTCTGCGCGAGGACACCTACCGCGCGCAGCTCTGTCTGATTCAGCTCACCGACGGCGAACACCTGGCCTGTCTCGACACCCTCGCGCTGGGCATTCCGTCC
Organism: Gammaproteobacteria bacterium; assembly: GCA_029287575.1. GTDB lineage: Bacteria > Pseudomonadota > Gammaproteobacteria > Steroidobacterales > XN24 > JARFQW01. Next base: position 10,088 of record JARFQW010000056.1, on the reverse strand, counting down.
CGCCTGGGCGAGCTGTTGATGGACCCCGGGGTGACGAAGGTTCTGCACGCGGCGCGCCAGGATCTGGAAGTCCTCTACCAGGCCACCGGGTCGGTGCCAGCACCCGTGTACGACACGCAGATCGCTGCCGGGCTGCTGGGTCACGGCGACCAGCTGGGCTACGCCGCGCTGGTGGAGACGGTGCTTGGAAAGACGCTGGAAAAAGGCCACGCCCGGACCGACTGGTCGCGCCGCCCCCTGACCGAGGCGCAGCTGGCCTACGCCGCGGACGACGTGGTTCATCTGCCCGGGCTTCGGTCCACGCTGGATACCGATCTGCAGGCGCGGGGGCGCGGCGCGTGGCTGGCCGACGAATGCGCGGCACTGTCCCAGCCCGGCCTGTACGAGACCGATCCGGCCGAAGCCTGGCGGCGCGTGAAGGGTTTCAACCGTCTCGGCGGCCCGGCGCTTGGCCGGCTGGCGCGGCTGGCGGCCTGGCGCGAGCAGGTGGCCATGGACCGAAACCGGCCGCGGCGCTGGATTCTCAAGGACGACGCCCTGCTCGCGCTGGCCGAAAGTGACGCCGGCATGAGCCGCCTTCCCCCGGCGGTTCAGCGGCGTCACGGAACCCACCTGGAACGGCTGCTGGAAGAACCGGTGCAGGACCCCGAAATTCCCGCGCTGACGGGGAGAGACCGGCTGGAGCCCGCCGAAGAGCGTCTGCTCAAACAGCTTGCCGCCCTCGTTCGGACGGTATCGGAACGCGAAGCAATCTCGGCGCCCCTGATCGCCACGCGCAAGGAGCTGGAGCGTCTGGTGCGCGGAGAACGGGAGCTCGCCGTCCTGGCAGGCTGGCGCCGGGATATCGCCGGCGCCGCGCTGCTTGAAGCCGTGGAGCCGGGCTAGCTCTCGGCCAGGCCGACCGCCGATTTCAGACGCCCGTAGACGTCGTCTACGTCGCCGTCGGCGGCCACGACCTTGAGTTTGCCGGCGCGCTCGTAGAATTCCACCAGCGGCTCGGTCTCGCGCTGGTAGACCTCCAGCCGCTTGCCGATGGTTTCTTCCTTGTCGTCGGAGCGCTGGATCAGGTCAGTCGCCCCGCAGCCATCGCAGACCCCTTCCTTCTCCGGCGGCATGAAATAGACGTTGAATACCTTGCCGCATTTGCCGCAGGTGCGCCGGCCGGTCAGCCGCTTGAAGAGCACATCGAAATCCACGTCCATGAGTACCGCGGAGTCCAGGGGAGTTTCCATCTCGGCCAGCAGGCTTTCCAGCGCTTCGGCCTGCGGAATGTTGCGCGGAAATCCGTCGAGTATGAAACCACCCGATGCGTCCGGCTGGGCGAGCCGCTCGCGGATGATGCCCAGCACGATGTCGTCGGTGACCAGCTGGCCATTGTCCATGGCCGCTTTCGCCCGCAGGCCGAATTCGGTACCTCTTGCGACCGCGTCGCGCAGCAGGTCGCCGGTGGAGATCTGCGGATAGCCGAAGTCCGCAACCAGCTTCTTGGCCTGAGTGCCCTTGCCCGACCCGGGCGCCCCCATAAGTACTATGCGCATGATGCCGCCGCCCCTCTGATTCGAATGGTGCCCGGGGCCCAGGACTCCCGGGTGGGCCAAACTAACCGCCCCGGGATGCGTCGTCAAACCGCATGAAGGGCGCCGGCAGATCCGTTATGCTTCCCGCCCGTCGGCGACACGCCTGTTTCGGAATTCGTAATGGCCAGGAAGAATCTCTTTTATGCCCAGTCCGGCGGTGTGACCGCCGTCATCAACGCAACGGCCTGCGGCGTGATCGAAACCGCTCGCGAACACAAGGACACCATCGGCAAGGTCTATGCCGGCCGCATGGGCATTCTGGGCGCTCTCAAGGAAGAGCTGATCGATACCAGCCACGAGAGCGCCAAGGATATCGCCGCGCTCAGGCACACGCCCGGCGGTGCCTTCGGATCGGTTCGCTACAAGCTGCACAGCCTCGAGGAGAGCGCCGCCGAGTACCAGCGCCTCATCGAAGTGTTCATGGCCCACAACATCGGCTACTTCGTCTACAACGGCGGCGGGGACTCCATGGATACCGCCAACAAGGTGGCCCAGGTCGGCAAGAAAATGGGCTACGACATTACCTGCGTGGGCGTGCCCAAGACCGTGGACAACGACCTGCCGGAGACCGACACCTGTCCCGGCTTCGGTTCGGTTGCGAAATACGTGGCCGTATCCATCAAGGAGGCGGGCATCGATGTCATCTCCATGCCCAATACGAAGATTTTCATCCTCGAGGTCATGGGCCGGCACGCCGGCTGGATCGCGGCGGCGACGGCGCTCGCCGGACCGCGGCGCAGCGAACCACCACACATCATCCTGTTCCCGGAGGTGCCCTTCGACGAGGTGCGTTTCCTGGAGCTGGTGAAGGAAAACGTCGAAAAGTACGACAACTGCGTCATCGCCGTGTCCGAGGGCCTCCGCTGGCCCAGCGGGCGGTTTGTCTCGGAGGCCGGGTCTACCGACGCCTTCGGCCACCAACAGCTCGGCGGCGTGGCACCGGTGCTTGCCGAAATGATCAAGAACCGCCTGGGCTACAAGTACCACTGGGCGGTGGCGGACTACCTGCAGCGGTCTGCACGGCACATCGCCTCCGCCGTGGACGTGGAACAGGCCTACGCCATGGGCAAGGCCGCCGTCGAACTGGCGCTCGCCGGAAGCCACGGCGAGATGCCGATCATCGTCCGGGAATCGGACGAGCCCTACAAGTGGTCGGTGGGCACCGTGCCGCTCGAAAAGGTCGCCAACGTCGAGAAGAAGGTTCCCAAGCGGTTCCTGACGCCGGACGGGTTCAACGTGACCGCAGCGTGCCGGCGTTACCTCGAGCCGCTCATCCAGGGCGAGGACTACCCGCCCTACAAGAACGGCCTGCCCCACTACGTTAAGCTCAAGAACGAACTGGCACCGAAGAAGCTGAAGACCCAGTGGGAACCGCCTGAATAAACGCCCGGCGGATTGCGGGCCGGTGCGCCGCCGGGCCCTGCCGGATCATACCCGTATGCGGGATCCCGCGCCCGGCCACGGGGTCTCTGGCTCCCGCACTCAGCTGGGAACGCTCGCCGCGGCCGGGAAACGATCTCTTGTCCGGTTGGCGACCGCAACCAGTGACAGCATCACCGGCACCTCGACGAGCACGCCGACCACGGTGGCCAGCGCGGCGCCGGAGTCGAGCCCGAACAGGCTGATGGCCACGGCCACGGCCAGCTCGAAGAAATTGGATGTGCCGATCAGGGCCGCCGGGGCCGCCGTCTCGAAGGGTACGCGCCAGGCGTAGGCCCAGGCATAGGCCAGGGCGAAGATGCCATAGCTCTGGATCAGCAGCGGAACGGCAATGAGCACGATGACACCCGGCTGGGAAAGAATCTTCTCGGCCTGAAAGCCGAACAGCAGCACAACGGTCGCGATCAGTCCGGCAATGGCAAACGGCTTGATCCGTGCGGTGAAGCCGGCGACCCGATCGGGATCCCCGTCTCCGTCGAGTAGCCGCCGGGTCAGGTAGCCGGCGACCAGCGGTGTCACCACGTACAGCACCACCGACAGCAGTAGCGTTTCCCACGGCACGATCACGTCGGTGATGCCCAGCAGCAGAGCGGCCAGCGGGGCGAAGGCGAACACCATGATGATGTCGTTGATGGAGACCTGGACGAGCGTGTAGTTGGGGTCGCCGCGCACCAGCTGACTCCAGACAAAAACCATCGCCGTGCAGGGCGCGACGCCGAGCAGGATCATGCCGGCAATGTACTGCCGGGCATCGGCAGGCTCGACGAGCCCGGCGAACAATACGTCGAAAAACAGGACGCCGAGGGCCGCCATGGTGAATGGCTTGATGAGCCAGTTGACGACAAGCGTAATGCACAGGCCTTTTGGCCGGCGGCCCACGTCGCGGAGCGACGCGAAATCCACGTTGACCATCATCGGGTAGATCATCACCCAGATGAACACCGCCACGACGAGGTTGACGTTTGCAATCTCGAGACCGGCGATGGCCTGAAAAAGACCCGGGAACAGGGCGCCGAGTCCCACACCGGCGACAATGCCCAGGGCGACCCATACCGTCAGAAGGCGCTCGAAGAGGCCCATGGGGGAATCCTTCGCAGTCACAGGATCTCGTCCCCGATTCGCTGTCTGAGCAGCATGAACGCCTGCTCGAAGGCCTCGTCCACATCCCGGCCGCTGCCTTCGGCACCAGCCGGGTCCGGGATGCTCCAGTGCACACGCTCAAAATCCCCCGGAAAGGCCGGGCAGGTTTCGGCCGCGGCCGAGTCACAAACCGTCAGCACACAGTCGAAGGGCTCGTCCGCATAGTCGTCCCACGACTGGCTCTTTGGGGCTCCCGCGTCAACGCCGTGCCGGGCGAGGGTTTCCAGTGCCTTGGGATGCACGGCGCCCGTGGGCCGGCTGCCCGCGCTCCATGCCCGGCAGCGGCCGCCGCTCAGCGTGTTGATCAGCGCTTCCGCCATGATCGAACGGCACGAATTGCCCGTGCAGAGCACGAGGACCCGCCGGGGATCCGCCGGAGCGGTCACAGCGACGGAGACCCGCAGCACGGCCGCGCGGACGGTGTTGCGATCGGCTGTTCGGCGTGGCGGTGGTGCTCGCCGCGGGATTCGGTAGTGTGGGTGAGAAACGCCTCCCAGGCCACGCCGTCCGGATCGCGCACCCAGCGCTTGGTTGATCGCGAATAGCAGCAGGTGGTCTCGCCCTCGTCGAGGACCGGTCTCCCGGCCCGCGCCACGCGCTCGTAAACGGCCTCCAGCTCGGTCCGGTCTTCGGCCTGAAGGCCAAGATGAGCGACACCCGGCGGCCCACCGCCTGTCCGGACGGCGAAGTTGACGCGGGGATCCTCCAGCATCCACCGGGCGTAGTCGGCCTTCAGAAGCGTCGGCTCCGCGGCGAACAGCTCCGTGTAGAAAGCCACGGATGCCGCAAGGTCTTCCACGGCGAGGTTAACGTGCAAGCGTGTCATCGGCCGGCTCTCCTTCCGACGTCGACGGGCAATAGCCCGCCAGAATACTATCCAGCGCCGGGCGGCAGACGTCGGGCGCGCCGTGGCAGCAGTCCTCCACCAGAAAGCCGAGCATGGCCCGGGTCCCGTCGAAGTCGACACTGTAGATGATGCTCCGTCCTTCCCGGCGCGAGCGGACAAGGCCGCCCTGGACCAGCGTTGCCAGATGCGACGACAGCGTGTTGTGGGGAATGCTCAGGGCCTGGGCGATCTCCCCCGCGGCCAGGCCGTCGGTGCCGGAACGCACCAGCAGCCGAAAGGCGGCCAGCCGGCTCTGTTGTGCGAGCGCGCCCAGGGCCTTGACGGCAACTTCTATGTCCATATGTCCAGACTAATCGACATATGGACCGGAAAGCAAACGCAACGGGCTGCTGCGGACTGAACCCGGTTGGGGCACCAGTATTACTCCGACCCCGGAGATTCGACTATTCTCGTTCCCGAAAGACAGGGGCTCGAACCCGCCGGGCGGAGTCCCGGGCGTTTGCGCCGGGATGAGCCCCCGGATCCGTCACACGCCACTCGGACCGGCCCGGAACCGCCGGGCAGTCAGCCACGGCGGCGCACGGCCGGGCGGTTTCTGTCGAAACCGACAATCCGCCAGGGAGGAGACACATGACCACAGCCCGGGACCTGACGATCAAGACGCTGGGCGAAGGCCGCTTCGACTCCCCCCTCGGCCCGGGCAAGCGGGACTTCGTGTCCGACGACCGGCGCATTCTGCTCGAGGACGAGGTCGGCATCGGCGCGGCCGGACCGGGAGATCTGAGCCTGGAAAAGGCGGGCCCGCGCGAGCGCATATTTTTTGACCCGCAGTCCACCACGGTGGCGGTGGTAACGTGCGGCGGCCTGTCCCCCGGCCTCAACAACGTGATCCGCTCCGTCTACTACGAGCTGATCCACAACTACGGAGTGCAACGGGTGCTCGGCATCCGGGAAGGCTATCGGGGCCTGAATCCGGCCGAGGGCTCTCCGCCGGTGGAACTCGATGCCGCATTCGTCCACGACATCCACAATCTCGGCGGTACCGTGCTGGGCAGCTCCCGCGGCGGCCAGCCGGCCGCGGTGATGGTCGACTTTCTGGAGAGCGAGGGCATCGACATCCTGCTCTGCGTCGGAGGCGACGGCACCCAGCGGGGCGCCCATGGCATCGTCCAGGAAATCGAGAAACGCGGTCTGGACAAGGCCGTGATCGGCATTCCAAAAACCATCGACAACGACATCCCCTATGTGTGGATGAGCTTCGGCTTCGCATCGGCCGCGGAGGCCGGCCAGCAGGTGGTCAAGGGGGCCCACGTGGAGGCCCTCGGCGCGCCGAACGGTGTCGGCCTCGTGAAGCTCATGGGGCGCAATGCGGGGTTCATCGCCGCGGGCGCCGCCGTGGCCAGCCAGGAGGCCAACTTCGTGCTCGTGCCCGAGGTCCCGTTCCCCCTCGAGGGGGACGGCGGCTTTCTGGACGCCCTCGAGAAGCGGGTTGTCGAGCGCGGCCATGCGCTGGTCATCGTCGCCGAGGGTGCCGGCCAGCATCTTTTTGAGGAAACCGGGGAGCGGGACGCCTCGGGCAACGTGCGCTATGTGGACATCGGGGTGTTCCTGCGCGATCGCATCAAGAGGCACTTCCAGGAGCGTGACATCGAACTCAATCTGAAGTACCTGGACCCCAGCTATGTGGTCCGCAGCTGTCCCGCCAACGCCTGGGATCGCATCCTCAGCGACCGCATGGCGCGCATGGCCGTACACGCGGGCATGGCCGGCAAGACCGATGCGCTGATCGGCTTCCACCATCAGAGCCTGGTCCACGTCCCCATCGGAACGGCCGTCGGCCGCACCCGGCAGCTGGACCTCCACAGCGACCTCTGGCAGGCCGTGCTCGGCTGCACCGGTCAACCGAAATGGTAGGACAACATTTGGGGCCGAGGCCCCTGCCAGGCCCGCTGGAGTATCTCGTTTTGACGATACGCCGGTCCCGCGGCCAATCGGGTCAGCGGTAACCGCCATCCCTGCTTGTGCGGCCGGTTCCTGGACACGGGCGGGATTCGTGTATCCAGGCTCGCGTTAGTGTCTTGCCCACATTCCGCAAGACCCCGCTGCTCTGCCTTGTCCGATCTTACAAGTCCAGAAGCATCGTCAACGACGCGGTGGTGAACTCCCGATACCGCCGGTTTCCGGAACGGGAAATGAGAATCAATCCAAATACACCACGACCGCCCTGGCTCGCGGGCCATGGCCGCAACTCCATGTGGGCGAATGCCCTTGGACTTTCGCCCACGGAGCAGTATCGTGGCTCGGGATGCGCACGCGTTGCCGAGCCGGCCGGACAGGCCGCTGGCATGAAACGCGAAGGTTGCACGATCACGCGGGCAAATGGACTTGACGATCATGGAGACAAGCACGCTCTCGCGGCTGACTTCGACGAGGCTGCTCCGGCCCCGAAGGCATCGGGCTCGGGTCGTGCTCTGGCCAGCGCATCGGCTCATCTACGTGAGAGTGCCAAAGAGCGGGAACACCTCCATCGCGCGGGCGATTCCGGACGGTGAAAAGACCCGAATCTGCCCGCGCAGCCTCGTGCATGAGTACGCTGACTGGACCCTGTTCTCCTTCGTCCGCAACCCCTATGCGCGGCTCGTGTCCACCTACTGCCAGAAGATTGCCGCCGAACCCGTGACGCATGGCAGTATGGTCCACGGGGTCCACCGTGGTTTTCTCGAGCGGGGCCTGCCGATGTTTGCCGGCATGTCGTTCGAGGAATTCGCCGAGGTGGCCTGCGGCCACGACGACTCGGCAACAGAGAAACACCTCAAGTCCCAGGTTTATCACCTCTGCCGAAAAGGTCGACGTTACCCGGACTATGTCGGCCGCCTCGAGAACATGGGCCGGGACTGGGCGCGGCTGGCGGCTTCGCTGGGCTTGAACCAGGCACTGCCCCATCTCAATCGCAGCCGCCACCGGCATTGGCGCGAGTTCTATCGCGACCCCGCGCTGCGCCAGCGCGTTGCCGATCGCTACGGCAACGATTTCGAAAAATTCGGCTACGACCCGGCGCGCTGGGTCTGAGCACAAACACGGCAGGGTGGACACATCGATCCACCGCCCCCGTTTCCGAGAGCGATTCGTGCAGGCTGGCCGGGGCCAGAAAAACCGCATGAGTCCGGAGTAGAAACCCGCGCCAGACCGGGTTTTGGTCTCCCACCCGCTGTTGACAGGCAAGACCGAGAATTTCGCCGAATGAGCCCAGAAGAGAGAGCTTCCGGCCAGGAGCGGGCGATGTAAGCACAAGGAAAACCCCGCTCGAGGCGGGGTTTTCCAAAGGCCCAGCACTTCTGTTCGCAGAGAGCCAGGGATTGTCCGCAGAGGGCCTTTGCCGTGCGAGTAGCCGCTACGGCGTTTCATCCCACCATACTTTCACCCACCCCGGTTGACCATCGATGCCATCGTCTGAACTGCCTCCATAAGTGCAGGTGAGCCCGCTGACAGTAACCGTGCAGTTCCGCCAGCAGTAAATGTCTCCGCCAGCGCCACCTTCGCCCGAGCCGTCCGAGGCCGGGTAAGGCACAGAGGCACCGCCCGGGCCACCGTAACCGTTACCGCGGACCTCTCCTGGCACCGGGTCACCGAGATCGCAAAGCGTGCCTAACCCACCGTCTTGACCCGTGGCGTCACCCAGGCCGCCGTCGCCGGGATCCGCAATGTCTCCGCCGCGGCCACCGAATGCGGATACGATTGTTGTCCCTCCGGAAAGATCGACTCTTGAAACACCACCCCCGTATCCGGCCCGCGGAGAGGAACGACCGGGTACTCCGTGAGACCCTCCGGGCCCGCCGGCTCCGACTGTGACCGTAAACGATCTGATGTCGCCGAGTTCGTATCCCTCTCTCACGCTGATTCCGCCGCTTCCGCCGCCACTGCCGCCGTAGAAAGGTTCGGTAGTGCCGGTGCGGGAACCAGCTCCGCTACCACCGCCGCCGCCACCAGCAACTGCGACATTCAATGAGTTGACCCCGGGTGGAGCGGTGAACGTTTTGTAAGTGCTGTTCGGGTAGAAGTAGCTCGGATTGTTAACGAGAACATCTTTGCACTCGTCGGCTACACCGTCGCAGTTGTTATCGAGAAAATCCCGACAATAGTCCGGATATTCATCCACCGGCGTGGTTTCCCCAGTGCACGCACCAAACGTCCCGTCTGACCCACATGTGCGCTGACCGGCCCGGCAAACGCCGATACCAACGTCCCCCGCGTCGCCGGTGTAGCACGTTACTGAATCACCTGGGTTGCAGCTGACAAGGCCTGTGAGAATGTAGACGTCGATGTTCGCGTTCGAGTTCGGTGAATTTCCCGCCGAAAGATGGACGTTCCAGGTCCCGCCAGCCAGAGCTGGAGTACCTGTGAGAGGGCAGGACACCTGACTCGCCGTGACCGCGCAACTCGAAAGAAAGGTGTCGCCAATCGTGACTTCAAGACTGCCGTCCGTTGGGAAATTGATTCCCTCGACGAGTAGCGTTTCCGCTTCGAAGTCGACGTTTGCGTGGTTGATCTTAATGGCTGTTCCGGCAACGGCCAGAGTGGGTAGCGCGAAAAACGCCGTTACCCATAGCCACCTCCAGACGGCGAATTTTGATTGTTTTATTATGAGACTCCCCCAGATGGATGCGCTTGAAATCACCCAGCGGTAGCCAGCGTCCTGCGCGGCAAGGAGAGTCGTGTAGGGCGTCCAGCTTTCGCTGGATACATCTATCAAAATAGCAGGCTCACCCGGCTATTCTCTCGCGACAAATTGTCAATGCGACCTATGCCTAACGCGCTGCGCACGCGAAGCTTATGGGCGCATCAAAGAGCCCAGTCGGGTGTTTCATGATGTCCGCTTCGGCCCGATCTCTCCCGATCTTATGCTCGCCGACAGCGGATTCCCTGACGTATCGAACCGAGAGTCTGCAGGCACCCTGAACAATCATTAGCCTTTGCTACCATCGGCGCGGTAGCAAGTGACCCCGGAGCGGTCGTTAGAGAAACCCAATATCCAGCGTCATGAATCGCAGCGCATTTCAAAGGTTTGCGATGATCTTGCCCTATTG
>JARFQW010000054.1 GCA_029287575.1 Gammaproteobacteria bacterium | reverse complement strand
ACCATGGCCATGGCCAGCGCCGCGGACTGGCTCGGCGCGGTGCTCCTGATGGCGGCCGGCGCCTGGCAGCTCACGCCGCTCAAGCACGCCTGCCTGGAGCACTGCCGTAGCCCTTTTGCGTTTGTCAGCCAGCACTGGCGTCCCGGACCCATGGGGGCGTTTCGCATGGGCTTGCGGCATGGCAGCTACTGCGTGGCTTGCTGCTGGGCCGTCATGGGCCTGCTCTTTTACGCCGGCGTCATGAACTTCGCATGGATCGCCGGGCTGGCCATCTTCGTCCTCGTGGAAAAACTGCTCCCTGCAGGCCACCGTTTCGGCCAGGTCAGCGGGTACGTTTTCCTGGCCTGGGGTCTCGGGCTCGTCGTCCACGCGGTCGTGTCATGAGCCGGCCTGTTAGCGCCCGGCTCGGGCGAACACCCGGTGCAACTCCGCGTCAGTAGGGAAACACGAGGGGCGCCACGAGCAGCGTGGCCACCCAGGTCAGGAACAGCAGCGGCACACCCACCTTTACGAAGTCCGTGAACCGGTACCGGCCCGGCTCCACCACGAGCGTCACCACCGGCGTGGAAACGGGTGTGACAAAGGCCGCGGATGCCGCGATCACGACCGCGACAGCCAGCGGATAGGGCGAGATCCCCACGGTCTGTGCCGTGGTAATGGCGATAGGCGCCACCAGGACCGCGGCTGCCGTGTTCGACAGGAACAGCCCCAGCGCCGCGGTCAGAAAGAAAATCACCGTCAGCAGGGTGCCCGGAGAAGAGTCCCCCACCGCCGACATCAGTCCGCCGACAACCAGATCCGTGCCACCGGTCTGGTTCAGCGCATCGGCCAGCGGGAGCATGCCCGCGACCAGCACGATACTGCTCCAGTGTATGGCCCGGTAGGCCTCTTCCATCGTCAGGCATCGCGTTACGATGGCAGCGACCACGGCCATGATGACGGCGGCGACCAGCGGGACGACGTCGAAGACACTCAGAAGCACCATGCCCGCAAGGATGCCGAGCGCCACCGGCATCTTGCTTTGCTGGGGAACGACGTCGGCATGCTCCGCCGGCATTTCGAGCACGACAAACTCGTGGCTCATGCCCTGGAGCTGCTGGATCTTCGCCCAGCTGCCCACGACGAACAGGCTGTCTGATGCCGCCAGCTTGGTGTCCTCGAAGTCCTCCATCGGCTCCTGGCCCCGGCGCAGTCCGAGGACGTGCAGCCCGAACCGGGAGCGGAACTCCGCCTCCCGAATCGATTTGCCGATCAGCGAAGACTCCGGATGGATCAGCACGACCACACCGCCCGCCTCCCAGAACCAGCGGCGGCGCTCGACCCGGGACAGGATGAATCGCTTGAAGCCCAGCTCATCCTGCAGCTTCGCCTGGTCCTCCGGACGGCCGATAATCAGCAGCTGATCGCCGGCGCGGATTTCCTTGTCGGAACTGGGGGCCGGAACCCGCTTCTCGGTTCGGCCCTCGCGGCGCAGCAGGCCGAGCACCCGAACGCCATACCGGCTCTCCAAAGCGCTGGAGGCAATCGTCTTTCCGGCGACCGGGGACTCGGCGGTGACCGTTACGGCATCCACCGTGGCCCCGATGCTGTAGTCCTCCCGGATCTGCTCGATGCGGCGTGCCCGCCGCGCGGTGGTCGACGGCCCGGTATCCGCCGCCAGCAGCCGCCGGCCTACGAGCAGCACATAGACGATGGCGACGGCAAGCACTGCCAGCCCTACCGGCGAGAAGCTGAAAAACCCGAAACCGGCATAGCCGGCGCTCTGGAGTTCTTCGGTGACGACCAGATTGGGTGGCGTGGCGATCAAAGTGAGCATGCCGCTGATGAGCGCCGCGTACGACATGGGCATGAGCATGCGCGCCGAATTCAGCCCGGTCTCCGCCGCGATGCGCAGAATGATCGGGATAAAAATGGCCACGATGGCGGTCGAACTCATCACCGCACCAAGTCCCGCTGCGCCGGCCATGATCATGACCAGCAGCCGGGTTTCGCTGGCTCCGCCGTGGTGAATAATCCAGTCGCCGATCCCGCGTGCGACACCGGTGCGGTCCAGCATCTCACCGATCACGAGAAGACCCGCGACGAGAATCACGACCGGGCTGCCGAAGCCGCTAAGGGCCTCGCCGACCGTGAGCACACCGCTGAGCATCAGCGACAGCACGACCAGCACGGCCACCAGGTCAAAGCGGACGCGATTGCTCGCCATCGCGGCAGCCGCGACGCCAAGCACAACAAACACGAACGTGGTTTCCGCAGTCATGTAAATCCTTTTCCCTCGGGTCGCCGTCCCGGCTGGTTCTCTTCCAGAAATCGCACGCAGCATAACCGGGCCTACCCTCGACGTCTCCATCCGGTGACAGGTGGCAATAGCCGCAGGAATGGTGGAGACTCCTGTGGTTCATGCCGCCAGAGAAGAACTATTTGAGACGGCGACGGAATAGCCTGTTGCCCCTGCTGGCCTTGATGGCGGGTGGCTGTGCCGATCCACCGGCGGATCTCGTGCTCGTAAACGGCACCGTGTACACGTTCGGATCGGACGACGGTTCACCGGTGGTCGAGGCCCTGGCGATCCGCGACGGCGCGGTCGTTGCGGCCGGCGATTCGGCCGCCATTCGGCGTCTGGCGGATGCCGGCACGCGGATGTTGGACCTCGAGGGCGCCACGGCGATTCCCGGGCTCAGCGACGCCCACGCGCACCTCTTCAACCTCGGCCGGAGCCTTTCCTGGGCTGATTTGCGCGGAACCCGTTCCGCAGCGGAAGCCGTGGAACGCACTGCGGCGCTCGCAGCCGAACTGCCCGACGGATCGTGGCTGCGGGGGCGCGGCTGGGATCAGAACGACTGGGACCCGCCTGCCTACCCGGACAGGCGCCTGCTCGACGCGGCCTTCGGTGATCGCCCGGTCTACCTCGAACGCATTGACGGCCATGCCGGGTGGGCCAGCAGCGCCGCCCTCGCGGCCGCCGGCATCGACGCGGACACGCCGGACCCGGAGGGCGGCGAGATCCTGCGGGATCCTCAAACCGGTGAACCCACCGGCATCCTGATCGACGCGGCGGAGAATCTCGTCAGGGCGGTCATCCCGAAACCGACGGCCACCGACCTCGACCGGCAGCTTGCGGCGGCGGCCGCCAAAGCGGTGAGCCACGGCCTGGTCGGCGTGCACGAAATGGGCGTAACGCTGGAGGAATTGGCCGCGCTTCAGCGCGCCGATGCCGGAGGCACCCTGCCCCTGCGGGTAGTGGCCTACCTGGGCGGCGCACCGGCCCTGGAGAATTACCAAGGCTCGCCCGTCCGTCCGGACGCGGAATCGCTGCTGCGTCTGGAAGGGGTGAAATACTATGCCGACGGCGCGCTGGGCAGCCGCGGCGCGGCGTTGAAGGCGGACTACAGCGACCGGCCGGGACATCGCGGCCTGCTGATCCAGTCCCACGCCGAACTGACCCTGCGGGTCAAGGCGGCCGTCGACCGGGGTTTCTCGGTAGCGGTCCATGCCATCGGAGACGAAGGCAATCACGTGGCCCTGGATGCCATTCAGCAGGGCCATGGGGCGGCCCTGGCGGATCATGGCGAAGTCCCGGCCATCACCGAAGCCCGTCATCGCATCGAGCACGTCCAGGTCGTGGACCCGGCGGAGTTCGGTCGCTTTGCCGAACTCGGTGTCATTCCGAGCATGCAGCCGACCCACTGCACCAGCGACATGCCCTGGGCACCGGACCGGCTCGGTCCCGAGCGGGTCAAGGGTGCCTATGCCTGGCGCGAGTTCCTGGACCGCAACCTCATTCTCCCGCTCGGCAGCGACTTCCCGGTGGAGCAGGTTTCCCCCTTGTTCGGACTGTATGCCGCCGTGACCCGACAGACACCGGATGGCCAGCCACCGGGCGGCTGGTCACCCGAACACCGTCTCACCCGCGCCGAGGCCGTTCTCGGCTTTACCGCATGGGCTGGAGAAGCCGCCGGTGTGCCTCAGTGGGGCCGGCTGCGCAGCGGTGACCGGGCCGACGTCACCGTGTTCGACGGCGACCCCATGACCGTGGCGCCGGCGGAACTGCTCGAACTGGACGTCCGCACGGTGATCGTTGACGGCCGGATTACATTTCCCTGACCCCGAAAGCCGCGGTGTTCAGACCGTCAGCGGCTCATGACCACAGTGAGCGGCTGCGGCGGTAAGAAACGTATCCACGTCCTGTTCGGTTGTGCTGAATCCGGTCACGAACCGGAACAGGCCCGGCCGCCCCGGCCATTCGTGAAACTCGATGCCATCGTCGCGCAGCGCGGCGGCGAGATCCGGGGTCATGTGCAGAAAGACCTCGTTGGACTGCACCGGGAAGGCCGGCCGGATTACGGCGATACCCTCAAGACCCGCCACCAGCCGCCGGGCCATGTCGTTGGCCTGCGCGGCAAGCCGCAACCACAGGTCGTCCGTCAGGTAGGCTTCCAGCTGCGCGGACACATAGCGCATCTTGCTCAAAAGATGGCCCGCCTGCTTGCGCCGGCGGCCGAGTTCCACGGCGTGCGCCGGATCGAACACCAGGAGGGCCTCCGCCATCATCGCGCCGTTCTTGGTGGCCCCGAAAGACAGCAGATCCACCCCCGCGCGCCAGGTCAGCTCCGCGGGCGTGCAGCCGGTGGTTGCCAGGGCATTGGCAAATCGCTCCCCGTCCATGTGCACACACAGCCCGGACGCCGCAGCCACGCCGGCCAGGGCGGCCACCTCGTCCGCCGAGTAGACGGTGCCGAACTCGGTGGCCTGAGTCAGGCTCAGCAGGGTCGGCCGGTTGCTGTGATCCCCGGCATGGCCTGCGTTGGCGATCCGGGCCTCGACCGCCTCGGCGGTCAGCTTGCCGTCTTCCCCGGCCACCGGCATGAGCTTGACGCCGGACGCGTAGAACTCCGGAGCACCGCATTCGTCGGTATGAAGGTGTGCGTCCTGGTGACAGATCACCCCGCCCCACGACGGCGTGGTCTGAGCCACGGCCAGCGCATTGGCCGCGGTCCCGGACACCAGCGGAAACACCGCCAGCTCGCGCTCGAACACGCGGGCCAGCTGCTCTTCAAGGCGAGCGGTCCAGGGGTCATCGCCATAGGCATGTGCCATCCCCGTGCCGGCAGCCGCAAGGGCCGCCATGATTTCCGGCGCCACGGGGTGTTCGTTGTCGCTTCGAAAATTGACTGGCATGAGGGCCTCTCGCTGACGACGGGAACATGGTGCTCATACCCCCGTGAAAATGCACAGGCCTTACGTTACCACCGGGACGAGGCCAACGGCGCCGTCGGTAACAGACCCATCATCACGAGGCGATTGAGCGAGAACCCGTTAAGGGCAGGTGCTTGTGTTAACGTCCTGCCCCAACACCCGGCGGGTACGGCGCCCGGCATCCCCACGCCGCGCCCGCATTGCCGCCCGGAGCCGGGCTGACCGATCAAGGAAACACGCATGACCCGATACGTTCTTGCCGCCGTCCTCCTGGTGCTGTGGGCCATCCCCGGCCTGGCCGAGGAGGCTGAGACGAAACAACCCTCAGAGGAGGACGACAAGTCCCATGAACCGCTCGCCGTCGCAACCCAGCACGCGGTGGAGATCGACGGCCGGACGATTCGCTACACCGCGACGGTGGGCTGGATGATCATGGACAACGAGGACGGCGAACCGGTGGCGCGCTTCGGCTACACCGCCTATACCCGGGACGGCAGCACAAAAGCGGCCAAGCGACCGGTCATGTTCGCCTTCAACGGCGGTCCCGGCTCGTCTTCGATCTGGCTGCACATGGGTGTTCTGGGGCCGCGCCGGGTCGTGGTCACAGACGAAGGCTACACACCGCCGCCGCCCGCAGAACGGGTCAACAACGAGTTCAGCGTGCTGGATGTCACCGACATAGTCATGGTCGATCCGGTCGGCACCGGCTTCAGCAAACCCATTGGCGAAGGCAAGGGAGAGGACTTCTGGGGCGTGGACCAGGACATCCGCTCGGTCGGCGCCTTTGTCAAAAAGTACGTAAGGGAAAACGGCCGCTGGGCGTCGCCCAAGTACATCCTGGGCGAGAGCTATGGGGGAGTCCGTTCCGCCGGGCTCGTCTACCATCTGCAGAGCCAGCACGGGATGAACTTCAACGGCGTCATCATCGTCTCGCCATTTCTGAACATGGGATCGGGCATCGACGGGGCCTCCATCGACCTGCCCCATGTTCTGTATCTGCCGACCCTGGCGGCCACCGCCTGGTACCACGACGCCATTGTCGACAAGCCCGCCAGCCTCGAAGCCTTCCACGCGGAAGTCGAACGCTTTGCCTATGACGAATATGCCCCCGCGCTGCTGAAGGGATATCGCATTTCGGCCGAGGAAAAACAGGCGGTCGCGGAGAAACTGGCAGCGTATACCGGCACCACGACGGACTACTGGCTCAAGGCGGATCTGCGGGTCAGCCACGGCCAGTTCCTGCAGGAACTCAAGCGCGACGAGCGCATGATAGCGGGCCGGATCGATTCCCGCTTTGTCGGGCCGGCGGTGAACCCGCTGGGGGAAAACATGGACTATGACCCCTTCTTTCCCGCCATCGGTCCCGCCTTTACGGCCGCCTTCATGGACTATCTGCACGGCGAGCTGGAATACGACGGCGAGGAAGACTATGTCGTGTCCAACTGGCGGCGCGACTGGGACTGGGCCCATGTCCAGCCGGGCAACGACGGCTGGGCCACGCCCTGGGCAAACACGGTGCCGGATCTCGGCATGGCGCTGACCATGAATCCCGGGCTGCACCTGCTGGTACAGCAGGGCTACTACGACCTGGCCACGCCGACGCTGGCCACGAAGCACGACCTCGCGCATCTGGATGTGGCTCCGGAGGTACGGGAACGCATCAGTCTGGCGCTCTATGAAGCCGGCCACATGATGTACCTTCACGAGCCGTCCATGACCCGCTACCGGGAGGATCTGGCCGAATTCATCCGGGCGACTGACCGGCTCGACTGACTGCGTCTGCGTTACATCGACGCGGTTCGCTCGGCCCATGTCCCGGGAACGACATCCGCGAGCGCACCGGATTGGCATCCGCAGCCCTCATCAACTATAGAAGAGGGCCACGACGTCCCCGGCTCCGATACGCCGGGACCGTTCCGCATCAGCGCGGAACATCGGCACACCAGACGACACAGGCGATCGACACCATGCCAACGAAGTCCACGCATTCTCTCCCGGCCCTCGGCCTTGTCACCAGCCTCGCCCTGGGCCTGGCTGTGACCCTTACGGCCGGCCCGGTCATGGCTCAGACGTTCACGATGAACAAGGAATGCCGGGCGCAGGTCGCCGCGGCCAACGCACTCAATGACGGCAGACAATACGATCAGGCGCTGGCTTCCTTCGATGCCATCGTCGACTCCTGTGACACGAAGGACGGCAAGGAGCAGATACAGGTGGGCCGCGCCCACGCGCTGAACGGTCTCGGCCGCCACGACGAAGCGATCGACGCCGCCAACATGGCCCTCGAGGTGACGAAGGACAAGAGCCTGTTCGCCTACTTCGAGCGTGCCAATGCCCAGGAGCAGATGGGCATGGCCGACTCGGCCGCGGCGGATTACAACCGGATCATCGAGCTCACGGAAAAGAACCAGAACGTGGCGGAACGGGCCACGATCTACGCCAAGGTCGCCGACCTCAACTACAAGGCCGGCAAGCCCGCCGAAGCCGAACAGTATCTCGCCAAGGCCATGGAACTGGATCCCGGCAATCCGAACTTCGCGATTCAGCGCGGGGACTGGGCGGCCTGGGACGGGAACTACGATGCCGCGTTTGTGGAATACGACAAGGCGGTCGCCGCCGGCAAGGCGGACCTGGAGATGTACCAGATCCGCAGCAATGCCCGGATCCGGCAGATGGAAACCAAGTACGGCACGAACAACGTCCAGGAACTGCGCAGCAAGATGAGCCCGCAGGAAACCCAGCTGGTCTGCACGGAAACGAAAAAGGCCATCGACCTGGGATTGAAGGACATGAAAATGGATATGTTCGCCGCCCTCGTCTGCCCCTGAATCCCGACCACTGAAGCAGCGCGGCATCCTTCGGTCCGCGCCGTTCGAAAACCGCGCACAAACACAGCGAGTCAATCATGAAACGAATTCTTCTCCTTATCGTCGCCGCGAGCCTGGTCCTGGTCGGCTGCGAGAACATGAACCGCCAGCAGAAGGGTACGGCCATCGGCGCAGCCGCCGGCGCGGTCGGGGCGGCGCTCCTGGGCAAGGGCAGCGTATGGGGTGTACTGGCCGGCGCCGCGATCGGCGGCACGGCGGGCAACCTGATCGGCAAGCACATGGACGAGCAGGCCCGTGAACTGGAGCAGGCGGTGCCGACGGCCGAGGTCAACCGGGTCGAGGAAGGCATCAACATGACCTTCCAGTCGGGTCTGATGTTCCCGCTGAACTCCTCGGAGATCAGCCCGGACTACCGGGACGATCTGGCGGCGGCCGCCACCGTGTTCAACAAGTACCAAGACACCTATATCCTGGTCGAGGGCCATACCGACGATACGGGCACCGACGAGATCAACATCCCGCTGTCGGAACGTCGCGCCAAGGCCGTAAGCGCGTTCCTCGTCAGCCAGGGCGTGGACCCGAATCGTCTCGAGGAACAGTGGTACGGGTCCTCGCAGCCGAAGTATCCGAACGATTCGCCGGAGAATCAGGCCAAGAACCGCCGGGTCGAGCTGGCCATTTATGCAGACGAGGACATGAAGGCGCGCGCCCAGGCCGGTAATCTGTAGGGACGTTGCGGCCAGGGACAGGCTGCGGATCCCGGTATCCAAAGACCGGCCGCGCACGCCAGGCCGCCCCTCGCTGCCGGGGCGGCATCAAGAGGTACGGAATATATGAAACATGCGATACGACACGTTCTGGGACTGGTTTCGATCGGCCTCCTGGTGCTTCCCCTCTCGGCCCGGGCCGGCGCCGAAACGGGCTTCTACGCGGGCGGCAGCATCGGCCAGTCCACCATCGAGGCGGACGTCGACGCGGGGAGTTTCGACGACGACGACACCGCCTGGAAACTCTTTGGTGGCTGGAACTTCGGCTGGCTGCCCTTCCTGGACGTGGGCATCGAGGGCAGTTACCGGGATTTCGGCGAGCCCGCCGATGGCTTTCTCGGGCAGAAACTCTCCATTGAGGCCACCAGCTGGGACCTGTTTGGCTACGCCGGGCTCAAATTCGGGCCCTTCGGCGTGTTCGCCAAGCTCGGCAACTCCTGGTGGGATGCGGATGTACGATTGCAGACGGACGTTGGCCGCTTGTCCGACAATGACAGCGGCAACGATCCCGCCTGGGGAATCGGCGCGCGCTTTCAGGTCTGGTCCCTGCAGTTCCGGACCGAGTATGAGGAGTTCGACATCGGCGATACGGACGACGTGTCCATGTGGTCCCTGGGAGCCGCCTGGACGTTCTGACTGAAAGGGGCTTCTGAGCCCGGCCCGCGGCGGTCAGATGCCGACAGCGACCCGCGCCGTGACGGCCCGGCTCACCCAGTCAGCCAGGAGAAGGCCCGCTCCAGATAGGACCGGCCGCCCTCGCGCTGCCATTCACCGTGGGCCATGATGACGCGCTCCGGATTCCAGGCGAGCATCTTCGCCAGCGCCCGCCGCGCGGAAGCGCGACGAAACCAGGACACACGCCACTCCAGAGGCGCGTAACCGCGGCCTTCGGTGATACCCCAGGCGCGCGCCATCACCCGCGCCGGCGCGGTCCAGTGGGTCTTCAGAAACGCTTCGCTGAAGTTCTCCGACAGGTCACCGATGACCACGGTGCGCGACGGGCGGTGAAAAAACACGATCTCATCGAGCACCGGTGACCCGGTGAACCAGGTCAGATCCAGATCCGGCCCCCACTCCGGCGGCGGCACATCTTCCAGGGCGCTCTTAAACGTGAGGTCCCTGCGTTTCTTGTGCACCGAGGCAGGGCCCCAGAGCCGGGCATCGGGAAATCGCTCCTGCCAGGGCTTCAGGAAAAGATGATGCAGCTTGTTGGGACTGACCAGGTGCCGGACAACGCCGAGGGCCCGCACCCCGGCCTCCAGTTCCGGGGACAGGGCCACGGGTGACCAGACCCAGAGATCTCCGCCGCCGAGTCGCACGATCACGCTGCGCGTCGGGTAGGGAAAGCCGTAGAAACTGACCAGGCCGCCTTCGACGATCCACAGCCCCTCGTCGACCGCCTGGAGACCTGCCCCCTGATGCCCGGATCGGTTCAAGACGTTGCTGCGGGGGCGCCGGGCAGGGCCTCGAGCATGGCCTTGAAGCGCGGGTGGTCACGGATGGAATCGAAGTCCGTGTCGTGATCGAGCCAGTCCCGGTAAATCGTTCCGCCCAGGGACATCCGGTGTTCCAGCAGCTCCAGCGCCCGGTCCACCCTCCCGGCGTGGGCGTAGGCGCAGGCAGCGTTGTGCACCACGCCGATGTCGTTTGGCGCAATATCGAGGGCCTTGTCCGCCCAGGCAAGGCCCTGGTCGACGCGGCCTGTGCTGATCATCGCACCCGCACCCAGGGTGAGGGCGCGCAGGTCGCCGGGATTGAGTCCCAATGCCCGCTTGATAAGAACGACCGCCTCCTCGGCGACAGCACGCCCCTCGGCCTCGAGCCCGAGCCCCTTCAGGGCCAGTGATCTCAGCTCCACGCTCTGGTATTCCTCCGGCTGGACCTCGTGGGCCCGGGCCCAGAGTTCGGCCGCGTGTTGCAGACGGCCCTGGGCGAACC
The DNA here is from genome assembly GCA_029287575.1 of Gammaproteobacteria bacterium. Classification (GTDB taxonomy): domain Bacteria; phylum Pseudomonadota; class Gammaproteobacteria; order Steroidobacterales; family XN24; genus JARFQW01. Next base: position 661 of record JARFQW010000054.1, on the reverse strand, counting down.
GGGCGCGGCCGTACAGGTACCAGGCTTCGTAGAGCTGCGGATCCAGCTCGATGGCCCGTTCGAAATACGTCGCCGCTTCGTCGTAGCGGCCGGTGACGGACAGCACGAAGGCCCGGGAGACATGCGCCTCGGCCAGCCCGGGGGACAGCTCGAGGGCTTTCCGGCTCGCTGCTTCCGCCCGCTCCAGGTTCTCCTTCGACGGATCCTTCCACTGGGACAGAAAGCTGGCCGTATCGGCGATGCCCGCATAGGCCCGGGCGAATCCCGGGTCGATCTCGATGGCCTTCTCGAACATCTCGAAGGCCTGGAGCGTGGACTCCCCGTGGGCGTGAAAAAGCTGACGCCCGCGGAGGTAATAGTCGTAGGCGCGGATGTTCCCGGTGGTCTCGGGCGGCCGCAGCGTGACCTCACGGCCCAGGTCCATCGCGTCGACGACCCGGGTCGCGATCTCCGTCTGGAGGGCGAAGATATCGGCAAGCTCCCGATCGTAGACCTCAGACCAGAGCCGGGCATCGTTGGCGGCATCCACGAGCTGGACGGCAATGCGTACCTGATTGCCGGCACGCCGCACGCTGCCCTCGAGCAGCGTGTCGACATTCAGCTGCTCCGCGATGGTTCGCACGTCGAGCGCTTTGTTCCGCAGCGAGAATGACGAGGTCCG
>JARFQW010000207.1 GCA_029287575.1 Gammaproteobacteria bacterium | reverse complement strand
GGACCATGTGGTCCTCAACCGGACCGACCACGAAAATCACGCGCTCCTTCAGGAGCCGGGCATAGATGTCGTAGGCGCGCTCGCCCCGCGCGGTCTGCTCAACGACCATGGGCACGTGCTTCAAGGCCTTGGGTGTCAGTTGGGCAATCCTGTCTCGAAAATCGAAGGTCACTGGCTCGGATTATCCCACGGACCGGCGGCCTGAATACGGCAAAAAACGAAAAAACCCGGCGGAGTCGCGCTCCACCGGGTCATTCCGTCGGCTCGGGACCGGTTATTGCCCGGAAATCCGCACTCAGTTGGACTCCATCAGCTCGGAAAAGGCCACGCTCTGGTCCGTCACCGAGGCCTTTTCGAGCAGCCAGTCCACGACCTGCTCTTCCAGCACCTGATTCTCGATCTGGGCCATCAGCTGGCGGTGTTCCGCATACATCTTCATGGTGGCCTCAGGCTGCCCGGAGCCTGCCGCTATGGCTTCCAGCCGCTGCCTGACGCGAGCCTGGTCGAGGTCGATCCCGGCGGCACGAATGATCTCGCCGACCAAGAGACCCAGCGCCACGCGCCGGCGGCCTTCCTCCTCGAACGGCTCCCTGGGCGGCAGCTCCGCATCTTCACCTCCGCCCATTCGGCGGGCGGCGTCCTGTCGCAGGCTGCGGATCTCCTCCTCCACCAGCACTTCGGGAAGCTCCACATCCGGGTTGGCTTCCAGCACACCGCGGAACGCAGAGTCCCGCAGGCGTCCGCGAATGACCTGGTCGGCTTCACGACGCATGTTGTCGGCCACCTCTTTGCGCAGGGAGTCGATGCTGCCGTCCTCGACCGCGAAGCTCTTCGCGAAATCGTCGTCCAGTTCCGGGAGACGCTCAACTTCCACCTGGCGCGCCTTGACGGCGAACACCGCGGTTTTCCCGGCCAGCTCGGTTGCGCCGTAAGACTCGGGAAAGGCCACGGATACCGATTTTTCGTCGCCGGCGGACATGCCGCGCAAGCCCTCCTCGAAGTCGTCGAGCATGCCGCCACGGCCGATAACAATCGGCACCTCCTCACCCTGCCCGCCGGAAAAGGGCTCACCATCGATGGTGCCGTGGAAATCCACGGTGATACGGTCTCCGTCCTCGGCGGCCTTGTCGGCGACCTCCCAGGTCGCCCGCTGCCGCCGAAGGCGCTCGATCATGTCGTCGAGATCCGAATCACCGATTTCCACCTGCGGACGGGTGATGCTCAGACTGTCCAGGCCCAGGACCTCGAGCTCCGGGTACACCTCGAAAACCGCCGTGTAGTCCAGATCTTCGCCCTCGGAGGTGTTGTTCGGCTCAATTCGCGGGCCCCCGGCGGGCCGCAGCTTCTCCTGAGTGAGGGCCTCGAAATAGGTGGACTGCATGATCTCGCCGATCACTTCCTGCCGCACCTGAGCCCCGTAGCGCTGCACAATGACCTTTTTCGGGACCTTCCCCGGCCGGAATCCCTTGATCTTCGCCGTGCGGCCCACGCTCTCCAGCCGGCTGGCCACTTCTGATTCAATCCGGTCCGCGGGCACCTGAACACGCATGCGTCGCTCGAGCCCTTCGGCCGATTCCACCGAAACCATCATTTGGGGGTGCCCCTCTTGTTTCTCGTTCTGCCAAACATCGGGCCGGCGCCCAGCGGCGCCGGTCCTCCTTACCGCCGACGGACTACCTGCCGCCCGGCACCTGGAAACTGGTGCGAAAGGAGAGACTCGAACTCTCACGGGTGTTAGCCCACCGGGACCTAAACCCGGCGCGTCTACCAATTCCGCCACTTTCGCGCGCTTGCCGGCGCCTGCGTCATCCACCTGCAGCCGAGTCACCATGCAGGTGCCGAGGCCAGCGCCGGTAAGCCAAGACTCTCCATTTTATCATGCGAGGGCCCGCGAACGGCTGCTCCGGCGAAGTCGGCCGCCCACCAGGGCCCGAAACAAAAAACGACCCGCCAGGGCGGGCCGTCGAGGGAATCTGGTGGGCCGTCAGGGACTCGAACCCCGAACCTACTGATTAAGAGTCAGCTGCTCTACCAATTGAGCTAACGGCCCGAAAAGGGCGCGTAATTTAGCCGTGCCGGGGAAGCTTGTAAAGGCTGAACGCTTGTCTGTTGCGACGCAATAACCCGATTTCGTCGAATCGCCCATACCCGACCCGGCCGCAGCCATCCAGTCATGGCGAGTGTCATCCAGGGGGGCAAAACAGCGTCTTTCGATGATGCATCGAGGGCCCGGTCCGTCTATTCTAGGTTCAGGGGCGCTGAAGCCTTGCCTCGCAGGCAGGCTGAATTGACCAATCTCGAGTTTGCCGAGGACGGGGCGCCTGGGTGTTTACGCTGGCTGACCACTGGCAGAAAACCAGGGTCGGCCAGGGACTGTCGACGTGGGGGGTTGTGAGGTGGACAAGAAAACAGTGGTTCTTATTGCGATCTCGGCAGGGCTCGCCTTCGGCGATGCGCTGGCGCAGAGTTCGGATTCTTGCGGAAAAAAGAACGAAACTCACAAGATCGATGTTTCGATTGACCCTGAATCGAAGATCGTCAGCGCGCTGAACAAGGGCGGCAAATCGTCCGATGTGCTCCACGTTTGCCCCGGCGATACGGTGGAATGGAAGCTCAGCTTCAAGGACGACCTGGCGTTTTACCTCATGTTCGATGACGACGCTCCCGTGAGCGATCTCGACAAACACTCGAAGAACAAGAGGCTGACCACCCGAATTCTTGACGACGCGCCCAGGGGAGCCAGCTTTGCCTATCACCTCAGGCTCATCAACGGTGACGCGGTATCGCCCGTGATTGTCATAGACTGAGGGCACCGCCAGCGGAGGCACCGCTGCCAGACCGTGACAGCCGGTGAACTCCCCCTCCTCCAGAAAATTCGCTTGCCGCTGATCTCCGAAAAAAGGGGTCGGTGTCCCGCTCGCCCCCGCGGACCCCAAGCGCAAAGCGCTGCCGGACAGGGAGGGCGAACGTCACGGGACGCAGCCATTTCGCCTATGGGGCCCTGCAGGCCCAAACGCTGGTGGACCGATCCGCATGCTGTTGACTCCGCCATTCGTCATACCGTTCGTGTGGACAACCAGCCCACTTCACGGAGCAAACCGTGCTGAAGGGAAGCTCCGTCGAAGCAGGCAGCCCGGAACGCGGCGGGTGGCAACCGGGCCATATTGCCATTTACACCGGTCGGGCCATGCGCCTGGTCTGGCAGACCAACCCCCGCCTCGCGGTGGTCTTCGGGCTGCTGACCCTGATTGCCGGCGCCCTTCCCGCGCTGACTGCCTGGGTCGGCCAGCTGATCATAGACGGTGTGGTCGCCGCCCTGGCCCTGCCCGCCGACGGACGGTCCGAGGCGCTGGTCCGGGTGTATCGTCTCGTCGCCCTGGAGGCGGCCATCGTGGCCGTGCTGTCAGCGGCTCAGCGCGGTATCTCAACCTGCCAGGCCCTGTTGCGCGCCCAGTTGGGCAACCGGGTCAATACGATGATTCTCGAAAAGGCCCTCGGCCTCAGCCTCGCCCATTTCGAGGACGATGAGTTCTACGACAAACTGACCCGGGCGCGCAGGGATGCCTCCACCCGTCCGCTGAGCCTTGTCAATCGCAGTTTCGGTCTGGCCCAGAACGCCATTTCGCTTGCGAGTTTCGCGGTTCTCCTCGTGCAGTTCTCGCCCTGGACCGTCGTTATCCTGGCTCTCGCCGGTCTGCCGGCCTTCATTGCCGAGGCCAAGTTTTCCGGTGACGCCTTCCGCCTGTTTCGCTGGCGGTCGCCGGAAACCCGCAGGCAGATCTACCTGGAGACCGTACTGGCGCGGGAAGATTACGCAAAGGAAGTGAAGCTGTTTGGCCTGGGGCCCCGGCTGCTGGACCTCTATCGGTCGATTTACACCACCCTGTACAAGGAAGACCGGCGTCTAACCCTTCGGCGGGACAGCTGGGGACTGGCGCTGGGGCTCGTCGGCACGGCGATTTTCTATGCAGCCTATGCCTGGATTGCCGCCAGCGCGGTGGCGGGGGCGATCACTCTCGGCCAGATGACCATGTACCTGCTGGTTTTCAAGCAGGGACAATCCTCGGTGGCCGCGATTCTGTCCGCCATCGGGGGCATGTATGAAGACAACCTCTATCTATCCAATCTCTACGAATACCTGGAGCAGCCGGTCGAATCACCCGGCGGCACGGCCGTCGCCGGCCCGGATCCGGCCGACGGCATCCGCTTCGAACACGTGAGTTTCAGGTACCCTTCGGCGCCGCGTCCGGCCCTCGAGGACATCAGCCTCCACGTTGCGCCCGGCTCCAGCCTCGCCATTGTTGGTGAGAACGGGTCCGGCAAGACAACGCTCATCAAGTTACTGGCCCGCCTGTATGAGCCGGACAGCGGCCGCATTCTAATTGACGGACTCGATGCCCGCGAGTGGGACCCGGGTACGCTCAGGAATCGAATTGCCGTTATTTTTCAGGATTTTGCCCGCTACCAGATGTTGCTGGGCGAAAACATCGGCGCCGGTGACGTGGAGCACTTCGATGCCGAGGAACGCTGGGCCGAAGCGGCCGCCAAGGGCCTGGCGACCGACTTCATTCACCAGCTGCCCTCCGGTTACCACACCCAGTTGGGACGCTGGTTCAAGGATGGCCAGGAGTTGTCAGGAGGGCAGTGGCAGAAGGTGGCGCTGTCTCGCGCGTTCATGCGCTCCGGGGCGGACATCCTGGTCCTCGATGAGCCGACGGCAGCCATGGATGCCGGCGCGGAGGCGCAGGTGTTCGAGCACTTCCGAACCATGGCGTCGGATCGCATGGTTCTCCTGATTTCCCACCGGTTCTCCACCGTGCGTCGGGCGACCCGGATTGTCGTGCTGTCGGAGGGGCGGATCGTGGAAACGGGCAATCATGAGAGCCTCATGAAGGCGGACGGCATCTATGCCCACCTGTTCGAGTTACAGGCCGCCGGCTACCGGTGACAACCCCTTGCTGCGCCCGTGTCTCCGGAATCACGGAGATTCGGGAGCGCGGCTTGCTCAGGGCTTGCCGCGTGTGATCTTGTACTTGTGCACCTTGCCTTCCCGGCCCACCACGCAATAGCCGTGTCCGTCCGTGCCGGTCACAAAGAAATCCACCACATAGTGGCCGTCATGTTGCGGCCGGTGTTCCACCTGAACTTGTGATGGAGGAACGTTGAAATCCATGACCGCCTTTTGCTGGCAGATCTCCAGTGCTTTTGTATCGCCTTTTTCGGCCAGGGCGGCCCCGGCATGGGCAAGAGCCAGGACAGCACCCGCTGTCAAAATTGTTACTCGTGTCATGATTTCCCCTTTCTCCTGGCGCAATCTTGTCAAGTGAGATCCCGC
>JARFQW010000196.1 GCA_029287575.1 Gammaproteobacteria bacterium | reverse complement strand
TTTCGCGACGGGGACATGGCGCGATCCCGGGCGCTGATCGACTATTTCCACGACCAGGGCGGCGCGTACATCGACGTCAGCGGGAGCAGTCGCTTTGTCACCGGGCAGATTGCCAGCGAGCTGTCCATCGCCGGGGATCTGTTTTTCGGAACCTACATAGAGACGGGCAACGACGCACAGGATCGCAGCGAAGCCCGCGAGGTGCTTGCGGCCCAGAACAGGAAACAGCTCGATCTGGTGCTGACCCGGGACCTGGCCGGCTATTCCGCCCGCCAGTCCAGCTACCAGGGCCTGAAAACGGAAGGCCTCGCCCGGTACCTGGGTGTGGCCCGTCACCAGGAGCGGTATCACGATCCGATGATGGCCCTCATGGAGGCGGGGGCGGTGGATTTCGTGCAGGTGAATTATTCGATCCTGGAACCGGAGGCCGCCGAGCGCTTGCTGCCCATGGCCAGGGATCTCGGCATCGCGGTGCTTATCAATCGACCGTTCATCAACGGCCAGTATTTCTCGGTGGTCAAAGGGCACGAACTGCCCGCCTGGGCGGCGGAAATTGGCTGCGATACGTGGGCAAAATTCTCGCTGAAGTACATCCTGTCGCATCCGGCGGTCACCTGTGTGCTGACGGAAACCGCCAATCCCAAGCATGCGGCCGACAATATCGGTGCCGGGTTCGGCCCGATGCCGGACGAAGCCACCCGGTCCCGCATGGCCGAAACGATCCGTGCTTTGGTCTGAAAGGCACCGGCTGTAAGGCGCCAACCGGTCTATGCTCAGGACAGGCAGCCTTTTAAAGGGGAGCAGCCATGGAAATCAGCAGGCTCTTGAAGGAAAAAATCGATACACAGATGGCGAGCTGGAACGCGGAGATCGAGGCCGCTGAGGCCAAGGCAAAAGCGCGGCAGGCGCAAGCGGAAGCCGAAGCTGCGGATGCCGAGCTGGATGAAGCGTTCTGGGCCCGGGTCAAGGACCTCAGGGCCAGGGTGCTCGAGGGTCGCCAGTACCTCGCGGAGCTGGCCGACGCCGGCGACGAGCAGGCCGAGCGAATCAAGAAGAAACTCTCGTCGCTGTTCGAGTAAGCGCGGCTAGCGGCGCAGCACGGTCAGCCAGCGGCCGAGATTGAGCAGGCTGGCCAGTGAACCGGCGACATAGGTGAGGGCCGCGGCCTTCAGGATCTTCCTTGCATGCACGAGGTCTCCCTCGTGCAGATAGTTGCCCTTTTCCAGGATGGGCAGCGCTTTCTTGAAACTGGCGTCCAGCTCCACCGGCAGTGTGACCAGGTGGACCAGGGTGGCCAGGCCCATGGTCGCAAACGCCCCCAGGGCCATCAGAAGTCCCGCGGACGGGGCCCGGGTCAGCAGGATGATCACCGGCGCGCCAATAAGCAGAATGCTGCCGAGTTTCTGTCCGGAAATCGAGGCCCGGACCAGCCGCTGACGGGCCTCGAACAACGGCTCGCCACGGTCGTGCTGGATGGCATGGCCGACTTCATGGGTTGCAACAGTTACAGCGGTGAGAGAGTGCCCGCTGAAGTTGCCGGGCGTGAGCCGCACCTTGCGAGCCTCCGGATCATAGTGGTCGCCGGCCTGGGTCTCCTCGACACCCACGTCACTTAATCCGAACTGGTCCAGCAAATGACGCGCCAGCTGGCCGCCCGAGCCCTGCTCGCGATAGCGATCCGCGGGCTGACTGTATTTCGCCAGGACCCGCTTGACCCATAACCCGGGCCCGGCAATCGCCGCGACGAGTACGAGGGCGAGAATCACCCAGGTCATGTGTTTTTCCCCGTTGCCACTTGTCTATGGTATTCGCCGGAGAGCGCGAGGGGGATTTGAATCGTGCGTTGGAGCAAGCGTATCGGGAAAAGACGCATCGGGTATGGAAGAGCTCGCGTCGGCAGCTCCGCTGAAAGGCACGGTGTCGGCTCGCAGCTGCGGGCGGAGCCGAGCGCTAAACCCGCCATCGATCCGAGGAACAGGGACGGGTCAGGAAAAAGACTTGTTGGCAAGAAGGCACTGAGCCCCGCCGGTGGAAATCCGGCGCATCTCGCTCCCCCGGTATCCCGGCTCACCGTTTGCTGTGCGCGCGAGGGCGTCGCGAGGGGGGGCTACTATCCCCCTCCCGCGTGCATTGTATCGCTCCCAGGAACGGGAATTGCGTTCGCACGCCGGAACGCCGGGGGCGGATGTCGCCGTCAGCGCCTGTAATTCTCAGGAACCCGGGTCCTGCAGCTCGAGGATGCGCTCCTGCTCCCGCAGCATCTCCTGCTCCCGCCGCATGATCTGCTGACGCTCCTGCAGCGCTTTCTGCTCACGCTCGAGCAGTTGCATCCGTTCCCGGGCCTGGTCCTGTTCCTGGCTGGCGATTCGCGTGCGTTCCTGAATCTGGTTCATCTCCCTGGTAGCGAGTTCCTCGCGTTGGGTGAGCTGCTCCCGCTCCTGTGCCAGTGTCTGTCGCTGGTCGCGAAGCTGGCTCCGCAGATCCCTACTGCCGCCCTGGCCGGATACCGGCCCGGAATCCGCCAGCGCGCGCTCGCGCTGGCGCAGCCGGTTCTCGGCCTCGGCGCGCATTGCTTCCTGGTGGGTGGCCCTTTCCCGTTCCCGGGAAAGCGCCTGGTTCTCCTCGGCAAGCTGCTTCCGCTCGCGATTCAGCGCACGATCCTGTTCCTTGACACGAGAGCTGTCCTCATTGTGCAGCCGTTTCTGCTCCTTGACGCGAACCTGGGACTCTTCCGTCGCCTGTCGCGCCGCCTGTGACTGGCCCCGAGGTGTCTCGGCATCCCGGGCCTGTTGCCTGGGCTGGGACTGCGCCGGCTGCTGGACCCGGGGCCCGCTCTTGGCCTGGCCGCCGCCTTTGCCCGATCCGCCTGCCAGCGACACGCTGGATACGAGGGCAATCACCAGCATCGCGACGATCAGTTTCGCTGCGTTCATGACCTGTCCTCCTGGATTCGGCCTTCCCTGCCAAGAGCGTAGGCCCATCAAGCTGCGCCGCGGTATACGTATTTATGGAAGCGGGTGGTCCGGGGTCCGCAATAATCGGACAGGCGGACTCGATCTGCGCCATCAGCAGGTACCCGGCGCCGCGCACCGTCTTGATCGACCGGGGATGGCTGGATCCTTTTCCAGCTTCTTGTGCAGCTTGCCGAACTGAACCCGGAGCCGTTTCCCACGATCCGGTCTCGGTGGTCTTCAGCCCCCTCGGTGACCGAAGAGCATCGTGATGTTGATCCGCCGGTTTTCGTAACCGTCGCGAAAATGAATGTCGTCGGTGCGATGCAGGAGATTGGAATTGAACACCGCGCAGCGGTTCTGCCGGTGGGGGATGACGATCTCGCTGGCGTTATGGTCTACCAGGAACTGACGAATCGCCGCCTGCTGCGCCGGGTCATACGTATTGTATTCGTCCAGCGTCCATTCCAGTGGCGCCTCCACGTCCCAGATCACCATGCCGCCATGGTCCGGGTCGAGGTTGGCCTCGGTGGGAGTGATCCAGAAGTTCACGTTGACCGCCGCAAAGTCTGCGTGAATGTCGATGCCCGACATCCGGCTGTCGTACTTGTAGGCCCATAGCTGCATCAGCCGGTGGTCTCCGAAAATGCCGGGCAGGGCGGCGCGCAGGTCTTCGGCGATCTGGAGCAGCAGGGGGTTGCAGAAACCGTCCTGCAGATAAGCGCCCAGGTAGCCATTGGGGTGATCGCAGTCGTACCAGATCGTCGAGCTGAGGCAGAAACGCCGCAGCGATGCCAGGGCCTCCGGTGCCAGGAAGTCGTCGATCCAGGTGATTCCCGGGGCCCGCTGGTGGTAGTCGGCCTCCACAATCGCCGCGTCGACGCCGGATCCGAGGGCGCCGCCGGGAATCCGGTCGGCCGGTTGCAGGTAATGGCAGCGGTTGTACCAGTCACCGGACGTGGGCGCCGGAACCAGTTCGCCGTCGTCCGCGGCTGCCGGCAGACCGGCCAGCGCGGTCCGGGTCATGGCGGCGATCGGGGCAAGGGTGTCGACATGGCGGCCGCTTGCGACAAGCCAGTCGAGCTGCTCTGCGTCGTGGCGCAGCTTGGCGCGTGTCGTCGTGTCGAACGTGGCCAGGCCGGTAGTGGCCGCCGCGGCCGGGTCGCGAAAAATCCTGTGGGCCTTGCGATACACGTCCCCGGCCTCCGCCAGCTGCCCCAGTGCTTTCAGGCAATGCCCGAGGCTGCGCAGGGCATCGGGATCATCGGCATCGCCGGCAACCGCCGTGCGAGCGGCCGCCAGCGCATCGTCCAGCCGGTGCTGCCGGCGTCGTACGACGCTCAGCCGGCTCAGCGCCTTTGGTCGGATCTCCGTTTCGCTCTCCGATGCCGTTTCGAAGGCTTCCGCCGCTTTGTCGAGGTCTCCCGCCAGTTCCCGGGCCCGCCCCAGCTCGAACTTCAGCCGGGCATCGTCCGGGGCGTGTTCTACACAGCTCGACAGCGCCTCGGCCGCCGGGCCGCCCTGACCCAGCGCCAGCAGCCCAAGCCCCAGGTGTCGCCGCGCCTGGACGTGGCCGTCGTTGAGCCCGAGCGCTCTGCGAAAGCAATCGCAGGCTTCGGGGTAGCGGTGCCGCTGCATCCGGCCAAGACCGAGATTGAACCAGGCCTCGGGCTGGCGCGGTTCGAGATCCAGGGATGCCTCGAACTGCGCTTCTGCTTCGGCCCCTCGGCCCTGACCCTGGTAGACCAGGCCCAGGTTGGCAGCCACGGCCGGATCCCCCGGCTTGAGCTGGCGCGCCTGGCCGATCAGCCGTGCGGCCTGGTCGAGATCGTCCTGTTGATAGGCAATCACACCGAGGTAGTGCAGCGCATCCGGCTGTTCGGGGTACGCTGCCAGGACAGCGCGGTATGCAGCCTCCGCAGCCCCCAGGTCTCCACCCTGGTGGGCCCGGATCGCGGCCATCATGCGCTGGGAGAGGTCAGTGGACATGTAGAGAGGATAAGGCCCGGGTCAGCCCATGATTCTATGGGTTCCGAAGCCGATCACCCACCCTCGCACCAAGTTCCGCCGAATCAATGGATTAAGGATATGGCATCGGACGCGGGAGCGTCCGCTAAGGGCTCGTTCGCGGCAAAACCGTCAAAACCTCGCTTAGAATCGGCAACTCACGCGCTACCGGGCGGTCTGACTCTCCAGGCCGCGCCGTCGCACGAGAGGCCTTGCGCCCGGCATGCGGGCTGGAGACGACATGATCCTGAAAGACGAGCACCGCTACCGGACCCGCGACTCCGGCGCTGCCGGGTCGACGCTGATCAGAATTCTGGTCGCTCTCCCGCTGGCGGCCCTTTCGGCCTGCGGTGGCGGTGGCGGTGGCGGTGGCGGCAGCGGCAATCCGGCGCCGGCGGTGACGACTGTCTCGATTGGCCCGGCGAGTGCGGAGGAGTCTGTCGATTCCGCGGATCTGGTGTTTCCGGTCACCTTGTCCTCGCCCGCCGGCACGCTGGTTACGGTGGACTATCGCAGCGAGGCCGGGACGGCCGAAGCCGGTTCGGACTTCTTGTCCACCAGCGGCACGCTCACGATCCCCGCCGGAACCATGGCCGCATCGGTCCGTGTCAGCGTGCTCGACGACAGCGAGGTCGAGTCCGACGAGACCCTGACCCTGCGCCTGTCCAATCCGGTGAACGCGAGCCTGGGTACCGCCGAAGCCGCGGGCGTTATTCGTGACAACGACGTGGCCCAGCCCGAGCCCGTTGTCGGCCTGGACGAACGCCCGTCCAATACGACCTGCGTCGCGCCGCCGCGAGGAACCGGTGACGCCGAGGTGACGCTGGCGCCCGCATTCGCCGGTCTGCCGGACTTTGTCCAGCCCACGGGCCTGGTGCAAGCGCCGCCCGCCGACGGCCGCTGGTTCGTGCTGGAGAAAAGCGGCCGGGTCCGGGTCTTCGCCGACGATCCCGCCGCCACCGCCGCGCCCGTCTGGCTGGACATTGCCGGGCAGGTAAACGATCGCTCCGAAGGCGGCCTTCTGGGTCTGGCCTTCGATCCCGACTGGCCCGCGACGGCGGAGGTCTACCTGTCCTATACGGACAACGGTGGCGGCGGCATGCGTTCGGTCGTGTCGCGCTTCGTGCCCGATGATCCGGAGAGCCCGGGCAACTGGACCGAGGAAGTCTTGCTGACGGTGAACCAGGATTTCGACAACCACAACGGCGGCTACATCGACTTCGGGCCGGACGGGTTTCTTTACCTGGGGCTCGGCGACGGCGGCAGCGCCGGCGATCCCAATAACCGGGCCCAGGACACCACTCGCCTGCTCGGGTCGTTTTTGCGGCTGGACGTGCGCGGCGTGCCCTGGCCCGTACCCGCCTACCGGATACCGCCGGACAATCCGTTCGCCGCCAACCCGGTCTGCGGACCCGGCGCCAACACGGCGGCCTGCCCCGAAATTTTCGCCTGGGGCTTCCGCAATCCCTGGCGCTGGAGCTTCGACACGGCCACCGGTGTGCTTTGGGCCGGCGACGTGGGCCAGGGGGCCTGGGAGGAGGTGGACCGGGTGGAGGCCGGCGGCAACTACGGCTGGGACTGCCGGGAGGGCGCGCATGATTTCCAGCCGGCCAACTGTGCCGTCGGCGGCCTCGTCGAGCCGGTGGCCGAATACAGCCACAGCGTGGGCAACTCCATCACTGGCGGCTACGTCTACCGGGGCAGCTCGATGCCGGCCCTGTCCGGCCGATATGTGTTCGGCGACTTCGGCTCCGGCCGGATCTGGGCCCTGACCGACGGCGGCGGCGCGCCTGCGCTGGAGGAACTCGTCGATTCGAACCTGAACATTGCCTCGTTCGGTCAGGGCGCGGACGGCGAGATCTATGTCGTGAATTTCGGCGGCGATCTCCGGGTGCTGGCGAGCGCCGGCGGCGGAGGAGAGGATCCGGTGGCCGAACTCCTGAGCGAGACCGGCTGCACGGCAGCCGGCGACGCCACACGGCCCGCTCCGGGGCTTGTGCCTTACACGCTGAATGCGCCGTTCTGGTCGGACGGCGCGGACAAGCAGCGCTGGATCGGTCTGCCGGACAACACCGTGATCGAAATCGACGGCGCTGGCGACTGGCAGTTCCCGGTGGGCAGCGTGCTGGTCAAGCAGTTCGAGCTGGCCGGGCGTGCGGTCGAGACGCGCCTGCTGATGCGCCATCCGGACGGCGACTGGGCGGGCTATACCTATGCCTGGAACGAAGCTGGCACGGATGCAACCCGGGTTCGTGGCGGCCTGGTCAGGAACATCGACGGACAGGATTGGATTTATCCCGGCGAGAGCCAGTGCCTGGAATGCCATACCGAGGCCGCGGGTGTGTCCCTCGGGCTGGAGACCGCGCAGCAAAACGGCGAGCTGACCTATGCCTCCACCGGCCGAACGGCCAACCAGCTGACCACACTCGAGCACATCGGTTTCTTCGCCGACCCGCTGCCGGGAGACCCGGAGGAGTTGCCGATGCTGACAGATCCGGCCGACGTTTCTGCCGACCTGGGTTTCCGGGCCCGCGCCTACCTGCATACCAACTGCAGCCAGTGCCACCG
>JARFQW010000174.1 GCA_029287575.1 Gammaproteobacteria bacterium | reverse complement strand
CCGTGAAATCAGACCCGGGCTGGAGCTGAACACTGAAGGCGGCCGGATCCGTGGTATCCACGTCCTCGAACTCGATGTCGGAAACCGCGATCGTCAGGCTGGTTTCCTCCGGCGTTGTCAGCACCACGCCGGGCGCCAGCCCGGTGACTGTCGGGGCATCGTTGACCGGCGTAATCGTGTATCGGACGGTCGCACGTGACGTGAGTCCGCCTTCATCTTCGATCTCGTAGACGAACTGGTCCTCGGTGGTTTCGGAGCCATCGTGGGTGTAGATGGCCCGGCCGTCCCGGCGCAGCTCCAGGGTGCCGTGGCTGACATCCTCGATCAGCCGGGCCTCCAGGTCGTCGTTCTCCGGATCGCTGTCGTTGTCCGTGACGTTGCGGGTGATTCGGGTACCCTCGGCCACCGTAATGGCGTCATCCACGGCGGTGGGCGCGTCATTGACCTCCCGCACGGTAATGTCGACGCGGCCCCGGTCCGTGTTGCCGTTGCCGTCGTCCACCAGATACTCGAACGAGTCATCCTTGGTCTCGGACCCGTCATGGGTATAGGTGAAGGTGCCGTTTGCCTGCAGCGTGACCCGGCCGTGATCGGGATTGCTGTCGATCCTCGCCGTGAGATCGTCATCGTCAGGATCGCTGTCATTGGCCAGCACATTGCCGGTCACGCTTTTCCCTTCGTCCACGATCGCCGAGTCGTTGACGGCCACCGGGTCGTCCTGGACGTTGGTCACCGACACGGTGATCGAGCCCAGCGGTCCGTCCTGCACCTCGTCGCTGGCGAACAGGCGTACGCTGAGATTGCCGAAAAAGTCCTCGGCCGGCTCGATCCGGTTGTCGCCCACCAGCGTGTAATTCGCGCCGGAGAGCACCGTAATGGTGAGTTGTCCGGGGGGACTGTCCGGATCATCGATCTCCACGTCCTGGCGACGAATCGTGATCGGGGTCTCCTCCAGGGTGGTGATGGGCGACTGGCCCACGATGCGGGGGGGCTCGTTGTCCGACACGCTAAGGGTGAACTGATCGGTCACGTCGGCATCGGAGCGGTCCTCGGCCCTGACAGTGATGGTGAAATTGCCGCTCTGGTTCACCGTCCCTGAAAACTGCCCGGCCGAACTGAATGACAGCCCGCTGGGCAGCCCGGAGGCGCTGAAGGTCAGGGCATCGCCCTCGGGGTCCGAGAAGTTGCCCGAGACGTTCAGGCTGAAGGCCTGGCCCTGGACTGCCTGCTGGTCCGGGATCGGCGCCACGACGACCGGCGCGTCGTTCCGCGGCCGGATGGTGATGATGCCCCGGGCCTGTGCCGAGAGACCGCCGCTGTCGAAGGCCTCGTAGGTGAACTCGTCGCTGACCGTCTCCGAGCCGTCGTGGGGATACGTGAACGATCCGTTGGCCTGCAGCTGGAAGCCCGGCGCATGGGCCGGTCCCGAGATCAGCCGGACCTGCAGCGTGTCGCCATCGGAATCGAGATCGTTGGCCAGCACGTTGCCGGAGGCGGTGGCGCCTTCGTCCACGGTAATGTTGTCGTCCACGGCCACCGGGGTTTCGTTCACCGGCCGGATAGTGACAAAGACGGTGGCCACGCTGGTTCCGCCCTGGCCGTCCGATGCTTCGTACGTGAAGGAATCCGACGTGGTTTCCGAGCCGTCGTGCCGGTAGCTGATCGTGTCGCCCACCTGCACCGCATCGCCGTGCTGGGGCTGCCTGACGACGCGTGCCGAGAGGCTGTCGCCGTCCGGATCCGTGTCGTTGGCGAGGACGGCCACCGAGCCGGCGTCGCCCTCGTCGACCGTGAGGGTGTCGTCCACCGCCACCGGCGGGTCGTTCTGCGGCTGGATGATGAGGCTGAGCGTCGCCCGGTCGGCGCCCTCGTCGTCCTGCAATTCATAGACTACGGCATCGGCCGTCGTCTCCGATCCATTGTGGATATACGAGAAACTTCCGTCGCTTGAGAGGGTAAAACTGGTGGCGTGGGCCGGCCCGGAAACCGCCCGGAACGTCTCGTCGTCGCCGAAGGAATCATTGTCCCGCACGTTCCCGGAAACGGATCCGCCCTCGTTGACGCTGACCACGTCATCCCGGGCATCTGGCTCGGCCAGGGCGGCTGGAGACGCCAAGGCGGCCGTAAGGACCACGGCCAGCAGGAAAACGCTACGAAACACGTCCATGTGGGTCACCGATTCAGGAGGGGGCAACCGGATTGCAGCCTTCGGTTGTCGAACTTCCCCAATTATACCCAAAGGCCGGGTGATGAAGGGGAGCCGCTAATAATTCAGCCGCGCGTCCGCGAGGCCGAGTGCATGCTGCCGAACCGTCCCGGGGATTCACGAGTCGGCGATGGCCGGTCAGCTCGAAGCCGACCGGCGCCGGGAGAATCGAAAGGCGGCCAGGCCGGTGGCCAGGAGCAGCAGGGAGGCAGGCTCCGGGACGCCGGTCACCGACTCCACCATCAGCACCATGTCGTTGTAGTCGTAGTCCCAGCTCGACGCCATCAGGTCCTCCCAGGCCAGGATGAACCCGTTGCCGTTCCATGGCAGCTGCCCAACGGTCGGCAGGTTAACTGTCTGGCCCTGGCCCTGGTAGGCGACCATGTGGTCGGCGCCATCGGCATTCCGGGAGGCCTCGGAATAGAACATGTTGTTCTGGGGCGTCAGGAGGAAGAAGCCAAAGGTCGGCGAGTCGGTCACCATCTGGCCCATCAGCGCGTACGTGTCCAGGTCGCCAATCGTGTACGTGTAGTTGGTGCCGTTGTACGTCCGGGAAATGCCGGCCCGTGCGCCGGAGCCGTCGGCGCCGTCAAACAGCGTGACGTAGTTGTCGGGATTCGCCGTGTCGTAGATGCCCAGAATATTGCGGTTCCGGAACCCGGCCAGCTCGATAATCATCGTGGCGCTGGCATTTCCGCTGTTGGCGTGCTCCCAGATCTCGTCGGAGGCGTACTGGTCCGTCTGCACATTGGGTGCACCGCCGGCGACCACCAGGTCGTCGAGGATTTCCTGCAGGGTGGCCTCGCCATTGGCGCCGGACACATTGACCGGGGTAGCCAGGCTGGTCAGCGGGACTGAGGTGAGGGCCAGGGCCCCGAGAAGAAAAATCGACTTGCTGTTCATCCTTGCTGCTCCTTTGCAATCGGTCCTGGCCTGGTCATCCGAACCGGGCCGGCGGGTCCTGCCCTGGTGCAGCAAGGGATATGCCATAGTTGATAATTTACATAAGAATCTAGATTTTAACGCACTGAAATTACTCAGATTAACCTGTGTCCGTGTCATAACGTCGGAACCGCGTCACGGGTTTTTCGCGGGTTTGGGGCACGTCTCCGGCGCGTATGTAAGGAGGACCGACGGCCGATCCGGGGTGAGCAGCGCATGCGGGCAATCCACGCATTCAGCCGTGAATCCGAATCCGCCGGAAGTTGTTGACATAATGCATATTTTCCGTCGGCGCTTTTTACACCTGGCCAGACGGTCCAGAGACTGAATTCGTCAAAACCCGCCGATTTGCCGGTCTGTGCCGAGGCTGGCATGAATCCTGCTACCTCCGGGGCAGGGACTGATCGGACTGCCTTCTGGGGGGAACGGCGCCGATCCAGAGTCCCAAAGCCTGCCGGGAAGGAATACGGCCTCTGACCCGGTGGCCTTGCGAAAATGCCCGTCGGCGAATTACGGCCTCGCCGGCAACAGAACCAACAATAAAGGGCGAAAACCATCCGGGCCCGCAGCAATGCGGGCCTTTTTTATTGACACGGGTTTACTGGCACGGGCCGAGGCTCCCACGCCCCGGTTGCCCGATTTCCCACTCCCGATTGCCCGCGGAAGGCACCGGCGATGAGTGATCGCCGGCCTGGGGATTCGCTGAAATAATCCCTCCGCCGGCGACAGGGCTATTCCGTGAGCAGTCCTGGGACGTTTCGAAGGTAGGAAGGAAGGCCCACCCGGGTGTTCTGGGGTCGAATCATTGCCGGGGCCAATCCGGCGGAATCGCCTCGAACGCGCCAGGCCCGATTCCCGCGCCGCCGCGTGCCGCAGGCCCGATTGTGACTCGTGTCGCATTTTCACGAATGGGGTGTCCCCGGAGCCGACAGTGAGTGTCGACGGGGTGTACACTTTCCGTCATGGCCGTTTGCGTTCATGGGGGACGTTTTCCCACGCACGGACACTGTCTGCGTTGCCGGCCCGTCGATACCGGCAACCTGATCGGAAGATCCAGGATGGGTTGATCATGAACCCCTGCAGGACCTCAGGAGAATGAACCTGGCGATTGTCGGATACGCGCTGGCCGCAGTGGCCTTCGCGGCCCTGGGAATCTATTGCATCTTCCGCCCGGGCGGGCGGGCGGTCCGGATCCTGTTGATTGTTGCCGGTCTCATCTCCGCCGCGTGGGCCGGCATCAACGCCCTGTGGGTCCAGGGTGTCCCATTCACCGTTCAGCAGATCTACCTGGCGGAGATCATCCGGGATGCCGCCTGGCTCATCCTCCTGGCCGGGATGATTCCACGGGAAGGCGCGTTTTCGGTTGGCGGCCTTGCGCGGCTCGCAGCCTACGCGGGCACCCTGGTTGCCCTGGCCGCCACGCCGTTCCTGGGCTCTGGCCCGGCCACGGGCTTCACGCTCATCCCTCTGGGGCTCGGCTCGGCCGTTTTCGGTCTTGTCATGGTCGAGCAGATATTCAGGAATGCAGATTCCCGCCAGCGCTGGGTTCTCAAGTTCCTCCTCCTGGGCATCGGCGCAATTCTCGCCTATGACCTGTTCCTGTACTCCCATGCGCTCTTGTTCAGGGCGATTCATGCGGATCTCTGGGCCATCCGGGGGTTCGCGAATGCCCTCGTTGTGCCCATGTTGCTCGTGGCGGTGCGACGCAGCCGCCGCTATGAACCGGATCTCTCCGTATCACGACACGTCACTTTCTATACCGCCGCGCTCATGGGCGTGGGCGCCTATCTTCTGGCAATGGCGGCGGCCGGATACGGTATACGTCTCCTCGGTGGCACGTGGGGAGGTGCACTCCAGGCGCTCTTCCTGTTCGGAGCCGTTGTGCTTTTGGCGATCATCCTGCTTTCCAGCCGGGTGCGCTCAGAGGTTCGGGTGTTTATTTCCAAACACTTCTACCCGAGCCGCTACGACTACCGCGA